>NZ_CP059060.1:603883-905824 GCF_014217875.1 Synechococcus sp. LTW-R
GCGCCCCCAGTGGAGCGCGGATGGGCTCCGACTCCTTCTTTCAGGACCAACCGGTTCAGTCCCCGACCTGGGTGGTGATGGGCCAGTTGACGGCCGACGCCCCCCCGCGTCCGCTCTCCGACAAGCCTTTGCTCGCCTCGCCGTTTGAGCAGGCCTGCCGGAGCTTTAGCCTGAGCCACACCATCACCTATGGCCGTCTGCCGGGTGGCCTGGTGATGCTCAATTGGCCGCTCCACGGCAACGACTGGCATCACGGGCTCGATCGGGCGTTCACCGCTGAGGGATCAGCGGAGTCAGGGCTCTTTCTCGAGATGCGGGAGCACAGCCGCCGCTTTGCAGAGGCACTTATTGAGGTCTCCAACGGTTGGCTGTCCCTTGGCGAAGCCTTTCCAAGGGAGTCCGGCAGTCCGGGCCCGGCCTTCGCCGCCATGCCCTACTGGCGGGAGGGGCGGCGCTTGATTGGTCGCCAGACCGTCATCGAACAGGACCTGTTGCCGATTCAGTCGGGCCGCACGATGGCCCCGCTTCCTTTTGATGAAGCAGGCCGTCTGACCTCGATTGCCGTTGGCAATTACGCCAACGATCATCACTACCCAGGCGGTGACTGGCCGTTGGCGCCGAAGAGCTGTCGCTGGGGGGGGCGCTGGTCGGGGACACCGTTCTGCATCCCCTATGGCGCTCTCATCAGCGCCGATCTCGACAACGTGTTGGCTGCCGACAAGGCCTTCAGCACCTCCCACATGGCCAATGGGGCGACCCGACTGCAGCCACTGATCTTCAACGTCGGGCAGGCCGCAGGAGCTGCAGCGGCACTCTCGCTGGAGTTGGGTCAACCGCCCGCTGATCTCCCCGTTGCGCTGTTGCAGGAGCACCTGATTGCTGATCCGGTTGCTCCGGCCGGAGTGGTGCCGCTGTGGGATACAGCGTGGAATCATCCCAATTGGGCGAGCCGTCAACGAGCCGTTCTCCTGGATCCGACGCTCCTGTCTGACAGCGGTTGTTGGCTGGGAGGCTCCGCGGAGCCATTGCTGCTGACTCGCCGCTCCAGCTCACCCCTGGATCGGGCACAGCAATGCCTTCATGGGGAGCTCATTCCGCTGGAGAACGGCGACTATGCATTCGATCTTGAGCAGCCCCAGTTCGGTCAGCGGCGCTGGCCGGTCATCACCTTGGAGCCCGCTGTCGATCTGTGGCTGCAGCGCTTGGATCAGTCCAAGAGCGTGGAGCTCCTTGGTTGCTTCAACCCCTGGGGCCCCTGGCTGCGTGTCTCGTCCGTCTTGGCCTGGGTCTCAGGAGCTTGATGCGCTGAGTCTCAGTTGATCCCGCAGAGAGTCGACCGCTTGCACGCGAAGCAGGAGCGCATCGCCAGGCTCTGAGCCGCTGGGGCATTCCGCCGCCAGATCCATCGCCAGCTCATCAATGCGAACGAGGCCCAGGTTGTCCTGGGGCCGGAGCCAGCGCAGGAATTGCGCGCGCCATTGCTGACCCTTCTGGGCTTCAAACCAAACCTGCTGCCAATGACGCTGATCTTCCCTTGCAATGCCGATCCCCTCGCGGATCGCGCCGTCTATCTCATTGACGAGCTCTTGCAGTTGCTCTTCAGAGAGGGGTAACTCTGCAGCTAACTGGCGTTGCACCAACAAGTCGCCATACCGACGAATGGGGGACGTGGCTTGGACGTAGGCCGGCAGGCCCAGGCTGAAGTGGGCGGCGGGTTTTGTCCCCATCAACCCCCGGCTCAGACAGCGTTTGATCGCCCCAAAGCGGACCGCTCCATCGGGTAGGGCCTCCAGCTCGGCCTTGGGCGGAAGTTCCGCTGGCAATTGGCTGCGGAAGGGCAGGGGAAGCTCGCGTTTCTTGGCCAGCTCCGCGGTTACCGCTCCGGCCAAGATCATCGCTTCAGCCACCATCTGGCGTGAGCTGCTCGGCTCCGTCACCTCCAACTGCGCTTGACCATCACGGCAGCGGATCCGTCCCTCCGGTAGGTCCATCTGCAAGGCCCCCTGGGCCACGCGCCAGCTCCGCCGCCGACCCAAGAGTGCTTCAAGGTCGGCCAGGTCGCGGTCCTGCGGGGGGGCCAGCTCAATCAGCTCGTCGGCGTCCTCGTAGCTCAGGCGATAGATCGGTTTGACCCAACTGCGCTGCACACCAAAGGCGGCCAACGACCCGTCGTCGTTCAGCTCCGCCCAGGTGCTCCAGGCCGCCGTGCGCTGGCCGGCACGCAGGCTGAAGACGCCAGTGGAGAGGTTGTCCGGGAACATCGGCACGTTCCCTTTGGCCAAATACAGGCTGCTGCCGCGCTTGCGGGCTTCGAGGTCCAGGGGCGAACCGGCTTCAATCAGCCGCCCTGGGTCAGCGATGTGGATCCAGATGCGTGTTGTCCCTGCCGCGGTTGTCTCAATCGCGAGACCGTCATCAATGTCACGGGTGTCCGCGTCGTCGATGGTCACGCAGCGCTGACTCGTGAGATCCACGCGGCCGGCATCGCTGGGCTGATCTTGGTTGGCCTCTTGCTCGAGCCGTTCGGCTTCTTGGAGCAGGTCCTCGGAGAAGCCACTGCTCCAGACCGTTCCCTCGAGCGAGACCAGTTGGTGGGGGTCCCATTGGCCCAGATCCACCAGGAGGTGACGCAATTGACTGCGCTCCTGGCTCAGGTGCAGCTGGCTCAAGCTCTGGCGCATCCCCTCCGGGAGCTGCTCCAGCTCCAGCCGTCCGCTGGCGACCTGCTTCAGCAACTCCAACCGTTCCAGCTGTAGAGCGCTGCAGGAGCTGGTCTCGATGGGCTGACGTTGTTTGAGCAACAGGTGCCATTGGCGTTCTGCGGCTTCAGCAATCGCCTGGCGCCGGCGTTCACGCCGCAGTGGTTTCAGTTCCTCAAGGCGGCGGGCCTGAACACAGCCCTGCTTCCAACGGAACCACTGTTGCTCGCCCACCAAGGCCAGCCAGCAGGCGCTGAGCTGGATGGGTTCTGTCGACCCGTAAACGAGATCGCAGAACTCCTGCAAATCCAAGCTGTCGCCCGTTTCTTGGAGCAGAAGCCAAGCTGAGCCCCAAGCGGATGGCCTGGGTTTGGCTGCACTGAGGACTTCACGGTTCAGTGCCCACGGAAATGCCCCCAGCCGCTGCGGTGGCGAGGTACCAGCGGGCAGGGGGCAAATGAGCTCAAGTTGTCGTTGAGGGACGACTTGCTGCTTGGCATCAAAACCAACCCGGAGCCGCACTTTGCTGCCCTGGATGGATTCGACGATGGCGAATTGAGGGGTGCGGGAGTCCTGCAGACCGACGAGGTCGCCGCTGTGGAAGACCGCACCGCCCAGGGATCAGCCCTCGGGGTTCACGAAGGGAAGAAGAGCCACGATGCGAGCACGCTTCACGGCATTGGTCAGATCACGCTGCTGCTTGGCGGTGAGGCCAGTCAGACGGCGGGGCAGGATTTTGCCGCGCTCGGTGATGAACTTCTTGAGCAGATCGACATCTTTGTAGTCGATCGGTTCACCGGGCTTGATCGGTGAAAGGCGTTTCTTGAAAAAGGAAGTAGGCATGACTGAACGGGGAAGAAATGCAGAACGCGGAGATCACGCCGCCGAGATCACTTGATCTCTTTGTGGACCGTCGACTTGTTGCAATGCGGGCAGAACTTTTTGAGTTCAATCCGTTCAGTGGTGTTGCGGCGGTTCTTCTGGCTGGTGTAACGAGACACGCCAGGAGACCGCTTCGCGGGGTTGGACCGGCATTCCGTGCACTCGAGAGTGATCACGATCCGGACGCCCTTGTTCTTAGCCATAAAGGACGTTGCGCCGCTGGAGCGATGCGATTGGACAGTGGACAACCATACCTTGTCGCCTGACCAGGCCTGGCGTCTTACCTCTTTAAAGTCGACGCTCTGTTTGCACGTGTCCGATGCAGGTCTCGCTCCAATGGCTCCGGGAGCTGGTGGCCTGTGATATGGCAGCCGATGTCCTGGCTGAGAAGCTCTCGATTGCGGGCTTCGAAGTGGAAGAGATCGTCGATTTGGCCGCCCGGGCAGCCGGCGTGGTGGTCGGATATGTGGAGCAGCGGGAGCCCCATCCCGATGCCAACAAGCTGAGCGTTTGCACCGTTGCCATTTGCGCAGATGAGCCGCTGCAGATCGTCTGCGGCGCCAAGAACGTCCGCGCCGGGATCCACGTGGCGGTCGCCACCGTGGGTGCCTACCTGCCGGCTGTCGATCTGAAGATCAAACCGGCGGAGCTGCGCGGAGTTGCCAGCAGCGGCATGATCTGCTCCCTCTCTGAACTGGGACTCGCCGACAGCTCGGACGGCATCGTCATCCTCGACGACGCTCTGGACACCTTGCCCCCGGTGGGCAGTCCCGTTGGGCCCCTGTTTGGTCTCGACGATCAAGTTCTGGAATTGGCGATCACGGCGAACCGCCCCGATGGCCTTTCGATGCTCGGCATCGCCCGTGAGGTGGCCGCCCTGACCGGTGCCTCTTTGAGCCTGCCTGCAGCAGCAGCCCCTGTCGCCGCATCCCCCCTGCCCGTTGGCATTGACGTCCAAGACAGGATCGAGGATGGCGGGCTGTTCAGCCTGACGGCCCTCTCTGGCGTGCAGGTCGGCCCTTCACCCCGGTGGCTCCAGAGCCGCCTCGAGCGCGCGGGTCTTCGGCCGATCAACAACGTGGTCGACATCACCAATCTGGTGATGCTCGAACAGGGTCAGCCCCTACATGCCTTTGACGCCGACCGTCTCGCCCGACTGAGTGAAAACCAGTTGGATCCCGCTGCGATTGACCTGCGGGCTGCACGCCCTGCAGAAGCCTTCACCACCCTGGACGGCACGGAGCACAGCCTGAGCGAGGACGCCTGGGTGGTCAGCTACGCGGACCACGCAATCGCCCTGGCCGGCGTGATGGGCGGCCAAACCACTGCCGTCGATGGCGACACGACCTCGATTTGGCTGGAGGCCGCGATGTTTGCGCCTCAGACCGTGCGGAAGAGCGCCCGCAGCCTCGGACTTCGCACGGATGCCAGTAGCCGTTTTGAGAAGGGTCTTCCGGTCGAAGTCACCCTGGGCGCCGCTGATCGTGCGGTCGCGCTTTTGCAAGAGCTCTGCGGCGCGACCGTCCAATCCCGTTGGCTGCATCAACGCAGCGAAGTGTCCAAGGAACCGCTGGAGCTGCGCCGCGATGCGCTGCACAACCTGCTCGGCCCCGTTACCACAGAGGGCGCAGAGGAGGACCTGGCCGATGCGGAGATTGAACGCATCCTGCAGGCCCTCGGATGCAGCCTCGAGCAGGCGGAGGAGGGCTGGCTGGTGCACGTGCCCCCCGCCCGTGCCATGGACCTGCAGCGGGAGGTGGATCTGATTGAAGAGGTGGCTCGATTGGTGGGCTATGACCGCTTCGCGAGCCATCTGCCCGATCCCATTGCCCCCGGTGGTCTGACTCCGGTGCAGGAGGCCGAGCGTCGCCTGCGTCGCCTGCTAGCTGCTGCAGGCCTACAAGAGGTCTGCAGCCTGTCCCTGGGCCCCGCAGAGGCCGAACGCACTGGTGCGGATCCGAGTCGGCGGGTGCCTCTGGCGAACCCGTTGCTGGCGGACTACAGCCATCTGCGGGACAGCCTCGTCGATGAGTTGTTGTTTGCCGCCCAGCGGAACCTGAAGGCCGGTCGCAGTGGCTTCTGGGCCTTCGAGATCGGCAATGTCTTCGATACCACGGCCAAGGGTTCCCCCCAAAGCCAGCACCTGGCCGGTTTGATCTGCGGTTCCCGTCAGGCTGAGCTCTGGAGTCAGAGCGGCAAGCCCCAGGCCCTGGATTACTTCAGTGCTCGCGGTCTCCTTCAATCGGCCCTGGCCGGACTGAAGCTGCCCGTCGAGGACCGTCGCCTCAGTGAGCATCCGCTGCTGCACCCGGGTCGCGCCGCGCAGATCGTTGTGGAGGGACGTCCGGCCGGCTTCTTTGGCCAAGTGCACCCCGAGCTGGCCGAGCAGTACGACCTACCGCCCGCGACCTATCTGTTCCAGTTGGAGGTCACTCCGTTGCTCAGCGCAGCAACGCGCCGCAACCGCTGGCAGCCCAGCTTCGCCACCTTTGCCACGGTGCCAGCCTCTGAACGGGATCTGGCACTGGTCGTAAACGCGGAGACCGCGAGCGCCCAGCTCCTCAATGCCATCCGCAAAGCCGGTAAGCCCCTACTGGAGCAAGCCGAACTCGTGGATCGCTACGAGGGAGAACAGCTGGCGGCTGGCTCCTGCAGCCAGGCCTTCCGGCTGCGCTACCGAGATCCCAAGCGGACTTTGAAGGACAGCGAGGTGGATGAGGCCCACGCCAAGATTCGTGCAGCCCTCGAAAAGCAGTTCGGAGCCCAGCTACGCGCCTGAGCCGGACTGGGTCAGCAGCGCCAGGGTTTCCACGTGGCTGGTCTGGGGGAAGAAGTCAACGGGCTGAACCCGTTCGAGCTGGTAGCCGCCGTCTTCACCGCACAATTGCTGCAGATCCCTGGCCAGGGTTGAGGGGTTGCAGCTGATGTAGGCCAGTCGCTCGGGCTTCCCGTCCAGAATGGCGGCCAGGGCTTCAGCACTCAGCCCTTTGCGGGGCGGGTCGACGAGCAGGGATCCCGTCATTTTTAAGCGTTCGGCCAGAACCATGGCCACGTCGGCCTGCTCGAAGAAAGCCGTCCCAATTCCATTGCGTTCCGCATTGGCCGTGGCTTGGCTGACGGAGGCAGGATGGACCTCCAGACCCAACACCTTGAGGCCCGAACGCGCCAAGGGCAGGCTGTAGGTCCCGATGCCGCTGTAGGCATCAATCACCGTGGCGCTCTGACCTGTCGCAAAGAAAGCCCGCAGCGGCTCAACGAGCCGCTCGGCCTGCAGCGTATTGACCTGGAAAAAGGTGTCGGCTGCGATGCGCAGTTCGATGCCATCAAAGACCTCCAGCAACCAGAACCGTCCCGCGATCAGGTCCGTCTCTGGTCCCATGACCACATTGGAGGCCTTGGGTTGCAAGTTCAGACCAACGCCGACGACCTCCGGCCAGCGCTCCATCCAACGCTGCGCCAACGTCTCCAGCCCTTTGAGCTGGCGGTGACTGCTAACCAAGGTGATCAGGATTTCCCCAGTGGCCGAGCCCACCCGCAGGGCAAGGTGGCGCAAGCCGCCTTTGCCACTGAGATTGACGTCGACGGGCCAGCCGGTTTTCTCAAGATCGCGCTTGATGGGCTCAATCAGGCCATCGATACGGGGATCGAGAACGGGACAGTGGTTGAGGTTGACGATTTTGTGGCTGCCGCGGCGGTAGTAACCGGCCCGGAGGCGCCCGTCTTCGGCCCGTTCCAGGGGGATTAGGGCTCGATTGCGATAACCCAGGCTGTGCTTGCAGCCCCAAACCGGTTCGACCGCCACTTCCAACTTGGCCAAGCGACTCAAGCTTTGTTGGACGAGATCCCGCTTCAGATCCAGTTGCAGCGCCGCCGAGGCGTGTTGCAGGCTGCAGCCACCGCAGCGCTCAGCGAGGATGCACGGGGGCTTCTGACGCTCTGGGTGGGCTTGGGTGACCTCGATCAGGTCAGCCTCCAGATGCCGCTTGGCGCAGCGCCGCACCCGGGCCTGAACCGTTTCACCAGGCAGCGTTCCTGCGATGAAGACGGCGGTCTCATTCCAACGGCCCACCCCTTGGCCCTCATGGCCAAAGCCCGTGATCTCCACCGTGATGGATGTACCCAATTGCACCTTGTTGACACCCATCACCCACTTGCCGTCCTTCTTTGACCCTATCGGTGCGTAAACACCGGCCCAGAGCGGGGCTTTTCAGTGCTTGTCCTCGATACAGTGTCGGGGTCAATGGTGGTTTCGATGAGCGTCGTACGCGATCTGATCCTTCAGGCAGACGATGAGCTCCGCTATCCCACCGGCGGTGAGCTGCGCTCCATGGTGGATTTCCTCTCCACCGGCGCCAATCGCCTGTCTGTTGTCCGTGTTCTGACCGACAACGAGAAGAAGATTGTTGACGAGGCCTCCAAGCAGCTCTTCAGCCGTAAGCCCGAATACGTCGCCCCCGGCGGTAACGCCTATGGCGCCAAGCAGCGTGCCCAGTGCCTGCGTGACTTTGGCTGGTATCTCAGGCTCGTCACCTACGGCCTCCTGGCTGGCAGCACCGAACTGATTCAGAAAATCGGCCTCGAAGGTGCCCGTGAGATGTACAACAGCCTCGGCGTTCCTATGCCAGGCATGGTCGAGTCCATGCGCTGCATGAAGGAGGCCGCTCTGGTCCTGCTCAATGCTGATGATGCGGCCGTCGCAGCCCCCTACTTCGATTTCCTGATCCAGGGCATGCAGACCCCCTGCTGATTGGTCACTCGGATTCAACAGTTCAAAGCCGGCGAAAGCCGGCTTTTTTCATGCCTGCGTCAAGCGTTAATTCTGATCACCTAAGACACAGCCTGGGTCCCAGGTCGGGGGTGGTTTAAGACCTGCAAACCAAGTGGAAATCTTTGCGCTCATCGTTGACTCACATGTGTCGCATCCTGATGGCCAACTGAGACCGGATATTGGTCTCAGTCGCGATGACTTGGTCAGATCATTTATGGCGAGCCGTGGTCGAGTCATGTGTCGAGCGAATCGGCTCCTACAGATCTCATCCATTTGTCTCGCCTGCTGACCGGTTCTAGACCGGGACCTGGACTTGAGTGAGACGGGGTGTTCAAGTCTTTTTCTGCTGCGCAAGCCCTGAACAGAGCCACTTGAAGCTGCGTACCTGTGTCTACTGCAGGTACGCAGCTAAAAAAACAAAGCTCCAACTGCGTTCTAAAGAAGTGTCCATCTCCGTGGACAGGGCGACCACAGCCCCCAGGACAACGGAACATTGATCTTTGAAGGCAGTACAGGTATTTGAGCGTGCACGCAGCCGAAATCGAGGGCAAATCACTATGTATAAATATCTCGCCACGTACTGCTTTAATGTCTTGAGCTCATCTCGGGCCGGGACGCGTAGCGGGTCTCGCCTAAGACAGTTGCTCAGGTCGCTTCGCGGTAGCGCTCCTTGAGGAATTGGTACGCCTCATTGAGGCGGCGCATCGCATCCGCTGAACCACCGGCATCGGGGTGGTGGCTCACGGCCTGAGTGCGGTAGGCCTCGCGAATTTCCCGGAGGGTGTAAGGACGATCAGCCACGGTGGCGAGCTGCAGCATCTTCAGTGCGCTGTGCACGTTCATGCTGTTGTCGATCGCATCGAAGGACGTGCTGCGCTTGTTGCGACTCCGATGGCACTGAACAAAGCGGGTGATCAAGCTGGCGACGCGAGCGGGCAAGCTCGAACCGCCAAAGGGATCCTCAAGGATTCCGGCAGCGACGATGACCCTCTCCAGGCTGGGTTGGCCCTCGGTCCAATCGGGGGCATAGGAGTACATGACCTGCTGCACCAGGTTCCAGCCAAACGGTCTGCCGTCGCTGTCCCCGGACTGCGGCCAGATGTCGCGGGCGAGCCAGACCATCGCCGCTTCGAGGGCGGCATCCGTTGGCGCCTGGCCATAGACCTCACTCCAATGGTGGAGAGCCTGGTGGAGGGCAATGTCGAGGTCCGCCCCCCGGATGAGGGCCAAGGTCGCGTCGGGTTGACTTGAGCGTGCTGGAGCCTCCAGGGTCTGCTTGACCCGTTTGGCCTGTTTGCGCACAAAGCCGGGGAGCTGAATGCCGCTTCCGCCGGCACTCGGCGCCAACGGCTCATCGACAATCTCGGTCGCATTGCTTGAGACGTCATCCGAGTCCCGCTGTGCGACAAGTCCGGAATGGACGAGAACGATGGAAACGTCTTCGTTGAGGGGCGCCTGAGATTCTTCGGCTTCAGCCTCGTTTAATTCCTCGCCGGCGGTTGAGGAGACTCGAACCTCCAGCTGCTCTTCTGCGGACTCGCTCTCTGTGTAGGTGTCTTGACCGCCCCGGACCTCCTGGAGGAGGCGTTCGACCAGGTCGCCACGGCTTCGCAGCCCCAGTTGTCCCTTGAGGCTGTCGATCCAGGTCAACAGTTCCTCGCTGAGTTCCAGCGAGATCCGGCGTTTGTCGGTCTCTCGCTGGCTCACGCAGGCTGGGGAACTGTCCTTGAGGTTATCGACCCAAGAGGGTGTTCATCATCTTTTGTTGGGCCTCCACGGCCTGTTGATAGCGCAGCATCAGGCTCTCGCTCATCCGAATGGGGCTGATCACAGCGGCTGAGACCCCATTCAGGTTGGGCAGTGCCGGTGGCGGTTGGACCCACTGTGGAGGTGGCACGAGCGCCGGTGCGGTCGGTCGAATCGTCACGGGTTCAAAAGCCGGTGGAGCGGTGACCACGGCGACGGGTGCCGCAGCTGGGGCAACTTTCGCGGCGACCTCTGAGGCCTCCACCAGGGCTTCACGTTCTTTGAGCTGCGCCAACTGCTGATCGGGAACAACGCTCAGCAAATGGCCCGGAGTTGCATCCGCTGGATAGACCAGGCTGACTTTGACCGAATTGACTTGTCCTGGCTTGAGGTAGAGATCGGCAATGGGCAGGCTCTGACCCGATTTCATGCCGACATGCACCTCCTGGTAGCCATCGGCCGTCTCAATGCGAATTGAACCGCGGAAGGCCGTGAAGCGCCCACGACCATTGACGGTCGGATGGCTCAAGACCAATTGGTGGGGGCCTGAGCCCGTCAGGTTCATGGAGACGTCAAAGCGCACCCCATAGGTCCCCACGTTGTTCAGGGAGGAGTCGACCATTCGGGTCGCCAGAGGATTGATTTGGACCTCTCCGGTGCCGAAGTGGTGGCGGTTCGTGCTCGTCAGGGGAATGTGCAGGGCCCCTTGCTGCAGATCGTGGGAGAGGCTGGCTGTGTACTCATCGCCGATTGCAACGCCGGCCACGCGTGAAAACACGGTTCCATTCTCAATTTGCCGGATCCGGCTGAGGTAAACCCGGCCTGGAGCCAAGCGTCGTTGATCCAGTACGGCCATCAGATCGTCGTCGCTCTGCGGGTCTTCCGCGGCGACGACCGCCATCTGGAAGGGCCCGTCACTGCGACCTTTTAGGAGGCCGTTGGCGATGCCTTTCGCCGGGAGTTGGGTGCTGAACAACACCACCCTGCTGTGGGCCGGAATCGTGATCTCCTCGGCCAGTTTTCTATCGAGCTTGCCTCGTAGCATCTGCACCGCGGTCGCGTCTCCTGGGCCCGTATTCCAAGGGCGGTGCCCCAAGGGTTTGACCCCCATCAAGTTGTTCGCTTGATAGGGAGCCTCAAAGCTGTTGCGAACGGCTCCCTTCTCGAAGCGAATGTGAACCGGTTGGCTCGATGGGTTGATCAGCAGGGTGGCCAGTGTCAGTTCGCCGCGGCGGCCGCCGCCGCTGCCCATCCGACTTTTGTCGTGGGGGTAGTACTTGTGATGAACGTGAATGCCGAACTCACCGTTGAAGGTGTAGGTCGCATTGGCGAGGGGCGCCCCGGTCTCCGCTGCGATGCTCTGACCAGGCGTCGTCGTGACCAAAATCCCAGGACCGTGCACCTCCTCAGGTTGGTTCGAGTGCAGGACTGGGACGGTATTGAATCGGCCCTGCAGTGGCTTGGCTTGCTGGCCAGCCATCAAGGCCACGTCCGCGAGGGCGGGGCACGGAGCGACCATGACGCCGCCGAGGAGAGCAATCGCGAGGGGTCTCATCAGACCTATGGGACCAACTGCTCTCAACGTGCGAATGGTTGGCGGATGGGTGCGTCGCTGTCCGGAATTCTTTTATCTCCTGCTGATCGAAATCAACACAGTCCGGGGTTGGCCTGACCCCTCGTCGCGGCAAACCGCAGCTGCTGGCTAGAACGGCATCACAGCAGCATTCTCCATGATTTCGCCCTTCTTTGCCTGCGCTGACTCCGGTTCTCCTGCCCAGATGCGGCGGCGGCACCAGGAGCGCAAGCACCAGATGCTCACCTTCTGGCGCGACGGCCTCGAGCGTCAGCTGGCGGCGATCAATGCCGCCCTCAGCACCCTGGAGCGTCAGATGCAGGATTCAGCTGAGTCCTGAGTTCCGCCAGCCCCAGCTGAAGCCTGCGCCGGACCGTGGCCGCACTGATGCCGAGAGCGTGACCCGCGCGGCGCAGGCTCAATCCCTCCAACACCACCAGCTCGACGACTTGGCGGTGCCGTTGGGGGATCGATGCCAACCATTGGGAGGCCATGACCCCATCCGGGAGCGGGCGCTCTCTCTCAAGACTGCTCGGTTCGCCACAGTCTTCGTTCTCGAGCGGTCGCAGCCGCATCAACAGCTCCGCCTGTTCTAGGGCATTCAGGCTGGCGGTACTCCAGCCCGTCACCCGGCGAAGTGCATCTGGCGTCAGCCCCTTTGGTGTCCTGGCTTGCTGTTTCAGGCATCTGAGTTCCTGAAGCCGCTCCTGCGTTGAGCGTGGCAAGCGCACCAGCTTGCCCTTGTCCCTGAGGTAGCGAAGAATCGCGCCGCGGATGAAGGTTTTGGCGTAGGCCCCGAGGGGTCTCTCGCGGAGGCGTTCACTTCCCTGGTACGCCCGCAAGAAGCCGATCCAGCCCTCCTGGGTGAGGTCGTCGAGTGGTTCGTGGCAGCGTTTGGCGTAGTGCAAGGCCGTGGCTTGAACGAGGCCGCGATGGCGCTTCAGTTCGGCCTCCAGCTCGCTTCGGGATCTGTCGTCCTGTATGACAAGCGGTCTGACTGGCTCCAGCGAACTGCGTCCTGCCTAGCCCCGTCATCCGTGAATTCACGGAGCCATGGCGACCGACCGCAGTAGGGCCAAGGCGCCGTTGGAGCGCAACCAGGTTGCATCAGAACCGCCTGTCAGCAGCAGGTACCCCGCAAACCCCAGGGCGTTGACACTGAATCCAGCTGCGTGTTCCTTGACCCGAGCCACGGTCATGAACCACTCCGGACTGATCAAGACGTTGTATGGGGCCTTCGGCCGCTCAGCAGTGTTGGCATCCCCCAAGCCCAGACGGGCGGCGTGCTCCTGGTAGAGCTCCTCCAGCTCCTCCGAGGCGGCTGGGCCGTCGTACTGCGTGCGCCGGCTGAGCTGATACCGCCAGGGCCAGGGTTCCTCATCGCCCGCGAGTTGTGCTGCGATCGAGGCCTGCAGCGGACAGATCTCCTCGTTCGGTAGCCGCGGCAGCAACTGCAGGTGACGGTGCGGTTGGCTGGCCCCGGCTTCGGGGCAGCTATTGAAAAACCACAGGCCTGGGGTCTCGGCATCGACCCGCGCCAACTGCTGCCAATCGCTTGGCTCAAGCCATCCCGACTGGGGGCGCCACTGCTGCGTGATTAACAGCAGATGACAGCGCTGAACTGGAAACTTATTGAGCAACAAGAGATGCGAACTCCCAAGGCGCTCCACCTCCAGCCGCTGATCCCAAGGCAAGAAGGGATTTGGTTTGGGGCCTTCACGCCGTAGATGCTTGGGGGTGGCCGAGACCAACCGACGCAGGACGAAGGGCGCGCAGCTCTCGATTGGCTCGAGGGCCGTTTGCAGGGGGACAAGGGCGCCATTGGCCTCGGCGACGTCGCTGCAGTGCAGCGCTGCCGTCCCGTAGCGACCAAGACCGCCCATCTCGTCCCCTCCGCGCAGCTCTGATGGGAGCGTCACGCTGCGCTCACCCTGCAGACGTCCCAGCCGCCCGGATCATGGCCGGGGGCACCGGCTTCAATCTGTCCCTCCCAAAGGACATGACCCGTGCCGCTCAGTTGCACCTGCAAGCCTTGAAGGACCTCACAGCGCATGCCACCACTGCGCCGGGACGGCTGCCAACCGTGCAGCGTCGTCTTGCCAAGCTGTTGCGCCCACCAGGGCGCCACCAGGGCATGGGCTGAGCCCGTCACCGGGTCCTCATCGATTCCGAGGCCAGGGGCAAAGAAACGCAGTTTGTAATCGCAGGGCTGGCCAAGGAGCCGCTGCGGCCGGTCAGCGGGCAGGGCCTGCATGACGACCAGACCCTGACGGTCCGGGCCTTGGAGTCGTTCGCTCACCCCCGCCAGTGTCTCCAGGGATTGGTCTTCTCCAATCAGGACCACCCGGTAGCCCAATGTCGACGTCCAGTAGCCCTGGGCCTCGGCGTTCAGGATCGCAGCCAGGTAGCTCGGGCAGGGTTCGGCCACGAGGGGCTCACTGGGAAGAGTTAGCGACGCCGCTCCAGCGGTTGAGGGGTCGACACAGACCCTGAGGCCGCCACTGCGACTGGCCAGGACCAGCTCCTGCCCGGGCTTCATCAGTCCCCATCGTTGTAAGGCCAAGGTGGACGCCAAGGTGGCGTGACCGCAGAGCGGCACTTCACAGGTGGGCGTAAACCAGCGCAGGCACCACTGACCGTCAGAGTTCCGCCAGAGAAAGGCGGTTTCGGATTGCTGCAGGCTGCCGGCAAGGGCCTGCATCCACTCCGAACGGGCCGCTTGGCTGAGTTCCACGACCGCGGCTCCATTCCCCTGCATGGGTCCGGCTGCAAACGCCTCGATCAGGACCGCCCGCTGGGCCTGATCCCCTGGAGTCAGCTCGCCCATCCAGCCCTATCCCTGCTCGCCGCGAAGACTCCGTTGCATTAAGGCATGGACGGCCTCCCTTGGACCACAGCGTCCCTCCAACAGATCCACCACCTGTTGGCAGATCGGGAGAGCCAAGCCGTAACGCTCTCCGACAGCCACGACAGCCTCGGCTGTTTTTTTGCCCTCCACCGTGGCACCCACCTGAACAAGGGCTTCATCGCCGCCCTTTCCTTCGGCCAGGGCCAGGCCAAAGCGGTAATTCCGGCTCAGGGGGCTGTTGGCCGTGGCCAAGAGATCCCCCAGACCCGCCAAGCCATAAAGGCTCGCCGGGTCCCCACCGAGACGCTCCAGAACGAGCGCCATCTCGGCCATGCCCCGACAGAGGAGCGAGGCCTTCGCGTTCGCCCCGAGTTGAAGCCCATCGCAGATGCCCCCGGCGATGGCCATCACGTTTTTCAGGGCTCCAGCCAGCTCGACCCCAAGGGGATCGGCACTCGCATACAGGCGCAACTGCTGGGAACTCAGCGTCTGCTGCAGCTCCTGGACGAGGACTGAATCACGGCCCGCCAAGACACTGGCCGCTGGGCAGCCCTTGGCCAATTCATCGGCCAGGTTCGGACCGCTTAAGACCACGACCTGAAGGCTTGGCTGACTGCCCAGCCAGAGCTGACTGGCCGTGCTCTGGGTCTCCAAATCCAGGCCCTTGCTGCAGCTCACCAGTGGGACCTGCTGCGGCCAGTGCGGGCCGAGTTCCGGTGCCAGGTGCTTCACGCCCTGGAGCGCCACAGCAACTAGGACCAGATCGGCCCCCTGGATGACCTCCAACGGCGATCCGCCAGTGCGGCGACTCCAGCTGCACACCTGATGGCCTTGGCGCTCGACCAGATCCGCCAAGGTTTGTCCCCAGGCCCCAAGACCCAGGACACCGATGGCAAGTCCCATCAGCGGGTGGTGGCGTGGGCCTGGAGCAGGTCCAGGGGAATCACGGCCAGGGTTGAATCCTCACAGGCCTCAAGCCGCACCGGCGGGGCCATCCCGTCCTGGTAGGCCTCCAGCCAACGGGCCGCGCAGACGCACCAATGATCCCCCGGTTTGAGGCCAGGGAAGTTGTAGGCGGGCACTGGCGTCGTCAGATCGTTGCCCTGGGCCTTGGAGTAGCTCAGAAATTGCTCATTGACGACGCAACACACGCTGTGGCGTCCCAGGTCCGCCGCATCGGTGTGGCAGTAACTGTCACGAAACCAACCGGTCATCGGGTCACATCCGCACTCCTGCAAGGGCTCTCCAAGCACATTCAGGGCCTTGGTTTCGGCGATGCTCATGGGTGGGTTCGGACTGTTCACAGCGGAATTCGCAGCTCAATTCTGACGAAGGAGTGGCACAAAACCGCCTGGGAGGTTGACGGGATTGGGGGGGTAGGCGTTAAAGGTCATTCAGCCAACCCCCCTACATGAGCTGGGACTTCACCGAAGACGGAGCCTTCCTGGCCCTCTGCGATGCCTTCAAGGAGAGCGGCGAGAGCTCTGCCATTGAGTTCTTGGCCAACGGAGAAGGAGCATTCCACTTCCAGGAATTGGCTCAGAATGCGGCTGGTGAAGGTGTCGATCTGTCGGACTCCTCTGATCTGGAATCGTTCCAGCAAGAGGTGATCGACACCATGGAAAACCTTTGCGGCTGATTCAGCTGCCGTAGAAGAACGCCACTTCCTTGTCCTTCAGACCCTCCCAACCGGCTGCCTTGAGGCGAGCATCGAGGGTCTCCTGGTCGAAATGCTTGGACCCGGTCTTCACGACACGGTTCCTCATTGATTTTTTGACACCGCTGCGGGCCCTCTGGCTCTCCAGGTCCATCACCTCGGTGTAGAGGCTGAGCATCTCCTGGGGGATCGGGCTGCCATCGAGATCGATGCCTGAGGCGATCGCAGCATCAACGCCGCCAGGTCCAGCAATGGCCATGGGTCAGGGGGGGGAGGCCCTTGACCCTAAGCGGAGAAATAACGGGCCTGGCTGTGGAGGGCCACCAGCGCTGTGGTGCTCTGCTCGGGCTCCAATTGGTCGCTCTCGTCCATGCTCAGACCAATCCGCTCACTACCAAGCCAGCGCAGCTGCTGCCGAGAATCGGGAACGTTCGGACAGGCCGGATAGCCAAAGGAGTAGCGGCTGCCGCGGTAGCGCTGGGCCAGGACATCCCGTAGGGGCATGTCTGCTGGATCGGGATAGCCCAATTCGCGGCGGATCCGGGAGTGGACCCACTCCGCCAGGGCCTCGGCCATTTGAACGCCCAGGCCATGGAAGTAGAGGTAATCGCTGTATTGATCGCCCTTGAACAGGTCTTGGGCGAAGGCAGTCGCCTGCTCACCCATGGTTACCGCCTGCATGGGCAGCACATCCGATGCACCACTGACGGCATCGCGGTAGAAGTCAGCAATGCAGTAGCGGTTGCCCGAGCGTTGCCGCGGCAGATCAAACCGCCCCAGCTCGCTCTGCGGTTGCTCCGGGTCAAACACGACCAGCGCATTGCCCTCGCGCCCGCACGGGTAGTAGCCGTAGGCCACTCGAGGGGTGAGCAGGCCTTCATCGATGCAGCGTTGCTTCCAATGGGCGAGGACGGGCTCCGCCTTCTCGGCCAGCATCGCTTCGTAGTCCTCGCGGGACTGCCCTTGGGCCTTGCGCAACTGCCACTGGCCGGCGAAGAGGGCATTGCGATCGAGGAATCCGAAGACCTCCTCAATGTCGATCGCGTCTTCGAGCAGCACCTGACTACCCCAGAAGGGGGGAGTGATTGCAGCCTCCTCCGGCACGCTCTCGGAGCGGTCCGTCGAGACAGCGACGGCTGCTGGCTGTGCGTCGGCGGGCGCTGCGGTCTCGTCCGTGTCAGCACGCTCGTCCGTGTTAACCGCCTCGAGTCCGAGCCCGTCGGGGATCGCTCCGAGGAACCCCTTAGCGTTATCCCACTGCTCTTCAGCCTTGGCCGTCACCAGGGCATCCATGAAGCGCAGGTCAACGAAGGCGTCGCGCCCGTAAATGACCTGGCCGTTGTAGACCTCGCGGCAGTCCTTGTTCACGAACCGGGGGGTGAGGGCAGCCCCGCCCAGGATCACGGGGACATTGATCCCGGCCTCGTTGAAGGCGGCGAGGTTGTCCTTCATGAAGGCTGTTGATTTCACCAACAGTCCGCTCATGGCAATGCAATCGGCCTGGTGTTCTTGCTGCGCCTCGATGATGGCTTCAACGGGTTGTTTGATCCCCAGGTTGATCACCTCATAGCCGTTGTTCGTGAGGATGATGTCGACCAGGTTCTTGCCGATGTCATGCACATCGCCTTTGACCGTGGCAATCAGGAACTTGGCCTTGGCGGAGCTCTCACCCTCCACCTTGTCCATCAGGGGCTCGAGGAAAGCCACGGCGGATTTCATCGTCTCGGCGCTTTGCAGGACGAAGGGCAGCTGCATTTGCCCTGAGCCAAAGAGCTCACCGACCACCTTCATCCCATCCAGCAGGAAGGTGTTGATGATCTGGAGCGGTTTGTAGCTCTCAAGGGCAATCTTGAGCGCGTCTTCCAAGCCAATGCGCTCACCATCAATGATGTGTTGCTTCAGGCGTTCCTCAATAGGGAGATCAGCCAAGGACGGTCCGGAAGCCCGTGCCTCCTTCGTGGAGACGCCTTCGAACAACGTGGTGAGTTCGGTAAGGGGGTCATAGACACAGACCCCGTTGTCAAAACGCCGGCGATCGTGAATGAGGTCGCGGCAAACCTGCTGGTGCTCCTCGCTGATCTTGATCAGCGGCAGGATCTTGGCGGGGCTGACGATCGCCGCATCCATGCCTGCCTCACAGCAGTCATGGAGAAAAACGGAGTTGAGCACGATCCGCGCCGCTGGGGATAGGCCAAAGCTCACGTTGCTGACGCCCAGCACCACATGAACACCCGGAAGGTTCTCGCGGATCATGCGAATCGCATTCAGCGTCGCCAGTCCGTTTTCCCGGTCTTCTTCGATGCCCGTTGAGATGGGGAGTGCCAGGGGGTCGTAGAAGATCTCGTGGGCCGGGATGCCGAATTCCAGGGCATCGCGGTAGGCCCGTTGCGCGATCGCGAATTTGCGTTCCGCGGTGCGGGCCATACCCTCCTCATCAATGGTCCCGACGACGACACCAGCGCCGTAATCGCGCGCCAGTTCGAGCACCTTGAAGAAGCGCTCGTCGCCGTCCTCGTAGTTGGTGGAGTTGAGGATGCATTTGCCGCCAGCCACCTTGAGGCCGGCCTCCATCTTTTGCCACTCCGTGGAGTCCAGCATCAGGGGGAGGTTGACGTTGGTCACCAGACGGCTGACCAACGCGTGCATATCCGCCTCGCCATCGCGGCCGACGTAGTCGACGTTGACGTCAAGAACATGAGCGTTCTCCTTCACCTGGCCGCGGGCTACGGAGACCAGACCGTCCCAGTCTTCTTCCGCGAGCAACTCACGAACTTTCTTCGAGCCACTGGCGTTCAGGCGTTCGCCAATGATCAAGAAGGAGTTGTCCTGCAGGTAGGGGGTGACTCCGTAGATCGAGCTGGCTGAGGGCTCGTACTGCAGGGCCGGGCGTGGGGCTTCAGGGTCTGGCTCCATACCACCGCGCACCGTGCGCTGGGCTGGCTTGAGTTCCGAGGAAAGCTCAGCCAGGGAGGCGATGTGTGCTGGCGTGGTTCCGCAGCAGCCGCCAATCACCTGCACCCCCAGATCTTCCACGAAGTGCATCAGCTGCATCTTCATTTCGGTCGGGGTCAGCCGGTAGTGGGCGACGCCGCCGATGTTTTCCGGTAGACCCGCGTTCGGGATGCAGCTCACCACGAAAGGGCTGTGGGCTGAGAGGTAGCGGACGTGCTCCTTCATCTGCTCGGGGCCCGTCGCGCAGTTCAGGCCGAGCACATCGATCGGGAATGGCTCCAGAATCGAGACCACCGCCGCGATGTCTGAACCCACCAACATCGTGCCGGTGGTTTCCATGGTCACGCTGACCATCAAGGGCCTGCGCTGACCGGTTGCCGTGAAGGCCTGCTCAATTCCCTGCAACGCCGCCTTGATTTGCAGGACGTCCTGGCAGGTTTCGACGATGAAGAGGTCCACGTCTCCGGCGATCAGGCCCTCGGCCTGTTCGGCGAAGGAATCGCGCATTTCGTCGAAGCTGATGTGCCCCAACGTGGGCAGCTTCGTCGTCGGGCCCATGGATCCCGCCACGAACCGGGGCTTCTCCGGCGTCGAGTAGGCGGCGGCCATTTCGCGTGCCAGCTCCGCTGCCCGCTTGTTCAGCTCAAAGGTCTTGTCCTGGATGTCGTACTCGGCCAGGACCGTGGAGGTCGCGCCAAAGGTGTCGGTCTCAATGACATCGCATCCGGCTTCAAGAAACTGACGATGCACGGCCTGCACGGCATCCGGCCGGGTGAAGACCAGGTTCTCGTTGCACCCTTCGAGGGCCAAGCCGCCGAAATCGTCGGCGGTCAGATCCATCTGCTGCAACGAAGTTCCCGTTGCACCGTCGAACACCAACACAGGCCGCTCCGGGCTGTGCAAACGCTCCAGGAAGCCAATGCGTTGGGTGGCGAGCATCAGTCGATCAACCGTCAAGGCGCACGCGGCTGACCCAGTGCTCATAGGCGGGGTCACGCCCTTCGGTAATCGTCGTGAGGCGCTCACGGATGGCATTCATCACGGGGCGCTCGGCACTGAGTTCTGTGGTTTCCACGCGACGGATGGGCGTGACCTTGGCTGCGGTGCCGCTCAGGAAGACTTCGTCGGCGATGAACAACTCGCTCTTGTCGACGGGCCGCTCCAAGGTGGGGATGCCCATGGCCTTGGCCAGCTCCAGCACGCTCGAGCGGGTGATGCCCTCAAGGATGTCCTGGTCAACACCAGGGGTGATCAGGACACCGTCACGGACCAGGAACAGGTTCATGCCACTGGCCTCGCTCACCTTGCCGCGGCTGTTCAGGAGCAGGGCTTCATCAAAGCCACTCTTGACGGCCTCAGTCTTGGCCAGGGAGCTCGTGATGTAGGCGCCGCTGATCTTGCCGCGCAGGGGCAACGAGCGATCCTCCTGACGGGTCCAGGAGCTGATCCGGCAGCTCACACCCTCCGGGGAGAGGTAGTCACCGAGCTCAAGCCCGTAGATCAGAAAATCGGTCTCGATGTTGTGCAGACGGGGGGCAATCCCCAGATCACTCGTATAAACAAACGGACGGAGATAGACCGGACAGGTCGGCTTATTGGTACGCAGGAAGGCGTGGATCGCTGAGTGAATGGTCTCTTCGCTGAGCTCCGTCAGCAGCAGACGGGCGCTCTGGCTGAGACGGCGGGCGTGGCGGTCAGCCCGGAACAGCAGGATCTCGTTCGCATCCGCAGGATTGGGGATCGCCCGCATCCCGCCAAACGCACCGGTGCCGTAGTGCAGCGCATGGGTCGCGACCGAGAGGGTGGCCTCCGCGAAAGGCACACACTTGCCACCGAACCAGGCGTAGGGCAGGAACTGATGCATGGGGTCGGTGGGGGCGGCCACAGCTGCAGACGATCTTCTCACTGCCCGGTGCCCTAGCGCGAGTGCTGACCCAGCAAGATGGTTCGATGCACCGTCTTGCGGCTGTCCCCGGTAGCCACAGCCCTGAGGACGGGGTCGTCTATGTCGAACAGCCAGGTGCCGACCTGGTGGTTCTCTCAAGCGCGGACACCGACCTCGCGGCGTTGGCCGCAACGCTGGACCGGGAGAGCTTCCCGGCTGGTCAGGGCCGTCAGCTCCAGGGCCTGAACCTGGCGAGCCTCCAACACCCCGCGGTGCTGGATCACTACATCAGCACCAGCTTGAGCGGCACACGATTGGTGTTGATCCGTCTGCTCGGCGGCCGAGGCCATTGGAGTTACGGACTGGAGCAGTTCCGGCTCTGGGCCGAAACCGCATCGGACCGCCACCTGGTGGTGATGGCCGGTACCGCCGATGAAGACGAGGCGTTGGCCTCCCTCAGCACCGTCCCGGCACCCGTGGCTGTCGCCTGCAGCCAATGCCTGAGAGAAGGGGGCACCGACAACTGGCTGAGGGTGCTCAAGAGCCTCGGCTCATTCCTCGACAACGGCGAGGTTGTTCTTCCTGCAGCCCAGGCCGTTGAAGACCCCAAGGCCCATGACTGGCAAGGGGATTCCGGCCCACGGGTGGGCGTGATCCTGTATCGCGCGCTTCTGCAATCGGGCGACCTGGCGCTGGCGGAGGCCCTGCTCTCCGCGCTCAGGGCCCGGGGCTTAGCCCCGCGGGCGTTGTGGGTCAGCAGCCTGCGGGACCCGGTGGTGCAGCGGGGTGTGCTGGATCTCCTCCAACGGGAAGCGGTGGACGCCGTGGTCTGCACCACCTCGTTTGCTTCGGTCCAATCCGCGGAGGCTGGATTGGGGGCGCCCCTCTGGGAAGAGCTCGGTGTACCGGTCTTTCAGGTCCTGTGCAGCACCCAGTCCGCTGCGGCCTGGCAGGCCAGTCCGGTGGGGTTGGCCTCCCTCGATCTGACTCTGCAAATCGCGATGCCGGAGCTGGACGGCCGCATCACGACGCGGGTTGGGGCCTTCAAAGAGCTCGAGCAGGCCGACGCGCGTCTCGCCACCGGACTGCATCGCTATGTGCCAGCACCGGAGCGTCTCGCCTGGGTCGCCGAACTGGTTCGGCGTTGGTGTGACCTGCGGGTGACTCCCCCACAGAACCGGCGTCTGGCGCTCGTGCTGGCGAATTACCCCACCCGCAACGCCCGTCTTGCCAATGGCGTCGGACTCGACACCCCAGCCAGTGCCGCGGCGATGCTCGGGTGGTTACAGGACGCTGGCTACAGCCTCGGGGCTGAGATCCCCGGCGATGGCGACGCGCTGATTGCAGCCTTGCTCGCCGGCCGAACCAATGATCCAGAAAGCAGCCACCTCAAGGCCGCGGACCATCTGCCCCTGCAGGCCTATTTGGATTGGTATGGCGCGCTACCCAGTGCCGCCCGCCAGAGCCTCGAGGCCCAGTGGGGGGAACCGCAGCAGGACCCGTCCCTCGAGCCCCATGGATTTCCAATCCATGGACTGCGTTTCGGCAACGCGGTCGTGATGATCCAGCCGTCACGCGGCTACGAGAGGGATCCCAGCCTGAGCTACCACTCTCCAGATCTGGCTCCGACGCACCAGTACCTCGCGCATTACCTCTGGCTTGCCCAAGCCGCTCGGGTGCAGGTGGTGTGCCACGTGGGGAAGCACGGCAACCTCGAATGGCTGCCCGGGAAGGGGCTTGGACTCTCCGGCAGCTGCTTCCCAGAGTTGGCCCTGGGGCCCATGCCCCACCTCTATCCCTTCATCGTGAACGACCCAGGTGAAGGCTCCCAGGCCAAGCGGCGTGCCCAAGCGGTGATCCTCGATCACCTCACCCCACCTCTCGGTCGAGCGGGACTGCATGGGGACCTTCGAGAGCTGGAGGCGCTGATCGATGAGTACTGGGAAGCGGTGCAACTCGGGAGTGCCCGCAGTGAGGGGCTCCGGGCAGAGATCCTTCAACAGCTCAGTGCTTCGGAACTCGAGGGGGTCCTGGCGACCGGCGAGGGGGATGACCCGTTGGATGCGGCCGATGGCTATCTCTGTGAGCTCAAGGAAGCGCAGATCCGCACGGGATTGCATCGCTTTGGCTCCTTGCCTGCCCTCGATGCCCGTGCGGAATTACTGGCCTGCCTGGCGCGCCCTCCCCAGCAGAACGGCCTCGGCCTGACCCAGGCCTTGGCGCGCGATACGCAACTGGGCTTGGACCCCTGGGCTGATCCGGAAGAACAGCCGCTTGAGCCAACTGATCGAGACCGCCTGATCACCCTGGGGCTGGAGCAACCCCGCCGCTGCGGCGATGCCGTCGAGTGGCTGGAGCAACAGGTGCTTGATCTCTGCCAGGCCCTGTTGTCGGGGGCCACTGCATTCCCGGCGACGGGCCCGCAAACCTACGCGGTGCTCCACCGTCTTCAGCGGGAGTTGGTGCCGAACCTGCTGCGCTGCGGAGAGGCCGAACAGACCTCTTTCCTGCGGGGCATGGCCGGGCAGCGCATCGCCGCCGGTCCCTCGGGCGCCCCAACGCGAGGGCGCCCGGACCTTCTGCCAACGGGCCGCAATTTCTACAGCGTGGATTTGCGCGGTCTGCCAACGGAAGCCGCCTGGGACCTCGGCCGCCGCAGTGCGGAGTTGCTGGTGGAGCACCACCTCATGGAGGAGGGTGAACCCCTACGCCACCTCGCGCTTTCGGTCTGGGGCACCAGCACGATGCGCAATGGCGGGGAAGACATCGCCCAGTGCCTCGCGCTGATGGGTGTCAGACCGATCTGGGATGGGCCCAGCCGCCGACTCGTGGACATCGAATTGATTCCACTGGCTGCCTTGGGCCGCCCCAGGGTGGATGTGACCCTTCGAATCTCCGGCTTGTTCCGTGACGCCTTCCCCCAACTGGTGGGTTGGGTCAACCAGGCGACCGCCCTCGTTGCTGCAGCCGAGGAAGACGCCGATGGCAATCCCCTCGCTGAGGCCGCCAGACGTGATGGCCATGCCTGGCGCGTGTATGGCTCAGCACCGGGTGCCTATGGAGCGGGTCTTCAAGGGTTGATCGATAGCGGCGACTGGGAGAACCGGGATGACCTGGCTGAGGCCTACTTGAACTGGGGCAGCTGGCGTTACGAAGGGGATGGCGCTGGGCCCCTGCGCATCGCGGCCGATCGGGGCGGGTTTGAGCGGCGGCTGGGTTCGGTCCAGGTGGTGCTCCAGAACCAGGACAACCGCGAGCACGATCTGCTGGATTCCGACGATTACTACCAATTCCAGGGCGGGCTGAGTGCCGCGGTGGAGTCCGTGCGCGGAACCGCTCCGGCGGTCTGGTTCGCGGACCATTCCCGCCACCAACGTCCGCGGGTTCACCGACTCGAGAAGGAATTCGACAAGGTGCTGCGCTCTCGCGTGCTCAACCCCCGCTGGATCGAGGGGATGCAACAGCACGGCTACAAGGGTGGCTTTGAAATGGCCGCCAGCCTCGACTACCTGTTTGCCTACGACGCCAGTACGGGGCGGGTGCCGGATTGGAGTTACGGCTCAATCGCTGAGCAGTGGCTGGAGTCCAAAGAGGTTCTGGACTTCCTCAAGACGCACAATCCCTGGGCGCTGCGGGACATGGCGGAGCGGCTGCTGGAGGCGCACAACCGCGGTCTTTGGAGTGGGGCACAAAAAAACCAGCTCGCGCACCTGCGTGAGCTGGTCCTGGACGCTGAAGCGTTGATCGAGGGTTAGAGGTCCTTGACCCAGCCCTTGAAGGCGCCAATGTCACCGGGCTTCGACTGCGCGGTATCGGCGGGCTTGGGCTGCTGAGCAGCGGCCTCGGCTTGTTGCTCCTGCTCAGCCTTAATGGCAGCAGGGCCGCCGGGAACATTCACGCCGAAGGATGAACCGCGCTTGCGTTCATCCAACTCGGCCATGGTCATCGGCTCACAGAACGTCTTCTTGACGGTCTTGGGGATGCCACCGGTGAGGTCGGTCTGCACTTCAGCAGGCTTGGGATCGCCGAGACCCTCGGACTTGACGACGCGACGGGCCTCCATCGAAGCGACCTCATCGATGATTTCCTTGCTGCCGGGGCTGTCCACAGTCCCGGGGAAGGTGCGCCGGATCGTGTTCGATTGGCGCATGAAATCAACGTTCCCCATGCTGCTGGAGGCGTCAGCATCAAGGAAGAACGCCTCTTCTTTTTTCGCAGCTTCCCGCTTGGTCACAGGAGACTGCGGCTTGTCACTGCCCAGCAGACGATCAAACAGGCCCATCGCAAGGGATCACGATCTCCAGAAACCCTAGCGGCCACAAAGCTCTAAGCCGTGGGTATCGGTGCCGCAACTTCGCAGAAGTGCGTGTTTTTCAAGCAAGCCCACGATCGAATCGCAAACCAGGGGCGTCGGGCGCCACTGCACTTGCATCTCGTAGTCATAGAACGCTTCCGCCCCATCGAACCCCAAGTCCGCGGCCGCAGGGATCAGCCGTTGAAAGGGGAGGCGATAGCGCGCTGGATGCGCCAGCAGCGCCAACCCGCCTGCGGCATGGATTCTGCGGCGGGCCTCAGCGGCAGCGAGGACTTCCCCGACTGCCGCTTGCCCTTGGCGGTAGGGATCCAGGGCGGTGTGGTCCAGCTCAAAGCCGAGGGCCAGCACATGCACCAGGCAGCCCTCCAGCAGGCAGCTGATCTCCATCCCAGTCCAGAGCCGCGGAGGCGAAGACCCCGCCTCGGCTTGCTGCTCAAACCAGCGTTGGATCGGCAGGAAAGCCGCCGTGCTGTGGTGATCGGTCACCGCCAAATGCTCCAGGCCGATCGCGAGGGCCTGTTCAGCCAACGCTTCCGGTCGAAGACTCCCATCACTGCTGGTGGTGTGGCAGTGAAAGTTGATCCGCCCCGGACAACAGGTGGGGGTGACGGTTTCCAGAACCGCGACCAGGGGATGGTGTCTGTCCGTCATGGCCGGACCTACGCCGCTGCGGCTTCCTTCTCGGCCCGTAGCCGCCTCCAGCGGGCATAAAACTGAATCGACGCAGCCATAAAGACCACCAACGCCACGATGAACCAGGTGGCAGCTCCCGTCGGGAACTGGTTCTTGAAGACCACCAGCATCACGACGATCACCAGCAGCAGCGTTGGCAGCTCATTGAGTGCCCGCAGTTGTTTTGGACTCCAGCCGCAGGTCCCCTGCTGCAGCTGACCCATCAGGCGGTAACAGAAAAAGTGATAAGCCAGCAGGGCCAGGACGAAGGCCAACTTGGCGTGCATCCAGCCCTGCTGAAGCCAGGCGGGATTGGCGATCAAGAGACCAACGGCCATGGAGACCGCCACGACCATTCCCGGCGTCGTGATGATGTTGGCGAGGCGCTTCTCCATCAAGCCGTACTGGGCTTGGAAGGCATCCTTGAGGGTCGGCTCGAGCTCTTCGGCTTCCCGGTGATAGATGAACAGCCGCACCAGATAAAACAGGCCAGCGAACCAAACCACCACCCCGACGATGTGCAGGGTCTTGAACCAGAGGTAGGCCTCAGGGGGAAGAGCCGCCAGGGTGATCACAGGCCGAAGCCGAACTGGGCAACAAGTTAGTTGGACCCAGCAGCCGCCAACGCCCGATGGTTCGCCGCGGAGCTGCGAATCGCGGCCAGCTCCTCCTCAGGCAGCTTGCTGAGCTGCTTCATCACCAGGCCCATGCGGTGATTGCGCTTGAGCTCGGGTTCGTGGCGGGCCAGAAAGTCCCAATAGAGGCTGTTGAAGGGGCAAGCCTTCGGGCCGGTGCGTTGCTTGACGTCATAGGAGCACCCCTTGCAGTAGTTGCTCATCCGTTTGATGTAGTTGCCGCTGGCGGCGTAGGGCTTGCTGGCGAGGCGCCCCCCATCCGCGAAGACGCCCATCCCCAGGACGTTGGTGAGCATCACCCAGTCGTAGCCATCGATGAACATCCGGTGGAACCAGGCCGTCAGGGCCTGGGGATCCAGCCCCGCCAACAGGCCGTAGTTCGCCAGCACCATCAAGCGTTGAATGTGGTGGGCGTAGCCAGTGGCCTTGATTTCGCCAAAGACCGTGTCCAAGCAGCGCAGGCCACTGCCTCCCAACGCCTCAAACCAACTCGGCAACGGTGCGTTGGCCTCGAAATGGTTGACCGAGGCGTAGTCCTCACCGAACCAGTGATACAAGCCGTGGGTGTATTCCCGCCAACCGAGGATTTGGCGAATCACACCCTCGAGGCCGGCCAAGGGCACCTGTTGGGCCAGCCCCTCCGTTTCGAGGCGCTGGATGACCTCCAGAGGATGGAGCAAACCCAGATTCAGGTACGGAGACAGCAGGGCATGCCAAAGGGTGGGTTCGCCGCTCACCATCGCGTCCTGGAACGGTCCAAATCCAGGCAGACGCGTTGCGATGAAGTGATCCAAGACCGCTAGGGCCTGCTCCCGAGTCACTGCCCAGCGAAACGGCTCCGGGCTACCGGGCAAACCATGGCGCTCCTGAAGGGCGCTCACCTTCTCGATCACGGCCGCCGTTGTCGCATCGGGCTCAAACCACAGCGGCTCCGGCCCCGAGAGTCCCTTGGTGGGGGGCTTGCGGTTCTCCTGGTCGTAATTCCACTGACCGCCGAGGGGCTCACCGTCCTCATCCAGGAGCACACCAAAGCGTTTGCGCCCCTCCCGATAGAAGAGCTCCATGCGCAGCTGCTTGTACGGCGTCGCCCAGGCGGCAAACGCTTCACGGCTCCAGAGGAACGCATTGTTCGCGATCCAGTGAACGGGCAGTGGCAATGGCAGCCGCTCGATCGCAGCGCGGAAGCCGCGATCCACAGGCTCCATAACGTGCAGTTCCTGGATGCCGTGTTGTTCGACCCACTCCCCTAAGGCGCTGCTGAAGCGCTCGGTTTGCAGGTAATCCACCGTCCAGCCCTGGGCCCGGAGATCAGCGGCGAAGTGCCGCATCGCACTCCACACCAGCACAAGCTTTTGCGCGTGATAGGCGCGTCGTTCGATAACGGAGCTGCTCTCCAGGAGCAGGACGCGAGCTGTGGTGGGGTCGGCGCCGGCCAACGCCGCCTGCTGGAGATTCAGTTGATCTCCGAGAACCCAGATGCCGATGGTCATGCCGGCTCACCGGCCAGACGGCAGGCCTTGCTCGCCACGGCTCGGGCATAACCGCGTTCGACCAACCCAGCGGCCGGGGACAACTGGCCATTGCGGCAATCGATCACGACGCGTTCGCGATGGCCCCGTTGGTCACTGATCCGCATCCGCAGCTGGAAGTGATGCTTGGCACTCCGGCTGATTTCATCGGCGCAAATCGGCCCAATGCATAGGCCCGGAGCCGCCAAAGCCCCCGCGGGAAGGGCGAGCAGCAGGACGCTGATCGAAGCCAAGATCCAGCACAGCGGCTTCAACCAGCCAGCTCCAAAGGCCTCTCATTCTCGGACTCCAGCGCCTCCGCCTGCGGACCAGGGGCCGCATCAGGATGGAAATGATCCCAAATCACCTTCGCCAAGCCGGGCCCCATCCCCGGCGCGGCTGCGAGGGCCTCCGGGCTCGCCAGCTGGATCGCGTCAATCGAGCGAAAATGAGCCAAGAGTTCCTTGATCCGCTTGGGACCGAGGCCTGGAATGTCGGACAAGCGTGAACGTTTCATCCGCTCACCGCGCTGCTGACGGTGGAAGCTCACCGCAAACCGGTGGGCCTCGTCGCGCAGACGGCGCAAGAGCTGAACCCCAAGCTGCTCGGGTTCACTGTCCAGGGGCTCCTTCACGCCGGGGATAAAGACCTCCTCGCGCTGCTTCGCCAGGGAACACACGACGAGCTCCTCATCGAGATTGAGTTCGCGCAGGGCCTCCATCACGGCCGACAGCTGTCCCTTGCCACCGTCGATCATCACGACATCGGGCCAATCGTTCAGCCCGCCAGTGTGCAGAGCTGATCCGGCGGATCGGCGCAGCTCCTTCAGGTCCGCACCAGCCGCTTTGGCCTGGGCCCAACGCCGGAAGCGTCGGCGCATGATTTCCGCCATCGCCATGAAGTCATCGGAGTGGCCCGCGCGGATCGAGCTGCTCTGGATCTTGTATTTGCGGTAGTGCTGCTTGGCGGGCAGGCCATCGATAAACACCACCTGAGAGGCGACCGCGTCGCTGCCCTGGATGTGACTGATGTCGTAGCCCTCGATTCGCCTCGGGAGGGTCGTCAACTCGAGCAGTTGGGCCAGGTCCTCCGTGGCCAACAGGTTCTGTTCGCTGGCCCGGCGGGCCCGTTCCAGTTCGTAGTTGGCATTGCGCTCGACCAACTCGATCAAGTCCGCCTTTTGAGCCCGCTGGGGAACAGCGAGGCGCACCTTGCGACCGCGCAATTCGGAGAGCCAGTCCTCGATGAGCTGCTGCTGTGGCAAGGGCTCCTGGAGCAACAGCTCGGGGGGAATCTCGACACCCTCCACCTGGCTGTAGTGCTCTTCGATCACCGTTTGCAGGATCCGCCCCGTCGCAGCCCGACGGTCTGCTGATGGGGGCAGGTCTCCGCCAGCGCCTTCCTCGGCTGGAGGCATGCCAATGGCATCCGCCGTGAAACCAAGGCGGCCGACCAGTTTTCCGGCACGCATCTGGAAGAGCTGAACGGCCGCCACCCGGTCATCCGCCGCCAACGCCAAGACATCCCGGGACACCGAGCTGTCCCCGAGGCTCATTTTTTGGTCGGCCGTGAGGGTGTCGATGCCCTGGAGCTGGTCACGAACGCGGGCCGCGCTCTCGAAGTCGAGGCGCTCGGCGTAGCGCTCCATCTGCTCGTGCAGGAGCGCGAGCAGTTCCTCGTTGCGCCCCTGGAAGACCATGGCCACCTGCCGAAGGGTTTGGTGGTAGTCCTCGGAACTGATCTTTTCTTGGCAGACGCCCGGACAGCGGCCGATGTCGTAGTTCAGGCAGGTGCGGTCGCGATGGAGCGGTTGGGGGCGCTGCCGCAAGGGGAAGACGCGTTTTACGAGGCCCAGAGTTCGGCGCAGGAGCCCCACATCGACATAGGGACCGTAGAAGCGATCGAGTGGGGAGCGAAATCGCCGCCGCCGGGTGATGAAGATCCGCGGGTAGGCCTCACTCCAGGTGATGCACAAATAGGGATATTTCTTGTCGTCCTTTAGCAGCACATTGAAGTGCGGCTGATGGTTCTTGATCAGGTTGGCCTCCAGGGCCAACGCCTCCGCCTCGCTGTCGGTGACGATGAACTCGATCTCGCAGACCTGGCGCACCATCAGGGCGATGCGTGGGGAATGGCCATGGCCACTCCCGCTCTGGAAGTAGCTGCGGACCCGGTTGCGCAGCACCTTGGCTTTACCGATGTAGAGGATTCGGTCCTCCGCATCGCGCATCAAGTAGCAGCCCGGCTCAGTGGGGACCTCCTTGAGGCGGGCCTTGAGCCGAGGCGGGTCCTGCAGCAGTGCCTTCAACCGCCGTACTGCCAGCCAGTGGTGCTGAGTTCGAGCGCAGCAGCATCGCGATGGAGAACGGCGCTCTTCACCTCGCCGACAAAGACGGTGTGATCACCGTGGGCCACCTGACCGACAAGTTCACACTCGACACCGCCCAGGGAGTCATTGAGGATCGGCAGTCCAAGTTCGCCCAGGCTGAAGGGTGCGGCATCAAAGCGGCCACCAACGCCTTTTTGCGGCTTGAAAAAGACGGCGGCCAGATCCTTCTGATCCGCCGCCAGGACGTTCAATGAGAAGCGCTTCGTGCGCTGAATCATCCCGTTGCTGGTGCTGTCGGCACGGACCGCCATGACCACGAGGGGCGGCTCGAAGGAGCCCTGGGTAACCCAGCTGGCGGTGAAGCCGTTGACCTCGTCCCCTTCGGCCACGCCGCAGATGAACACCCCATGGGGAATCTTGCGCAGCAAGGTCTTCTTGGCGTCTGCGTTCAGTGCCATGGTTCGGGCCTTCAGAGCCCAAACTCTAGGAAGGGCAGTCCCTTTGCGGGTCGATGCCGAGGAGTGCGTTTCTAGGATCAAGGCATGAAAGCTCTGTATCCCGGCAGCTTTGATCCCCTCACCCTGGGGCATCTGGATGTGATCGAGCGGGGTGCCCATCTGTTTGACGGTCTCGTCGTGGCCGTCCTGCGCAATCCGAGCAAGAACCCCTGCTTCAGCGTGGAGCAGCGGATCGCGCAAATCCGGGGCGCGACCGCCCATCTCAAACAAATCGAGGTCGCGGCGTTCGATGGCTTGACCGTGGAATTCGCCGAGCGCTGCGGCGCCGGCGTGATCCTGCGGGGTCTCCGGGCACTGAGCGATTTCGAGTACGAATTGCAAATCGCCCACACCAACAAAAGCCTGGCCCCGGAACTGGAGACGCTGTTCCTTGCGACGGCAACGGCCCACAGCTTTCTCAGCAGTTCCGTCGTGAAGGAAGTGGCCCGTTTCGGCGGACCGGTTGGTCACATGGTCCCCACAGGAGTGGCGGAAGATCTACTGAGGCTTTTTAATCAGTAGTCTCTCCACGCACCCCGCTGATGTCCGAGACGCAGCTGACCTCCGTGCTCGACCAGCTGGATCAACTGGAGGAAGTCGTCCTGGACGGCACCCGCGTCCCCTTCAGCGGTGGACGTCTGGTGAACGAACAGGACGCCATCGAATTGATGGATGCCGTTCGGGATGCCCTCCCGACTCAGTTGGTGAAGGCCGACGAGCTCGTGGCAAAGAAGGACGAGTTCATCACCCAGGCTCGTCAAAAGGCTGACGACATCGTTGCTCAGGCCAAGCAACAGCGCGATCAACTGATCAATAGCCAGTCCATCCGCAGTGAGGCGGAACGGCAAGTCGCTGAATTGCGGGAACAGGCCCGCCAGCAGTGCGAGCAGATGATTGCCCAGGCACGCCAGCAGGTCGCCAAGACCGAACAGGAGCACCAATCGCGGCTGGCTCAACTGGAGCAGCAGTTCAGCCAGCGCCGCCAGCAGCTGGAGCAGGAGGGCCTGCAGCGCCGTCAACAACTGGACCAGGAGGCCATCGAACTCAAGCGTCAGCTCAGTGAGCAGCACGAACAGGCCCGCAAGCAGAGCTTGACGGAGCTGGAGAAAGTGCGCGTTGAGGCCCTACGCCTCCAACAGAGCAGCCAAGCGGAAGCCGAGCGCGTTCAGGGCGATGCCCTGCAGTTCCGTCAGCAGACTCAGCAGCAATGCGAGGCGCTGATCGCCCGCAGCCGTCAGGAAGCCAGCTCCATTCAGGAGGGGGCGAACCGTTACGCCGAGCAGGTCCTGGGTGAGCTGGAGGATCGTCTCCGGGAGATGGGCCAGGTGGTCGTGGCCGGCAAGCGTGAGCTGGTCAAGCTGCAAGGGGTGAACCCTGCCTCCCTGGTGCCAACCCCCGCTGCGGGCCAGCAGCAAGCAGTCCCCATTAACCGAGCTCGCCGCGCCGCCGATCGCATCCGCCGCGCCGCCGGAAACCGCTAGGGGCAAACCCCCTGGCGGGTTTGACGCAGCAATTGGCCCATCACGCTGTTCGGGGCCGCTGAGCCGTTGGAAATCATGCTGATGTAGCGGGGACCTTCGCTCGTGTTCAGCAGTCCGCTGACCGAGCGCACCCCTCGGATCGTGCCCGTCTTGCCAAAAAACTGGCCCTGAAGTTCGGTGTCATACCAATAGTTCCGCAGGGTCCCCCGCTCCCCCGCGATCGCCATCGAGGCGAAGTAGTGATCCGCCATCGGATGGTGCGCCATTCGCAGCATCAAGGCGACCAAGAGACGACTTGTCAGTCGGTTGCCGCGATCGAGACCACTACCGTCGACGACCTTGACGCCCGTCATCGGCAGGCCCTGGGCCGCGAGCCAGAGTTGTGTTCGCAGCTGACTGGTGCCCTGGTCCCAACTGCCGGTGGCCTGACGCAGGAGCACCTCAGCGGTGAAATTGTGGCTCTCGGTGTTGGCCAGGCTGAGCAGGCCATGCATGCCAATCGAGCGCTCTTCGTGGAGAAGCACCCCATTTGCCGCTGGCGGCCCCATGCCCACGGTGGTGATGACCGCCTGCCCACCCTGCCGCTTGATCTCGGCGGCCAGGAGTTGTTGGAGCCGGCTGGGGGGATCGCTCACGGCCATGGCCTTGGCGTTGCTGGTCACCGCCAAGCGGGTGATAGGTGCGCCATAGGCCTCGACCCGGTCTTCACCGGGCCACCCGCTGGGCCACCACCGTTGGGGCAGCTCCTCTTGGAGCTGGATCCGGACCAAGGCCGGGGCGGGAAAGCTGCTGCCGCCCTGGCCCATCGCCAACTTGGCGAAGCGCTGAAGTTGAGCCGTGTTGAAGTCCGGGTCTCCCTCTCCCGTCAGCAAGAGGCTTCCATCCGGCTTGCGCCAGAGCCGCGTGGTCAGGCTGTAGTCCGGGCCCAGTTGATCGAGGGCAATCGCCGTCGCCACCAGCTTCTGGTTGGACGCGGGAATTCGGGGTGTGAGGCCGTTGAGATCCGCCAAGAGACGGCCGGAGCCATCGGCCACGCTCACGCTCCAGACGTTGGACTCCGCCCCGAGGACTCGGCGCAGCCGGGACTGCAAAGCCGGACAACTGACCTGGCTTTGCAGCTGCGGGAGTCCGAGCGGCGGCGGGGCCGGCGGGAGGGCAATGGCTCTGGCGGTGGTCGGCGGTGCGGCCTGGAGAGCGGCGCAGGGAACCAGCGCCAGACCGAGCCCAAGGCTGATGCCGACGCGGAGCCCTGCCATCGTCAGGAATGACCGAGTTGCAGGCCAGAGACGGAGCCGTTGATACGGAACTCACGGCCCTCCAGCTCAATCGGCGCGCCAATCTTCAAGGTCTGATTGCCGAAGACGACACCACCGGCTCCCTTCCGCCCCTCACCCTTCAAGACAAAACGGGCATCCAGGTTGCCGAGCTGCTTCTGGTTGGGGTCGGGGGCGGTGACGACCTTGCCGTCGGCAAAGACAGCGGCCAGTTGCCGTTGGAGCGGAATCACGTCATCTACCGCGACGGACCCATGGGGTTGATTGCGGATGACGATGGCGACCTTGCCCTGTTCTTTAGCGCCGGCAATCAACGCGGCGGGATCGGCCACCGGCACATTGCGGACGTCCACGAAGACCGTGACGGGTTGAAGGCCACCGGTCGCTCGGGCGACGGCACCACTGAGTTTGGGACTCCAAACGACCCCACCGATCGCCAGCACTACGGCCGCCGCAGCTCCCGCGTCCACCAGCGAGAAACGACGCGACAACACAGGCATGGCAGAAAGGCAGCGTTCGAACTGTACGGAGACTGCGCCGCCGAAACAAGCGGTCAATTCGCCTAGTTCTGCAGTCCCTCAATCAGGCGATCGACGGCCTTCAAGCCGCGGGCGACACCACCGCCTTCGCCATCCAGGGCATCGGCCATCTGCTCGGCATCCGGTTTGGCCTCAAAGTCCTGAACGAAGCGGTAGCCATCAGGATCGCGGCGATAGAGCTGCCAGTCCTGGGGGAAAGCGCGCCTCAAGGCCCCATCACCCGTTGGAATGAGGGCGTAGGCCGACTGCCAACTGGAAAGGAACCCTTTGCGTCGCTCACGAGCCACGGTGCCGATCCCCACGGCGGCGTCTTCCAACTTGCCGTTCAGCAGAACCACGCTGCCGCGGTGCAAGGCGCAGACCGCCTCGACATCTTCATAGTCCGCAGGGGTTGGCGCCACGAGCACGAGCAAGCCATCGCTGCCGCCGTCGGCCTGCTGCAGACGTTTAATCCCGCTGAGTTCGGTGATGCCGCTGGCCTGCTCCGCGGCATCACGCTTCGCCAAGGCGGCGGCACCCGCATCGGGGAAGACCAGGCGGGCGTCGGCGTGGGTCGGCGTCAACGCAGCCAACAGCCGCAGGGCCACCGGCAGTATGCGCAGGCCCTCGAAACGAAATTCAGCGGTCCAGAAGCCCTTGGCCTGACTGGCCAAGGCCGCCGCTATCGCGTCCACGGCTTCGGCTTCAGCACGTCGCAGATCAGCGGGGAGCATCCAGGCCATGTCGTTCGGCCGACCTTAAGCAGCCGTCACCGCCGTGATGGCCCTACGCAACGCTTCTGGAACGTCCTGAAGATCAGCGTCGCTGTGCCAGTCGCCCAGGGTGAGGCGAATCCCACTGGCGCAGTCCTTCAAACCAAACCCCATCGCCTTCAGCACGAGACTCCCCGCAGAGCGACTGCTGCTGCACGCCGAACCACTGCTGATGGCAAAGCCCGAGCGGGCCATGGCCCGAACAATGGCGCGACCAGGTAACGGGCGGCCATCCGCGGCTCGGACGATCAGGCTGATGTGATTCGCCAGGCGCTGCTCAGGATCCAGCCGGGGGTCCGGCCCAGTCAACTGAAGACCCGGCTCTTGAAGCAGGGCCGACAGCAAGCGGTCGCGCAACTCCGTCATGGGATCCGCCTCGCCCCTGAAGCGAAGCGCATGCAATCGCTCCAGCGCTGCCGCGAAGCCAGCGATCAAAGCCACCGGCTCCGTGCCGGAACGCAGACCACGCTCCTGGCCGCCACCAGCCTGGATGGCCTGGAGTTGAACACCGTCTCGCACCAACAGGGCAGCGATGCCACGGGGACCGCTCAGCTTGTGGCTGGCGACACTCATCAGGTCGATCGGAAGTGCGTCGAAGGCAATGGGCCGCTGGGCCGCGACCTGAACGGCGTCCACGTGCAGCAGGACGCCGGCAGAACGGCACAGCGCTCCGATCTCCTGGATGGGCTGCAGCGCCCCCACTTCGCTTTGCCCCCAGATCAACGACACCAGCTGGGTTGGCCGTGTCAGGAGCGAACCCAGGGCCCCGAGATCGATCAGCCCCCCGCAATCAACAGGAATTCTCTCCACCGTCCAGCCCAGGCGTTGCAACTGCAACGCAGCCGCTTCGCTGGCGGGATGTTCCACGGCGGAGAGCAACAGCCGTGGCGGGGTGCCCTGCTGGTCAGCGATCGCGCCGATGCTTCCGAGAAGCGCGAGGTGGATGGATTCGGACCCCCCCGACGTGAACACCACCTGCCCGCTGCAACCCAGCAAGCTGGCGATCTGATCACGGCTGCGCTCCAGTTGTTCGGCCGCCGCCAGACCAAAGCCATGCAGGCTCGAGGGGTTGGCCCAAGCCTCTCGCTCGACCCGTTGGATCTCCGCCTGCACCTCTGGCGCCACCGGCGTGGTGGCTGCGCAATCGAGGTATCGGCGTAGATCCAAGCTCATGTCTCCCGCTCGAAACGCGCCCGTGTGCGCGACTCCAACGAATTGGTCGCGATCGTCACCAGGTCATCCAGCGACGTGCTGTCGAGCAGGGCCGCCACCTTGGCCCGGGCCGCTTCGCTCGGGCAATTCTCAGGCTGGATGCAGCCGTTGGCGCAAACGGTGGCGCAGTCAATGCGGCCGTCACTGGTCGGCGTGGCCTGGGGTTGCTCCTGGACTGGGGCGATGGCTTGCTGACGGGCAGCGGCGACCGCCTCGGGGGACGGGATCGATCCGTCAAAGACATGCTCCGCGGGACCATCCATAAAGACCTTGCCGCTGATGGCATCCCAATGGATCTGGAGCGGGCCGCCGGGGAGATCCAGGCGGGCCGTTCGTTCCGCGAGGCCGAGACGATGACAGGCCACCAAGGTCGCGCAGGCTCCGGTGCCGCAGGCGAGGGTCGGGCCCGCACCCCGTTCCCAGACCCGCATCACGAGATGAGAGGGCGAGAGCACCTCCACAAAATGCACGTTGGTTTTGGCGGGGAAGGCCGGGTGCACCTCCAGCTGGCTGCCGAAGCGGTCGAGGTCGATCTCATCGACGGCATCCACCGGCACCACTACATGGGGGTTCCCCATGCCAGCGGCGGCCACGGCAAAGCGCTCGCCGTCAATCTCGAGCTCACCGACCGGGAGCCCCGCCTCCCCGACCTCCAGCGTTGTGGGGATCGCGCTCGGCTCCAGGAAGGGAGCCCCCATATCCACGCGGATCGTTCCGTCGGGAAGTAGTTCAGGGACGATGCGCCCAGCCAGGGTGTCCACCTGCCAGGTGCGGCCAGGTCCATCGCCATCGCAATCCGCCAGGAAGCGTGCCAGACAGCGGATCCCATTGCCGCACATCTCGGGCTCGGTGCCATCGGCATTGAAGATGCGCATGCGCAGCTCGCCGCCGGCATTCGGCGGCAAGGCCAAGATCACGCCATCGCCACCGACACCAAAACGACGGTCGCAGAGCTGAACGACCAGCTCCGGTGTCAAACCAAACAGAAAGTCGGTCTCGCCTGATTGACGCCCGTCGAGCATCAAAAAGTCGTTACCAAGCCCTTGGTACTTGCTGAATTGGAACACGCGCGACAGCCTGTTGATGCAGGCTCACCAGTGCGTTCGATCCTATGGGGAGCAGTCCAGACAGGCGGTCAGCGGACCTCGACACGTCTCAACCCGGGGTGCGCCAAATCCAGGCCTGGATTCGAGCGGAGCTTCCCCTGTCGCTTCAACTGAGCAATGGCAGCAACTTGAGCGGCCGTCCGCTCTGGATCGACCCCTGTTTTTTGGCAGTGGAACCGGAACCGGGGGCATCGCCTGTGCTCATCAACCGGGACGCCATTGTTCTGCTGCGTTCCTTGGCTTAACAGCAGCTATGGGAGCATCACTGCTCTACTCCCGATCCGTCCGTGAGCGAGTCCAGCCGCTACCAACCCCAGGCCACGGAGGCCGGCTGGCAACGGGCCTGGAAGGCGAATGGGCTGCACAGCACCCCTGAGGTCAAGGCAGGCGATGACGCCTTCTATGCCCTCTCGATGTTCCCCTACCCCTCGGGGAACCTGCACATGGGTCACGTGCGGAACTACGTGATCACGGACGTGGTCGCCCGGGTTCAACGCCTACGCGGAAAAAAAGTCCTCCATCCAATGGGATGGGACGCCTTTGGTTTGCCCGCGGAGAACGCAGCAATCGAACGGGGTGTCGACCCAGGGGCCTGGACGGACCAAAACATCGCGTCCATGCGCGATCAGCTGGATCAACTCGGGCTCTCGATCGACTGGGAGCGCGAGCTGGCGACTTGCCACGCTGACTACTACCGCTGGACCCAGTGGCTGTTCCTTCAATTCCTTGAGGCCGGCCTGGCCTATCAGAAGGACGCCACCGTCAATTGGGACCCCATTGACCAGACCGTGCTCGCCAATGAGCAGGTGGACAGCGAAAGCCGTTCCTGGCGTTCCGGCGCGTTGGTGGAGAAGCGCAAGCTGCGTCAGTGGTTCCTGAAGATCACCGACTACGCCCAACAGTTGTTGGATGACCTCCCGAAATTGGAGGGTTGGCCCGAACGGGTCCGCACGATGCAGGCCAACTGGATCGGCCGCAGCACCGGTGCTGAGCTCCAATTCACGGTCGTCGATGCAAACGGTCAGGACACGGATGAACGGGTCACCGTGTTCACCACCCGACCGGACACCCTGTTTGGGGCGAGCTATGTCGTGCTGGCTCCAGAGCACCCCTTGGTGGCGGGTCTGACCAGCGCAGCCCACCAGACGGAAGTTGAGGCCTTCTGCGACTTGGTCTCGCGTCAGAGCGAACAGGAGCGCACCGCGGAGGACAAACCCAAGCGCGGCGTTGCGATTGGCTCTCAGGTGCGTAACCCCGCCAATGGCGAACTGCTCCCGATCTGGATTGCTGACTACGTCCTGTCGGAGTACGGCACCGGGGCCGTGATGGGTGTGCCTGCCCATGACCAGCGGGACTTCCTCTTCGCTCGTCAGTACGAACTGCCGGTCAAGCAGGTGATCATTCCTGAGGGCAGTGATGAACATGCCTTCGAAGGAGGTGCCTGGACCGAGTCCGGAGTCTTGATCCACTCCGGTGATTTCGATGGCTTAACCAACGAGGCCGCGAAAGCCGCCATCACCAAGGCCGGCGAAGCGGACGGCTGGGCGAGGGAGAAGGTGCAGTTCCGCCTCAGGGACTGGTTGATCTCCAGGCAGCGCTACTGGGGTTGTCCCATCCCGGTGATCCACTGCGACAGCTGCGGCGTCGTTCCGGTTCCCAGCGAACAGCTGCCCGTCGAGCTTCCCCGTGATGTCGCCTTCAGCGGCAAGGGTGGCTCACCGCTGGCCCAGCTTGACCAATGGGTCAATGTCGATTGCCCCTGCTGCGGCAAACCGGCCCGCCGGGAGACCGACACCATGGACACCTTCATGTGTTCCAGCTGGTATTTCCTGCGCTACAGCGACGCCAAGAACAGTCAGCTGCCCTTTGCCAAGGAGGCCGTTGATCAATGGCTGCCGGTCGACCAGTACGTCGGTGGCATTGAGCACGCGATCCTTCACCTGCTCTACTCGCGCTTCTTCACCAAAGTCCTGAGGGACCGAGGTCTCCTCGGATTCGACGAGCCCTTCCAACGGCTCCTGACCCAGGGCATGGTCCAGGGCATTACCTACAAGAACCCGAAGACCGGCAAATACATCCCACCGTCGGAGGTGGCCGATGCCACCGATCCCCGGGACCCCCTCACCGGTGATGCCCTGGATACCTTCTTCGAGAAGATGTCCAAGTCCAAGTACAACGGTGTCGATCCCGCCGTCGTCATCGACAAGTACGGCGCGGACACCGCGCGGATGTTCATCCTCTTCAAGGCTCCGCCTGAAAAGGATCTCGAGTGGGATGACGCGGATGTGGAAGGCCAATTCCGTTTCCTGCAACGGATCTGGCGTCTGGCGGATGCGGCCCTCGAACGGGGTCTGAGCCTGGCCGGGGATGCCGGCTCCACGGCAGCCGTCGCCGCGGCTCTCGGATCGGGTCCAGCGCTCTCGCCGGCCGACCAGGAGCTACGGCGCGCCGTCCACACTGCGATTCACGAGGTGACCGAAGACCTCGATGGAGACGTTCAGTTCAATACGGCGGTCTCCGAACTGATGAAGCTCAGCAATGCCATGGGCACGCACCTGGCGGGCAGTGCTGATGTTTTTGCCTGTGAGGCCCTGCGCACCCTCTTGATTTTGCTGGCTCCTTTCGCACCTCACATAGCCGAGGAGCTCTGGCTGAAGCTCGGAGGACGCAGCGAGGGCGACAGCCTGGCTGAGACCAGCATTCACACCCAGACCTGGCCGCAGAGCGACGCCTCGGCGTTGGTCCGCGACACGGTTCCCCTGGTGATCCAAATCAAGGGCAAGGTGCGCGGCAACCTCGAGGTGCCCGCGGATGCCGACAAGGCCACCCTCGAGAAGCTGACCCTTGAGAGTGAGATCGCGGCGAAATGGCTCGAGGGCAAGGCCCCCAGCCGGGTCATCGTCGTTCCAGGAAAGCTGGTGAACCTGGTCCCCTAAGGGCCCTGCTCAGTCGTGGATGAAGACCAGGGACTCGGGGTTGCCCCATTCCCCTTGCGCTGAGATGTGGCGGCGGTTGGCACAGAGGTGGCGCAGGATCCAATAGAGGGGCTCTGCCGTCTCGAGATCCAACTTGCTTTGAAGCTCCACCAGGGTGTGTTCGCGTTGGTCGGCCATAACCATCTCGAGCCTGGACTGGAGATCCAGGAGAGCCGCGGCAGCCTTCTTGCCGGCCTCGACGCCGGGCTGGTGGTAGGCGTTCACATTGACGAGCTCGCCATAGAAGCCAACGGCCCGTTCAAAGAGGGCGATCAACGCCCCCAAGCTGTGGGCATTGAGGCGCTGCATGGTGATGCTCAAGTTGAAGCGCCCTTCCTCGGTCAGGGCGGAGCGGGTGCCCTGCAGGAAGCCATCCAGGAAGTCCCCAGGGTTCTCCCCCTCGAGGGGCGGGATATCACCGGGATCCTCGAGGACCTCCACAAAGGTCACGAAGAAATTGTCCACGCCATCACGCAGCTGCTGGACATAGGCGTGTTGATCGGTTGAGCCCTTGTTGCCGTAGACGGCGATGCCTTGGTGGACGACTTGGCCATTGCGGTCGAGCTTCTTGCCGAGGCTCTCCATGACCAACTGCTGGAGATAGCGGCTGAACACCTCCAGCCGGTCGCGGTAGGGCAAGACCACCATGTCGCGCTGCCCCTTTCCGCCACAGGCGGAGTACCAAGCGGCGGCGAGGAGCGCCGCCGGGTTGTTATCGAAATCGCCAACGCGCGTGACCGCATCCATCTGGGCGGCACCGGCGAGGAACTCGCGGATGTCAGAACCGATCAGGACCCCAGGGAGCAAACCCACGGCACTGGTGATGCTCGTGCGACCACCGACCCAATCGAACATGTCGAAGCGGGCCAACCAGACGGCATCTTTGGCTTCGCGGTCGAGCTTGCTGTCGACCATGGTCACGGCCACGGCCTGCTGGGACCAGCTGCCGCCCGCGGCTTCAACGGCCCGGCGCGCCTGGAGCATGCCGATGTGGGGTTCAGGGGTGCCGCCGGATTTGCTGACGACGATCACGAGGGTGGTCTTTAGGCGCGAGCCAATGGACGCCAAGGTGCGGCGCATCCCATCGGGATCGACGTTGTCGAAGAAGTGGAACGGCAGGCCGGCACCCGGGTCCTGAAGGGCACGGATCATCAGCAAGGGACCGAGACCCGAGCCACCGATGCCAATCCATAGGACGTCGGTGAAGGCGTCACCGGACGCATTGCCAATGGCACCGCTCAGGACGTCACGGCCAAAGGATTCGATCCGATCCACCTCGGCCTGGATGTGGACACCGCTGGCGGGATCCGGAGCGAGCTGGGGTGAGCGCAGCCAATAGTGACCGACTTGCCGATGCTCATCCGCGTTGGCAATCGCACCGGACTCCAGGGCTGCCATCGCCTGGAATGCGGAATCAAAGCGGGGCTTGAGGGACGTCATTGTGGGCTCATCAAGGCCCATTCGACTGACGTCCAACCAGAAGCCGAGCTCAGGGTTGTGCCAAATCTGACGACAGAACCTCTGCCACTGGCTTGCGGGATCCAGAGCGGGGGCAGAGGGGTGAGAAGACATCAGGCCGAAGTGGGGCGCACCACAGCTCGAACCTATCCGCGAAATCCAATCAGGGATACCCTTTTTGGCCTTTTCGATGAATTACCACGAGTCCAGGCCGCGACTGTGTGGACTCACACATCAATCCGTTCGGGAAGCTGTCAGAGCCAGGAGGCGGGATTAGGTTAAAAGCAGGTTCAGTAAGGTTTCTGGCTCCCTTCAAGCGCCACGGTCAGCAGCTCCGACGGCACCGCAGTCGCCGCAATCTCTGGGCGTGGTTTGGAGCGGCGTCGACGGCCCTAGCCAGCCTGGCCGCCTACCCGTTGATTCAGTCCAGCTTGAAGCCGGGCCCGAGCGTGGCCGTCGATCGCGTCGACAGCAGCAGCCATTCGGATCCCACCAGCTTTAGCCCCGAAGAACTGCAGGAGCTCCAACGCCGTTTTGGCGTCCACGGGCCCCAGCCGCCCCTGGCGCGCCTGTTCACGAAAGGGGTCGATCAATTCACCCCCCTGCGGAACCACACGGTGACGCGGCTGCAGTCCCTCCAGCCGGTCATTCAGCAGCAGAGCCGTCGCACCGGCCTCAACCCGATGCTGCTGGCGGCCATCTTGTTTGACGAGATGCAGCACGCCAAACCCGGTGAAGACCACCCATTAGCAGCCCATTCCGGTCTGTTCAGCACCCACGGCCCTGCGCAGTTGGGCCTCAGTGAAATGGAAAAGCAGGGCCTGCTGCGGCCCAATGCCAGTGCGGAGGAAATCCAAGAGGCTCGCAATCAGTTGCTGGATCCCGATCGCAACGTTGAAATGCTCGCCGGAAAGATGATACGGCTCTTGAAGCTGCTTGAGCGCGACGTCAGTGAGACCAAAAACGTCAGCCGCTCCCATCAACACGCCAAAACAGTGGCGACTCTGGCCTATTTACACAACGGCAAACTGGACTACCCCGCCCGGATCCTGCGATACATGCAGGATCCCGAACTGCATGGCCTGGTTTATGGCCGCCAGCGCAAACCCGTCTCGCCGCTGATCTAGACGCGTTCACTAACAGAGCACGCCAAGGGCCGCGAGCCGCTGCTGCAGAGCCTGCCAATTGAAACTGCGGGGATCGGCACGCTCTGCGCCGAGATCCACATGGCGATGGGTCGTGATCCGCTCTTTGGGGATGTGATACCGCTTCATCCAGTCCGCCAGGACAACAGCCAGGGAGTCGTACTGCGCTGAGCTGTAGCCACTGTGGCTCTCTGCGTTGTTCTCACCATCCAGTGGGGTTTCCAGGCTCAGATGCAGCGCAAAATTGTTGATTGATCCAGGCAACTCGGGGTTCAAAACAGCCCACTCACCGTTAAAGGCTGAATAGCCCGCTCCGTAGGCGCGGAAGCGCGGATGCAGCGCCTCGACGACCTCACCGTTCTCGCCAATCAAGAGGTGATAACTGACCTGATCCTCATCCCTGGGGTTGTACTTGATGAAGGTATTCAGCGCGGACTGCAGCCCGAAGACCGTCTCATGCAGCACAACAAGCGTTGGAGTCGTGGCAAGTGGATTGCCAAACGCATCATGCGCATCGCGCTGGGCGTAATTGGAGGGATCAATCCGCACCCGCTTCAGGTTCGTCGCGTAGCCCTCTTGCTGGGCCTTCATTCGCGCGACGAGCGCCCGGTCAGTGACCGCGCACTGATTTGACAGTGGAGTACTCCAAGCGGCCTGGGCGGGTGGCAGCGGAGCGGGCCGGGCATTCGGCAGCGGAGCGGATACATGAACCGAACGCTGGCTGTCCCGTTGCCAAAGCGGAACCAACGCCGTAGCCGCTAACGCAACCAAGGCCAAGCCCAGGGCCCGCCGGGACGGATGCCTAAGGGGTTGCTCCGGGACGAGGCGGACCATGGCTAGCCCGCGCGCTGTTGCAACCAGGCCTCCTGGGCCGCCTGCTGTGCGGCACTCACGGTCGCCACCGGGGCGAGCACATATCGCTTCGGATGGGGCGGAGCGCTGCAGAGCGTCAGCTCCCGCAGGGCTGAGCGACGGGCCATGAGCAGAGGTTGGTTCTGCTCCGCCTGAAGCAGTGCTGGGATCTGATCGGGCTGGGTCAGCCGCTGACCCGCCAGGCCAATCAGTTCATCACCCACCATCAGGCCAGCCCGTTCAGCTGGGCTATGGCGCTGCACACGCTGCACAACCAGTCGTCCAGCGTCCTGCCGCGTGGTCATCCCCGTCCATGGATGGCTGGACATCTCCGGCTCCAACGCCAGGCCTACATCCAACAGGTAGCCAGAACAATCCGGATCGTCGACATCCGTCAACCAGCGCCCCAGAAGGGCAGCGAGACCGGGAACCTCGGCCTCGAAAGCAGCGAAGAGATCCGCTTCCTGATAGCCGCGGCGATGACGCCCGTGGCTCTGCCAAAGGCTGCGCATGACCGTGGCCAGCGAACTGTGATGGCGCCTCAGGTGCAGGTCCAGGCAAAGCGAGACCACAGCTCCCTTGAGGTAGTAGCTGATCTGACTACTGGCGGAGTAGGCATCCGCCTTGTAGAGCTTGACCCAGGCTTCCTCGCTGCTCTCACGGAGGGTCTGCACCTGACGCCCTGGACTCAGGAGGTAGCGGCTGAGATCCTCACCAAGATCCTTGAAATAGTCCCCAGCGGCGGTCAACCCGGCCTGTAGGGGCAGGAGCTGGTCGAGGTAACTGGTGACCCCTTCGGCGAACCACAGGGTGGGAATCACTGTGGCGCGCTGGTAGTCAATCGGTCGCAGCTCCGCTGGGGTTAGGCGACGGACGTTCCACTGGTGGAAGTACTCATGGGCGATCAGCTGCAGGAGCTTCCGGTAGCCGTTCTCCGCTTCTAGGTTCCGGCGGCCGTAGACGAGAACGGTGCTGTCGTCGTGCTCAAGACCGCCGTAACCCTCATCCAGCAGATGCAGGATGAAGAGATAGTCCGAACTGGCGGGAACGCTTTGCCCCATCAGTCGGCAACAGGCCCTACAGATCTGTTCGACGTCGTTGAAAAACTCCGGGTGCCGGCCGACGAACCACGCTTCGGTGGCGGGGTCGGCAAACCAGGTGACCCAACGATGGGGTACGCCGTGAACCGCGAAACGGTGCTCCTGATGGGGCCCCGCTTCGATCGGACTGTCGATGAGGTGATCCAGGTCCGAAGCCAGCCATGCCCCCGTGGGTTCCTGCGGTAGAGGAACAAAGGCACTCCAGTTCTGGGGCAGATGGCAACGCAGCTGGTGGGGGTGCCAGCGCTTCCCCTCCACCTCAAGAACAACGGCGGCCAACGCCAAAAAGCCATGGTCCTGGTCCATATGGCAGGTGCGGACCGTCAGCTCCGTGGCCATGACCGCATAGGTGATCGTTACCGGACCGCCGGCGGGATCGGCCTCCAAACACCAACTGGCCGGATCAGTCCGCGTGATCGACAGGGCTTGGCCCAGCTGGTGGGCCTTCAACCCCTCCAGCTGTTTGACGTAATCACGGATTAGGTACGAGCCCGGGGTCCAGCCCGGAAGCGAGACCCGTTGTTTCTGGTGGGGAGCCTCAAAACTGAGCTGGACGCCCACGAGATGACTCTGAGGGTTGCTCAGATCAAGTTGGACCTGAACCGTTCCAGTCATCGTTGTTGGCTTCAGCTGATCAATTCAACGGAAGCGCTGGAGAGCTCCGTGGCTGCCGCTTCCAGTGCCCGTAGGGCGGCATAGGTCCGCGTGATTTGGCCCACCAGTTGCTGGACCGAATGGGAGCGGCCGAGGCGTTGCAGATCCCCGACCAGCGCCAAGCTGCCGTCGCTGTGGCGCGTCCATCCCAACTGCTGTTCTGGAGTGACCTGAACCCACAGGGTGACGGGTTCCCGTTGATCCGCAAAGCCCTGGAGATGCCCTCCCCAATGGACCGTGTAGCCGAGCTCCTCGAGGGCCTGAGCGAGGAGCCGCTCGTCCTGGAGGACCGTTGGCAGGATGGAGAGATGGGACATGGCCAGGACTCCACTTTTTCCGACCCTAGCGGGGGTGATCTGGCAGTCCAGTGGCCGATGCCACCAGCGCAGCTCATCGTCACCGAGCGACGCCTCCGCCTGGGGGTGATGGCCTCGGGATCCGGCAGCAATTTCGAGGCCCTGGTTGAGGCCTGCCAAACGGGTCGCCTTGGCGCCGAGGTCGAGCTCTTGATCGTCAACAACCCGAACGCCGGGGCCCTGAAGCGGGCCGAGCGTCTCGGGATTCAGTCCCAGCTATTGGACCATCGGCTCTATGGGTCCAGGCAGGAGCTGGATCAGGCGCTGGTGACCCGCTTCCAAGCGGCCCAGGTCGACCTGGTGGTCATGGCCGGTTGGATGCGGATTGTGACCGAGACGTTGATTCAGGCCTACCCCGAGCGGCTGATCAACATTCACCCCTCGCTCCTACCCAGCTTTCGAGGGGCCAAGGCCATCCGCCAAGCCCTGGAGGCGGGCGTCAAGCTGACCGGCTGCACGGCCCACCTCGTGGAGTTGGAGGTGGACACAGGACCGGTGCTCGTTCAGGCGGCGGTGCCGGTGCTGCCAGGGGACAGTGAGGCGAGCCTGTCGGAGCGCATTCATCGCCAGGAGCACCGGATCCTGCCGCTGGCGGTGCAGCTCGCCGCCGAACGGATCGGCCTTCTCGATCAGGGGTAGAAGGGCAGCAGGGGAAGCCCGGTTTCTGCGGGCAAACCCGCCATCAGATTCAGGCACTGGACTCCCTGTCCGGCCTGTCCTTTGACCATGTTGTCGATCGCACTCATCACGATCAACTGCCCGGTGCGCGGGTCGACCTGGACCGAGAGCAAGGCCTTGTTGGTTTGACGCACCCACTTGGTTGAGGGATAGGTGCCGGCAGGCAGCACCTGAACGCAAGGGGCATGGCGATAGGCCGCCTCGAGGAGCGTCGTGCAGTCCTCAGCCGTCAGACCGGGATCCCGCAGCCGGCCATAGACCGTCGCCAGGAGGCCCCGGACCATCGGCGTCAGGTGCGGCGTGAACTGCAGCTGAATGTTGGTTCCGGCCGCACGACCGCAGAGCTGCTCGATCTCGCTGGTGTGGCGATGGCCGACGACGCCATAGGGCGAGATGCCTTCCGAGGCCTCGGCGAGCAGGAGATGCTCCTTCGCCGCCCGTCCGCCGCCACTGGTGCCCGTTTTGGCGTCAATGATGATCCCGCTGGTCTCGATCAGCCCCTGCTTCAAAAAGGGCGTCAACGCCAACAGGCTCGCCGTCGGGAAACAACCCGGGGCTGCCACCAAGCGCGCCTGGGCGATCTTCTCCTGCTCCCATTCCACCAAGCCATAGACGGCTTCCTGGCACAAGGCGGCGTCCTCGCGGGGGAACTCGCGGGCCTCTGAGGCGTAGACCTCCTTCCACTGCTCCAGGGAGCTGTAGCGGTAGTCGGCCGACAGATCCACCACCTTGACCCCCCGCTCAAGCAGCGCAGGCGCCAGGCGTGAGGCCAGGCCATTGGGGAGGCTCAACAGCGCAAAGTCAGCCGCCTCGGCAATGGCATCCACCTGGGGGCTCTGCACCACGGGGTCACCCGGGAGGGGCAAGAACGGTGTGAGCTGACTCCAACGCTTGCCGCTGCTGCGTTCCCCACCGAGGAAGCTGACGCTGAATTGGGGATGCCCCTGAAGCAGCCGGAGCGTCTGCAGACCGCCGTAGCCCGAGGCCCCGATCACGGCGACGCGCTGACTTGCCATGGCTTGCACAGGGGAACGACGAATCGTACCGGGCTTTATAAAAGTGTCAGTCCACCTGGCCGTAGGGCCCGCCTTCCCTGAACCAGCCCCTGACCCAGGACGCATTTCACTTCGATTCCATCGCGGACGGTCTGGCCGCGATCCGCAATGGCGAGATGGTCGTGGTGGTGGACGACGAGAACCGCGAAAACGAAGGCGATCTGATTTGCGCCGCTCAGTTCGCCACCCCTGAGCAGATCAATTTCATGGCCACCGAAGCCCGGGGCCTGATCTGCCTGGCCATGGAAGGGGAGCGGCTTGATGAGCTGGATCTGCCCTTGATGGTGGATCGCAACACCGACAGCAACCAGACGGCCTTCACGGTCAGTGTGGATGCCGGCCCCGAGAACGGGGTGTCGACGGGGATTTCCGCAGAAGACCGGGCCCGCACGATCCAAGTGGCCATCCACCCAGACACCCGCCCCAACGACCTAAGGCGTCCGGGTCACATCTTCCCGCTGCGGGCCAAGCAGGGGGGCGTCCTCAAGCGTGCCGGCCACACCGAGGCCGCCGTCGACCTGGCTCGGATGGCAGGGCTCTACCCAGCGGGCGTCATTTGCGAGATCCAGAACGCCGACGGGTCCATGGCCCGATTCCCGCAACTGGCGGAGTACGCGCAGCTCCACGGCCTGCGCTTCATCAACATCGCCGATCTGATTCGCTACCGCCTCGATACGGAGCGCTTTGTGCGCCGGCAGGCCGAAGCGATGTTGCCCAGCGCCTTCGGTCAATTCCGTGCCATCGGCTATCGCAATGAACTCGATGGCTCCGACCACGTCGCCATCGTCAAGGGCAATCCTGAACAGTCCTCGGGTCCCGTCCTGGTGCGGGTACACAGCGAATGTCTCACCGGCGATGCCTTCGGCTCCTTGCGCTGTGATTGCCGCCCGCAACTGGAGTCAGCCCTGCGGATGATCGAGGAGGCCGGCGAGGGCGTCGTTGTTTACCTGCGGCAAGAGGGCCGTGGCATCGGCCTGATCAACAAGTTGAAGGCCTATTCACTGCAGGACGGCGGCCTGGACACCGTCGAAGCCAATGAGCGCCTTGGATTCCCCGCCGATCTGCGCAACTACGGCGTGGGGGCACAGATCCTCAGTGATTTGGGCATTCACCGGCTGAAGTTGATCACCAATAACCCGCGCAAAATCGCCGGTCTCGGGGGTTACGGCCTCGAAGTGGTCGACAGGGTTCCGCTGGTCATGGATCCAGGCCAACACAACGTCAATTACCTGCAAACCAAGCAGGCCAAATTGGGGCACCTGATGGACACCGGAGCTACCCATGGCCCCGCGGCCGTCCTGGCCTGGAAGCCGAGCTCTGGCCATGACGAAGCGACGAGCGCGACCCTCTTTCAAGAACTCTCCAGCTGGGCCGATCAGCAGGGGCTCGACCTGGAGCGCGAAGAGCACTCCCGGGTGCTGGCGCTGATGGATCAACCGGAGCTCGCGGTGCTCGTCAGCGGAGGGACCGCGGAGTCACTGCAGCACATTCTCAAGAGGATGTCGGCATGGCCCCAGACGCAAAGCGTGAGCCTGCTGCTCGCTCCTGATGCCCAGCGCAGCTCACACCCCAGCAACACCCTGGAGGCGCAGCGACGTCCCCTGCAGGAATTGCAGTCGGGCCATGCGGGTGTCCCCCTCGAAAGCGGAGCCCTGCTGCGCTGGTGTTAAGCGCAACAGGGCTCTGAGGGTTGGGTTCAAGGGGCTGTCCGCCAGCCCCAGCTGAATCAGCCTTGGATGGTGACCTTGTTGATGCGGCTGCCGTTCTTGAGGGCTAGCACCACATCCATGTTTCCGGTGTGACCGAAGACGGTGTGGACGCCGTCGAGGTGGGGCTGGGCTTCGTGGCAGATGTAGAACTGCGAGCCACCGGTGTTCTTGCCGGCGTGGGCCATAGCCAGGGTGCCGGCCTGGTGCTTCTGCGCGTTGATCTCGCAGTCGATCTGATAGCCAGGACCGCCGGTTCCGGCCATGCCACGGGCGCCTTCACGGCTGTTGGGGCAACCGCCCTGGGCCATGAAGCCAGGGATCACTCGGTGAAAGGCCAGGCCGTCATAGAAGCCGTCCTTGGCCAGTTTCACGAAGTTGGCCACGGTGTTGGGCGCGTCGGCTTCGAACAGTTCCAGTTCGATCGTGCCGGCGTCGGTCTCCATCACGGCTTTGGTCACGGTGAGATCGTCAGCAAACCGCCTCAGTATGGGCGCTCCGGTAGAAGTGATGGGGTCTGATCAGTGGTGATGTCCGTCCCCCATTCCGTTGACCTCAGCCAAGCCCGCCTTGGGGTGCTCGGCGGCAGCGGGCTCTACGCGATGGAGGGTCTGGAGGACATCCAAGAACTGACGGTTGACACGCCCTTCGGCGCCCCGTCGGATCAGCTGCGGCTGGGTCGCTTGGGCGGAATGGAGGTGGTCTTCCTGGCCCGCCACGGCCGCCACCACACCTTCCTACCGACGGAAGTGCCCTACCGGGCCAATATCTGGGCGATGCGCTCCCTCGGCGTGCGCTGGATCCTCTCTCCCTCCGCGGTTGGCTCCCTGCAACAGGAGATTCCGCCCCTGGACATGGTGGTCCCCGATCAATTCATCGATCGCACCCGGGATCGCCCCAAGAGCTTCTTCGGCGAAGGCGCCGTGGCCCACGTCGCCCTGGCGGACCCCTTCTGCCCGAGCCTGAGCCGCGTCTTGGCGGATGTCGCCGACAGCCTGATGCCCGAGGGCCGGACCCTGCACCGCGGCGGCACCTACCTCTGCATGGAAGGTCCGGCCTTCTCCACCCGCGCTGAGTCGAACCTCTATCGCAGCTGGGGCTGTTCGGTGATCGGGATGACGAACCACACCGAAGCCCGGCTGGCCCGTGAGGCAGAAATCGCCTACGCCACCCTGGCGATGGCCACGGACTACGACTGTTGGTATGCCGACCACGACAGCGTGACCGTCGAGATGGTCATCGGCAATCTCAAGGCCAATGCAGCCCTGGCGACCCAGATCGTCAAAACCACCGCTGAACGGATCGCAGCCCTCAGGCCGGCCAGTGCGGCCCACCACGCCCTGCAGGATGCGCTGATGACGCCGGCCGATCAGGTTCCGGCGGCCACTCGGCGGAAGCTCAATCTGTTCACCGAGCCCTATTGGGGGGCGTTTACGGGCTAGGCGCTTAACGCCTGCCGCAGGTTGCCGCCGCAGTTCTCGAGTAATTGGCGGGCTGCGGTCAGATTGAGGGAGCGCTGGGCCATCACCAGGGCGAGCTTGACGGAGCCCCCACTGGCGTCCAGCAGGGCCCGGCCTTGGTCCCGGCTGACACCAGCGAGGTCGGCCAGGATCCTGAGGGCTCGGTCCTCGAGTTTGCTGTTGGTGACCGCCACGTCGACCATGCGGTTGCCATAGACCTTGCCAAGGCGAACCATCACGCCGGTGCTCAGGATGTTGAGCGCCATCTTCGTGGCAGTCCCGGCCTTCAGACGGGTCGAACCCGTCAGCACCTCTGGACCCGTGATCAGGCGAATGTCGATCGCGCAGGGCATGGGGACCTGTTCGGCAGGAACACAGGCCATGGCGATGGCTAAGGCACCGAGGGAGTTGGCGTAGTGCAGCGCGCCATGGACATAGGGCGTGGTCCCGCCAGCCGCGATGCCCACCAGGGCATCCTTTGGTCCGAAATTGCGTTCCTCAAGATCCGCCTGGCCGGCTTCGAACCGGTCCTCAAGGCCCTCGGAACTGCGCAGCAGCGCTGGGCTGCCTCCAGCCAAGACCCCTTGAACCAGCTCCGGCGGGCTGCAAAAGGTTGGCGGGCACTCGGCTGCATCCAACACACCGAGGCGCCCAGAGGTGCCGGCCCCCAGATAAAAGAGACGCCCTCCGGCCTGAAGGCGCTCAGCGATGGCCTCAATCGCCTCAGCTAACGCAGCGGAGGCACCTGCAACGGCTTCCTGGGGTTTGCGATCTTCCGCCACAAACACCCCGACGAGCTCCTCGGTGCTGAGGGCGTCAAAGTCCGTACTCGCGGGATTGACCTGTTCGGTCAGCAGATGCCCCCGCTGAACGTCCTCGAACGCGGAGGGACTCACAGCAATCCCTCGAGGCGGCGGCGGAAGTCCTCCAGTTCGCTGTTATCGGTGCTGATGGGCTCCTCCGCCGGTGCGGCAGGTGCTTCGGCGGTCTGAGTGGCCTCCTGACCGGGCTCGGGCTGGTCCCGCCAGGTGGTCACGTCCATATTTTTTTCGGGGGGCGCAATCAGCAGGCGTTCTTCTGCGGTCTGGGGGAGAAAACCGCTCGGAACGAAGCGAGCCTCATAGCCAGCGCTTGCGCAGAACTCCTCCATCTCGCGCCGATCGATGGCGTCCACCGTGGGCATCGGGAAGTCTTGCGCTTCCAACAGGCCGGCGTATCGCTCCGCATCATCCCGATCCTCAAAGAGGAGGACCACGGTGGAGCCATTCAGTTCCAGCGAGTGGATGCCCTCGTTCTCGCTGCCAGCGTCAAAGAGCAGAACGTGAACCGACATCACAAACGCACGGGTCAATCCGCAGTCTCTCACTGATTGACCGCGCGATCACGGCCACCATCAATTTCCTCAGCGAGCTGTTGCAGCCTGCGATACAGGGCTTCTTCGGCCTCGGTCAGCCCCTGGGGGACGACCAGACGAATCTCGACCAGCTGATCGCCCCGTTGGTCGAAGCGGCTCAAGCCACGCGCGCGCAAACGCAGCAGCCGGCCGCTTGAGGATCCAGGCGGAATGCGCAGCTGCACCGGACCATCCAGGGTGGGGACGACGGCCGTACAGCCCAAAGCCCCCTCCGCGGGGGAGAGCTCTAGTTGGTAGTGAACCCGCAAGCCATCAATGCGTAAACCGTCGTCCGTGCGGACACGCAGCTGCAAGAAATGGTCCCGGCCACCGGGGGCCACCCCAGCCAGGCGAAGCCGCCAGCCGTCACCGGCCATGGCTGGCGTCCAGACCTCGATCGCCGTCCCGTCTGGGAGTTCCAGCTCGATGCGAACTCCCTGAAGGGCCTGCTCAGGCGTGAGGTCGACCACCGATTCGAGCTCCTCGCTCGCGACCACAGGGGGCGGTGGCGGTGGCACCGGTGGGGTCACATCACCCGGCGGGTCTTCTTGGTATGGCTCCTCCTCGGAGTCGTACTGGGCAGAACGTCGAGTTTCCCGATGGAACACGTCGTCCAGATAGTCCTCGAAGTCGGGGAAACCGGTGGCGAAGGGATCTAAGCCCGCCGCTGCTGCTGCGGCTTCATCCAGTCCGGCCTCCCATTGCTGCCGCCTCTGGGGGTCACTGAGAACGGCGTAGGCCTCGTTGACCGCCTTGAACTGTTCCTCGGCATGGGGATCATCCCCATTCAGGTCGGGGTGCCAACGCCGAGCTTGTTGGCGAAAGGCGCGTTTTAACGAGGAGGCATCCGCCCCTGGATCAAGGCCGAGGACGGCCCAGTAGTTGATGCTGCCCGTCTCGGACATCACAGGACTCACCTCCGTCAGTCCTCAGCCCAGGGATCTCCCTCATAGGAGCCTTGATCGGGAGTGGTCGGGGTTACTGCCCTGGGACGGGAGGGCGCGTTCCGCTCGGCAACACGGTCGTCGCGGGGCTGATCCACAGCTGCGTCGGACCGGTCGTCGTAGCGCTCTTCGTAGTGATCGTCGTAGCGGGCTTCCTCGCGTCGTGTGTCATCAGCGCGATCGGGGTATCGATCGAAGTCCTGATAGCGGGGGGCTGGTTCGAACTGCCGTTCGCTACGGCCGTATCGATCAGACGGTTCGTCCCAGGTTTGGTTGCGGGGTTGAGGCGGTTGATCCCAGCGGGATGGGGCCTCGGTCGGCCGATCCCAACTCGGACGTGGGGCATCAAAGCGGTCCAGGCTCGGACGATCCCAGCGGTCCTCCTGCCAGCCACCACCGAGACGCGGTTCACTCCAGGGATCGCGGGAGCGGCCCGGGCGATCCCAGTCATCCCAATCGTCTTCGGCGAACAACTCGTCCTTGAGGGAGCCCAAGGTGTTTTTGATGCCCTGGATCGGATTGGAGTCCTGCTTGCGCTCACTGGCCAGACGCCGGTTCAAGCCGTAGATGGCCTCTTGCAGCTGACTGACGCTGATGTCGAGTTCGCTGAGATCTCCATCGGCCAACATCTCCTGCACGTCGCGCATGGCGATCTCAACGGCGCGTTGCTGGCGCTCAGCGCCGTAGGGACCCAATTCCAGGGCCGCATCCCGCAGCCGCCGCTCAGCCTGACCGACCAGGGTTTGAGCGCGGTTTCGGCGATCGATCTCCGCCCGCTTGCGACGGTCCTCGCTGGCCTTTTCCTCGGCCTCCGCAATCAGGGTTTTGATCTCCTCTTCACTGAGGTTGGATCCGCCCTGAATGCTGACGCTCTGCTGGCGACCCGTCGTGCGGTCCGTGGCCGACACCTGCAGGAGGCCGTTGGCGTCAATGTCAAAGGAGACCTGAACCTGAGGGACGCCCCGGGGAGCAGGGGGGATGCCCGAGAGCTTGAAACGGCCCAGGCTCTTGTTGCCATCGGCCATCTGCCGCTCCCCTTGGAGCACGTGAATTTCAACCGAGCTTTGATTCGCTTCGGAGGTGCTGAAAAGATCGCTCTTGCGCACCGGGATGGAGGTGTTGAGGGGAATCAGCACCTTCATCACCCCACCAATGGTCTCCAATCCCAGGGAGAGGGGGGTGACGTCGTTGAGCATCAGATCCCGTAATTCGCCGGTCAGGATTCCGGCCTGAACGGCGGCACCAATCGAGACGACCTCGTCGGGGTTGACCGACTGACAGGGCTCCAGGGGCACAAGGGTGCGCACCATTTGCTGCACCATCGGCATTCGGGTGGAGCCACCCACGAGGACCACATCGTCGATGTCCTCCGCCGCGAAACCGGAATCGCGGAGCGCGCGTTGCACCGGGCGAAGCAAACGATCGAGCAGATCCGGGCAGAGTCCTTCAAAGGTGCTGCGCTCGAGGCTGGTCTCGATATGCAGGGGGCCGTCCTTGCCGGTCGCGATGAAGGGCAAGGAAATCGGGGTGCTTTGCACACCACTGAGTTCAATCTTGGCCTTCTCGGCCGCCTCGGTCAGCCGCTGGAGGGCCTGGCGATCGCGGCGCAAATCAATCTCGTGCTCCTTCTGAAAGGCATCCGCCAACCAGTCGACGATCCGACGGTCCCAGTCGTTTCCGCCGAGCTGGGTGTCTCCACTGGTGGCCTTGACGTCGAAGACCCCCTGGGCAACGCGCAGGATCGAGACGTCAAAGGTGCCGCCACCCAGGTCAAAGACCAGCACGCGTTTGACCGTGCTGCGATCAAATCCGTAGGCAAGGGCCGCCGCGGTGGGCTCGTTCAGGATCCGCTCAACCGAAATCCCAGCCAGACGGCCGGCATCACGGGTGGCCTGACGCTGGGCATCGTTGAAATAGGCGGGGACCGTGATCACCGCGGCCTCGACGGGCTCACCGAGGAAGGTGCTGGCGTCGTCCACCAGCTTGCGGAGCACGCTGGCCACCAATTCTTCAGGCGCGTATTCCCGCTCAGTGGCGGGGCAGACCACACGGACATTGCCCTGATCGTTGGCGCGAACGGTGTAGGGGACGGCCAGGCTGCCGTCGTCCAACTCATCCCATTGACGGCCAACAAAACGCTTGAGATTGGCGAAGGTGTTGCGCGGGTTCAACACGAGCTGGCGCCTGGCCAGCTGACCAACAAGCAGTTCTTGGTCTTTACTGAAGCCGACCACGGAAGGAGTCGTGCGCCCGCCCTCAGCGCTGGCGATCACCTGGGGACGGCCACCCTCCAGCACCGCAACCACGGAGTTGGTGGTTCCCAGGTCGATTCCAACGATCCGTGCCAACTGCGTTCCTGCGCCCTGGGGCCATCCACGTTGTCCTCCAAAGCTAACGGCAATAGGGCAGAGGGATAGATTCCTAGGAGGTTAAGAACCCCATGGCCAGGAGTCCGCGCCTTGAGCTCTTCGCCTTGCGGCGTCGGTCTGCCTCCGAACGGGCCGCTGACCGTGGTTTTCAGCACTTGGCCGTGGCCCTCGCTGGGGCCGTGGGCTTGCTGGTCTTTGCCATCCTCCTGACCGTCTTCAGCGGTGCCTGGGAGGCGATTCAGACCTTTGGTCTGTCCTTCATCACGACATCGGACTGGAATCCGATCAGTGAGCACTACGGCGCCTTCACGGCGATCTACGGCACCCTGGTCAGCTCTGGCGTGGCCCTCTTGATCGCGGTTCCCCTCGGCGTGGGCACAGCGATCTTTCTGACGGAAAACATCATTCCCAAGGGCATCCGCGAGGTGTTGGGGGTGATGGTGGAGCTCCTAGCGGCCATTCCATCGGTGGTCCTTGGCCTGTGGGCCATCGTCGTGATGGAGCCCTTCCTGCGCCCCTTCCTGACGGATCTGCACCGTTACCTGGGCTGGATCCCGTTGTTTTCAACGGAGCCGCAGGGCCCGGGCATGGCGCCAGCCTCACTGATCCTGGTGGTGATGATCCTGCCGATCATCACTGCCATCTCCCGGGATGCCCTCAGGCAAGTACCCGACGGGCTGAGGCAGGCGGCCTACGGCATCGGGACCACGCGCTGGGGCGCCATCTTTCAGGTCATGCTCCCGGCGGCCATCTCAGGCATCACCGGTGGGGTGATGTTGGCGTTGGGCCGGGCGATGGGCGAAACCATGGCCGTGACCATGATCATCGGCAACTCCAACAACTTCAGCTTCAGCCTTTTGGCCCCGGCCAACACGATCTCCTCGATGTTGGCCAACCAATTCGGTGAAGCGGACGGCATTCAGGTGTCTGCCCTGATGTACGCGGCCTTGGTCTTGATGCTGATGACCTTGCTGGTGAACCTGCTCGCCCAGCAGGTGGTGAAGCGACTGAGCTTGAAGTACTGAGCCATGACGCTTTCTCAGCACGGTTCTCTTCGGTACCGCAACGGTCTCTCCCGGAACATCTGGAACCGGGTGTTTACGTCCATTGCGGCCCTCTTCACCGGTCTGGCGGTCCTCCCCCTGGTCTTGGTGCTGGCCTATGTCCTGATCAAGGGCGGATCCTTGATCAATTGGCAGCTGCTCACTGAGCTGCCACCTCCACCCGGCCTAGATGGAGGTGGCATCGGCAACGCCATCGTCGGCACCCTGCTGATCACGGTGCTGGCCAGCGCGATTGCCATCCCCATCGGCGTGGGTGGTGGGATTTACCTGGCGGAGTACTCCCGCTCCGGTGGCTTCGCCCAGTTCGTCCGCTTCGGGACCAACGTGCTCTCCGGTGTCCCCTCGATCATTTGTGGTGTCTTTATTTATGGCCTGATCGTCAGCACGCGGGCGATCGCCGGCCAGAGCTACAGCGCCATAGCCGGTGGCATGGCCCTGGCGGTGCTGATGATCCCGACGGTGATCAAGACCACCGATGAAGGTCTCAAGTTGGTCCCCCAGGAACTGCGATGGGGTGCCATGGGCGTTGGGGCCTCCAAGGTCGTGACGATTACCCGGGTCACCCTTCCGGCGGCCTTCGCTCCGATCGCCACGGGTGTCGTCTTGGGCATTGCCCGGGCCGCCGGAGAAACCGCACCGTTGATCTTCACCGCACTGTTCTCACCGTTCTGGGCGGATGGGGTGTTGAACCCAATCGCCTCGATGTCAGTCCTGATCTACAACTACGCGATCATGCCCTACGAGGCCCAGATCTCCCTGGCCTGGGCGGCGTCCTTTGTGTTGGTGATGATGATCCTGTTGGCCAATCTTTTGGCCCGCTGGATCGGTCGCCTCTCCCGCGCTTGATCTTCACCCCCTCACCCAGCCACGTGATCTCCACCCCCCAGGCCAGCTCTGATTCCAGCAACGGGGTTTGCCTGTCCCTGCAGGACGTCTCGATTAGCTACGGCAGCAAAGAGGCAGTTCGCGGGGTCTACATGGAGATCCCCCGGGGACAGGTCACGGCTTTCATCGGCCCCTCGGGCTGCGGCAAGAGCACGGTGCTGCGGGCCTTGAACCGCATGAACGATCTGATCGACGGCTGTTCAATCAAAGGCCGGGTCATCTTCGATCAGCAGGACCTCTACGCCCGGCATGTGGATCCGGTTGAGGTGCGCCGCCGGATTGGGATGGTGTTCCAAAAGCCCAATCCCTTCCCGAAAAGTATTTACGAAAACATCTCCTTTGGCGCCCGCGTGAATGGCTACAAGGGCGACATGGACGAGCTCGTGGAGCGCTCCCTTCGCAAAGCTGCCCTCTGGGATGAAACCAAGGACAAGCTCAAGGAAAGCGGTTACGCCCTCTCCGGCGGTCAACAGCAGCGCCTGTGCATTGCACGAACGATTGCGATTGAGCCCGAGGTGATCCTGATGGACGAACCCTGCTCAGCACTCGATCCGATCTCGACGTTGAAGATCGAGGAAATGATGCACGAGCTGAAGAAGAACTACACGATCGTGATCGTCACCCACAACATGCAACAGGCCGTTCGGGTGAGCGATTACACCGGTTTCTTCAACGTCAGCCAACGCAGCGATCGCGATAGCAAGGTGGGAACACTGGTGGAATTTGCTGAGACGGAGCGCATCTTTAACGCACCCAAAGAGCAGGCCACCCAGGACTACGTCACCGGCCGATTCGGCTAATTCGGCCATCAACAAATTGGCATGAAAAAGCCGCTCAAAGAGCGGCTTTCCAAACGGAGAGGGAGGGATTCGAACCCTCGATAGAGTTGCCCCTATACAGCATTTCCAGTGCTGCGCCTTCGACCACTCGGCCACCTCTCCGTGAGGGGCTTTTCGCAGCTCCGCCACTGATCCTGGAAGGAGCAGAGGACGTCGCGGCTGCGCGGGGGCAACGACGAGAATGTAGCAGTCACTGCTCCCCCATTGGATTGCTGCTCCATGCACAGTCACCCGATCACGGTTCATTGGCGCCAAGAGAACCGCACGATCCAGTTGAACGTGCCCGAAGGCGAGTACATCCTCAGGAGCTTTGAGCAACAGGGAGAACCCCTCCCCTTCAGCTGTCGCAATGGCTGCTGCACGGCCTGCGCCGTTCGCGTCCTCGACGGTGAGATCGACCAGCGCGAAGCCCTGGGCTTGTCCAAGGACATCCGCAGCCGTGGCTATGGGCTGCTCTGTGTGGCCCGTGCCACTGGTCCCTTGGAAGTGGAGACCCAGGACGAAGACGAGGTCTATGAGCTGCAGTTCGGCCGCCACTTCGGCCGCGGCAAGGTGCGCGCCGGCCTGCCCTTGGATGAGGAGTGAGTCCAGTCATGCAGACCCGTCTCACCGATCAAGCCGCCCAGAACTCCGGCTTAAGCCAGGCCGAGCTGGAGCGTTTCAGCACGGTAGCCCGCCAGGCGGCAACGGCCGGAGCCCTCGAGCTGAAGCGGCTCTTTGGACGCCTGGAGCGGATCCGCGAAAAGGGCCGTGCCGGTGACCTCGTCACCGAAGCCGATGTCGCCGCCGAGCAGGCCGTGCTGACGGTGCTGAGCGAAGCCACCCCCGAGTTGGGGGTGTTGGCCGAGGAGAGCGGCCGCAAGGAAGGGCAGAGCAGTGACCTGCAGTGGTGCGTTGACCCGCTCGATGGGACGACGAACTATGCCCATGGCTATCCCTTCTTCGGAACGTCCATCGGCTTGACCTGGCGCGGACAGCCCCTGCTGGGTGCCCTGGCCGTACCGGCCCTGGATCGCCTCTATTGGGCCGCCCCGGGTCTTGGGGCCTGGTGCAATGACGCCCCGATCCAGGTCAGCGGCTGCACGAGCCTGGGGGAGTCCCTGCTGGTGACGGGCTTTGCCTATGACCGCCACACCCGCCTGGACAACAACTACGCGGAGTTCGCCTACTTCACGCACCGCACCCGCGGCGTCAGGCGTGGCGGCGCCGCGGCGGTGGATCTGGCCTTCGTGGCCCAGGGGCTGCTGGATGGCTACTGGGAACGGGGGCTCTCCCCTTGGGACCTCGCCGCCGGCATGGCCCTGGTGGAGCAGGCCGGTGGTGTCGTCTCGGCCTACGACGGATCGCCGGCGGTGTTGGCCAGCGGAAAACTGATTGCCTGCACCCCTGGACTGCAGCAACCGCTCGTGGATGGTCTCGCGAACTGCAGGCCACTGACCGGGGCCAGTTTTGGCGCGCCGGAACTGGATCCGCCCACTCCATAGGATCGGGCGACTTCGACCTGGCCTTGCGATGGCTCTTCAACCGGCTGCCGGAACCAGGGATCTCAATCCCCGCGAGGTGGTCGGTAACCGCTGGCTGTCCGAGCAACTGGGCCAGGTCTACCGCCTTTGGGGGTATGTCGAGGTCAGTCCCCCCAGCGTGGAACGCCTCCAAACCCTGGAGGCCGGCGGCCGGATCAATGACAGCGACGTGCTCCGGCTCGCCACCGATGACCCCCTGGGCCTTCGCCCGGAAATGACCGCCTCCATCGCCCGGGCAGCCTGCACCCGCATGGCGGAACTGCCCAGGCCCCTGCGTCTGTGGAGCTGCGGCACGGTCTTCCGAAGCGTGCAGAGCGACACCGGTCAGCAACGCCTCGAGGAGCAGCTGCAGAGCGGTGTTGAGCTCTTTGGCCTGGCCGATGGGAACCACAGCGTCGCCGATGCCGAGCTGCTTCGCCTCCTCCTGGCCTGCCTCCAGACCATTGGCATTGGCTCCGAGCACCGTCCCAAGCTGCTCTTGGGCCATCACGGAGTCCTCTCGGCACTCCTCGACCAAGTCCCTGCAGCGCAACGCACGGCCGTCCGCCAGGCCCTCGTCAGCTTTGATCCCCTGGCTCTGGCCAAGCTGGAGCTTCCAGGCCACCAACGCCAGGCCCTCGAACAATTGATGCGCCTGCGCGGCGAGCCGGAGGCCGTGCTGGTGCAGTTGGGAGCGTTGCTAGGCCACTCCCGCCAACTGGATGAGCTTGCGGAGTGCCTCAAGGTCGTTGCACCTGCCGCAGCCGAGGCCCAGGTCGAGCTGCAGCTGGACCCGACCTTCCAGCCCCACTTCGACCTCTATGACGGTCTGGTGTTGAAGCTGGTCTGTCAGGGCCTGGATGCCCCCGTCGAAATCGCCAGCGGCGGCCGCTATGACGCCCTGGTCGAACGGTTCGGCGGGGACGCCTCGGGGCTCGGCTTCAGTTTCGACCTGGAAGCCATCCAAAGCTTGCTCGGTACCGAGAACACGGCCCCAAGCCGCCCCGAGCTCACACTGATCAGCTTCAAGGACATCACCCAGCTGCCGGCGGCCTTCTCAGTCCAAGCCGAACGGCACCAACAGGGCCACAGTTGCCTGCTTCTCCATCAGCCCTGCTCGACGGAAGCTGAAGCCCGAGCGCAAGCCGATGCAAGGGGCTGCACTGGTTTGATCTGGTTGGGCTGAGGCAGCGACTGGAACCTGGGGTCCTTAGGATCTCAGCTCCTTGAAGGGCTGCTGATGGCACACACAATCGTCACCGACGTCTGCGAAGGCGTGGCCGATTGCGTTGATGCCTGCCCGGTGGCTTGCATCAACCCTGGAAGCGGAGCCAACACCAAGGGCACCGAGTTCTATTGGATTGATTTCGACACTTGCATCGACTGCGGCATCTGCCTCCAGGTCTGCCCAGTGGCCGGGGCGATTATTCCGGAGGAGAAGCCCGAACTCCAACGCGCCTACTAAGCCCTGCGTCAGCGCTTTAGGATTTCTTTCGCTTTTGACCCTGCGCTGCGCTTGAGTGGAGTGAATTGCGGTGTTGAAGCCGTGTCTTTTCAGCCTGGCGCCCTCGTCACGCTCAGCGAAAACCCCGACTGTGTCCTGCAGTTGGTGAATTTGGATGAGGCCAGTGGTTCCGCCTGGGTGCGCCCCTGGCCCCTTGCTCAAGCCCATGCCGCGACCTTCACGGTCTGTCTGAGCGACTTGGATCAAGCGCAACCCGTTGGTTAAGACAGTGTGAGGAGTTGACCCACTCCGCCCCACTCTCCGCAAAGTGGAATTTCCTTCGGGGAGAGAAATATGAATTGGGCGCAGCTGAATCAACCCCAAATCCTGAGGCAGAAGCTGTACCGCTTAATCGATGGGCTCTGCGAACCCCATCGCCAACTGGATACGCTCTACCCCAGCCTTGAATCGGCACTGGACGATGCCATCGGCTGGTTGCAGCAGAGCAACATCAACCCGATCGAACACCCGGTTGGTGTCGAGGTCGTCACGGCGTCTGGTGATTGGCGCACCTTGCGCTCACCGGAGCCGTTGTTTTGCAGCTGGACGCGCTGAACGCCCCTAGTGCATCAAGAGGGGCAGCAGCGGAAACACCGTCGCAAACAAGGTGAGCAGGATGAAACTCCAAATCAGCAGGAGCCCGATTGATTCCTGATCGATTTGGTGCAGGGTTTTCGTGGCCATGGTCGATCACAGTGATCTGAACCAGCCTTAGCGGTGTGGCAGGGACCAACGGATGAGCAGAGATCCCTATCCAAGGCGCAAGGGCGGCGAGTATCACTGCCCTTACTGCTCACCGCTGCCCACCCGCGCGATCCAAGGCGGCAACGGAGCTCCGCACTGCGCCTATTGCGGTGATCCCTTGGTGCGGGAGCCCCATGTCCGGGGAAGCCAGCTCGCGGCCGTGCTGGTGATCAGCGGCTTCCTGGCGCCACTGATCAGCATCCTCTGGCTGGCGACTCAACCGACACCACCCAGGAGGCCTCAGCCCCCTGAGCGACTGGCGACGATCTGGGTCGCGGAGATCCAGGCCCCCGAACGGTCGTAGCGACGGATCAGACGTTGCATGGTGGTCGGAGTCGGCATCCAGCCCGCCTCCAGTTGAAAGGCCTCACGGTGGCTGACCTGAACAGGCCGCAGATTGAAGCCAGCGTCGGGCAACAGTTGTAACTGGTGTTCCTGGGCGCCGTCCACACCCCCGATGCAGCTCGAGAGCAGTGAACCGGAGAGCTCGCTCTGCTGCTGACCGATCTGTGTCCGAATCGAAAAGCCCTGGCTATCAGAGGTCGTGATCTGGAAGGCGGCCTGCTCGAGGCTCGGTTCAGGCCAATCCGCGCTGATCGTTGAGGCTTGTCCGCTCCACTCACCAGCCAACGACTCCAGGCTGGCGGGGGGCTGCTCTTGCCCCGTTCCATCGGTACGGAACTCCCGGATCAGCACCAACTGGCTGAAGCGTCCGTCCTTGGCATGCAGCTGCACCAAGCGGTGGCGACGGTCCTGATCGACAAACCCAAATTCGCCTCCGAACTCAGCACAGGGGGACACCTGCATGCTGCCCTTGCAGAAGGTGCCGTTGTCGAAGAAGACCACCTGCTTGCCGAGGTTTCGGTAGTCCTGAGCCATCTCATGGATGGGCTCACCCTCGACTCCCTCTGGCCCAAAGCGGCGCAGCCTGAAGTGCACCAACCGTTCCTCATCACCCGCTTGCAGAGTCAGGATCGAAGCAGTGGTGTCTGCGATGGAGCCATCGTCGGCGAGCCCACAAAAGGTTCCACGCCACTCCCCCAGGTTGCTCAGAAAGTTGTTCCACTGGCTCGCCATGGAGTCGGCTGAGGTCGCGTTGCGGAAACTAGGCCTTGCGTCCGGGGAGCGCGAGTGGGGGTCGGTTTCCTGCCCACCGTCCCCCCTTGGCTTCAGGCCCTGGCTGGGGAGATTCTGGTCTTCACGTTGTGATCAGAACCGTGGTGCTTCAGGCGGAACAGGGTCAAATCCAGATCCATACCGAGAACATCTTTCCGATCATCAAGAAGGCTGTCTACAGCGGCCATGAGGTGTTCCTGCGGGAACTGGTCAGCAATGGCGTGGACGCCATCAGCAAGCGCCGCATGGCCTCAATGGCTGGCGACTGCAGCGAAGGGCCCGAAGGCAAGATCAGCATTCGTATTGACCGCGAAGCCAAGATCCTCACCATTTCCGACAACGGCATCGGCATGACCGCCGATGAGGTGAAGCGCTACATCAACCAAGTCGCCTTCTCCAGCGCGGAGGACTTCCTCGAGAAGTACAAGCAGGAGTCCGACGCGATCATTGGCCACTTCGGCCTCGGCTTCTACTCGAGCTTCATGGTCGCCAAACAGGTGGAGCTGCTCACGCGCTCCGCCCGTGGCGAGGCTGAGGCCGTCCGCTGGAGCTGCGACGGTTCACCCAACTTCAGCCTCGAGGCCGCCGAGCGGTCCGAGCCTGGTACGGACGTGATCCTCCACCTGATGGAGGAAGAAGAGGAATACATCGAGCCGGCTCGCATCCGGACGCTGATCACCACCTATTGCGACTTCATGCCGGTGGAGGTCCAGATGGAGGGCGAAACCGTCAACAAGCGGGAAGCCCCCTGGCGCAAGAGTCCCCGCGAGCTCACGGATGAGGACTACATCGAGCTCTACCGCTACCTCTATCCCTTCCAGGGAGACCCGCTGCTCTGGGTTCACCTCAACACGGACTATCCCTACAACCTCCAGGGGATCCTCTATTTCCCGAAATCAACCGGCCGGGCTGACTGGGAAAAGGGCGAAATCAAGCTCTACTGCAACCAGGTCTTCGTCAGCGACTCCATCAAGGAAGTCGTTCCCCGCTATCTCCTCCCGCTGCGGGGTGTGATCGATTCCCCGGACATCCCGTTGAACGTCAGCCGCTCCGCCCTCCAGACGGACCGCCGCGTGCGCTCCATCGGCAACTTCGTCGCCAAGAAGGTCGGCGACCGGCTGAAGGAATTGCATCGGGACGAGCCCAAGCGCTACGCCGAGATCTGGGAATCCCTGGCACCGTTCATCAAGATCGGCGCCATGGAAGACGAGAAATTCGCCGACCAGGTGGCCGAACTCGTCCTCTTCGGCACCACAGCCGCTTCCGCCGAGGGCGACAACGCCGACCCGATTGCCGCTGAAGCGGGCAAGTCCTTCACGACCCTGGGGGGCTATCGCTCGCGCCTGAGCAGCGACAACGACAAGCGCATCCTCTACTGCACCGACGAGGCCGGTCAGGCGGGAGCTCTCGCGCTTTGGAAGAGCCAAGGGGCAGAGGTGCTGTTGGCGGACACCTTCATCGACACCCAATTCATCCCCTGGTTGGAATACCGCCATGAGGAGCTGAAGTTCCAGCGGGTCGATAGTGAACTGGACGATTCGCTCCAGGAGAAGGAGAGCGAACTCAGTGACGCCGAGGGCAAAGACAGCTCAGAGAAGCTGCGGGATCTCTTCAAGGCGGCACTTGCCAACGACAAGGTGACGATCCAGGTTCAAGCCCTCAAGGGCGAGAACGCACCTGCCGCACTCATCCTGCTGCCAGAGCAAATGCGCCGGATGAACGACATGGGCGCACTGATGGAACAGCGACTGCCCGGTCTGCCGGACCATCACGTCTTGTTGGTGAACCGCAAGCACCGCCTGGTCGAGGGGCTGATCAAGCTCTCTGCCGGATCGGTCCTGACGGGAACCGGCACCAGCCCCAGTCAGGAACTGGCGGACAACCTCGGCCGTCACCTCTATGAGATGGCCCGCCTGGCCGTCGGAGGCCTGGAGCCCAACGAACTCGCCGGTTTCCAGCAACGCAGCTGTGACCTGATGGGTCAACTGATGGAGCGCGGTCTCTAAGCCAGCCGCTCAGGAGCCCCCGGGTTTGACATCCCCAGGGCTCTGGGGGATGGTGGAGATTGCCTGTCTGGGCTGGCTAACCCTCAGCAGCCCAGGGCCGATCTTGCTGGACTCCACTGGTTTTGCACGGCCCTAGGGACAGGTGTTCCCTGCCGATCTCGCGTGCCCAGCTCGTTTGTCCTCGTCTACCACCGGTCTCCCTTTGATGAGGTCATCAACGCGGACGGAAGCCGGCAGTGGCAGGACCAGAAGAGCCCGAACGGCATCATTCCCACCCTGCGCAACCTCTTCCGCTCCCATCCCTCCGGCACTTGGATTGCCTGGCGGCAGAACGAGGATCCCGCAGCCGAAGACGAAACCCTGACCATCGAGGAGCCCATCGCGATTCGCTTGCGGCGGATCCCGCTCCGTCAAGAGCAGATCGGCAGCTTCTATCACGTCACCTCAAAGGAGTCGATCTGGCCGATTCTCCACAGCTTCCCGAGCTTTTTCGAGGTCAATAACGCCGACTGGCAGACCTTCAAAGACGTCAACCAGCGCTTCGCCGAGGCGGCCTGCAATGAAGCTGCCCCTGGAGCTTCAATCTGGATTCATGACTACAACCTCTGGCTAGCGCCCGGATTCATTCGAGCCCTTCGGCCCGACGTCAAGATCAGCTTCTTTCACCACACGCCCTTCCCCAGCAGTGATGTCTTCAGCATCCTGCCCTGGCGGGAAGAGATCATCGAAAGCCTGCTCTGCTGCGATGCCGTCGGCTTTCACATTCCCCGCTATGCGGAGAACTTTGCCCGGGCCGCATCCAGCTTGCTCCCCGTCAAAAAGGGACCCAAAGCGGAGATTGCCGAACACTTCCTCCCCTGCGGCAGTGCCCTCGCCCAACCGGATGCCACGCCCTGGCTGGAGCACAACGGCCATCGCGTGAAGTTGGTGGCGACACCGGTTGGCACCAGCCCAGATGTGATTCGAGGCCTCAGGGATACCCCATCGGTCCAAGAGCTCATCCAGGAGATCGAAACCAACACGAAGCGCGGCCGCACCTTTATCCTCTCGGCAAGCCGTGTGGACTACACCAAGGGCAACGAAGAACTACTGCGCACCTTTGAGCGCCTGCTCGAGCGCAATGAATCCATCCACGGCCAGGTGGTCTTGGTGTTGGCCTGTGTCGCCGCCAACACCGGCATGAAGGTCTACGAGGACACCCAGCGCGGGATCGAGGAAACCGTGGGCCGCATCAACGGTCGCTTTAGCAAGATTGATTGGGTGCCCATTCGCCTGACCACCCAACGCATTCCCTACGAGGAAATGGTCGCCTGGTTTGCCGCCTCCGACATCTGCTGGATCACCCCCCTGCGGGATGGTCTGAACCTCGTCGCTAAGGAATATGCGGCGGCCCGGAAGGGCCGTGGCGGGACCCTGGTGCTCTCCGAATTCACCGGCGCGTCGGTCGTGATGAAGGGAGCCGTCCTGACCAACCCCTACTCCCACAGGCGAATGGACGAGGCCATTGACATGGCCCTGACTCTCTCCCAAGCGGAGCAGGAGCAGCGGATGGCTTCGATGGCAGCCTCCGTGGATCAACTCAGCGTGGACCACTGGGCCAAGGAACAACTGGGGGCGATTGAGTCGCCGTGATCAGCCGCCGCGCTGGTCTCCTGACGCTGGGCTGCCTTCTGGGCAGCCTGCTGTTGAGCGTGGCGCTCTGGGCCAAGCCCGCGCCAGAGCCTGTGTCCATATTGATGCCCGCTCCCTTCGCCGATGCCACCGCTGAGCTGGTGGAGACGTTCAACCGTGAGCACCCCGGCATTGCCCTGAGCGTGACGCGAGGACCCTTGGAAACGGAGGCGGTGTCGGACTTGGCGATTAGCAGCCTGCTGCTTGGCAACAGTCCCTACGACGTTCTCTTGATGGACGTCACCTGGACTCCGAAATACGCCAAGGCGGGTTGGCTGGAGCCGCTAGAAGCCTGGCTCGGAGCCGATGCCCTGGAGGACCTCGCCCCCGGTGCGGAACTCGGTAATGCCTTTGATGGCCACCTCTGGCGCTTCCCTCTGGTGGCCGACATGGGCCTGCTGTTCTGGCGGACGGACCTGATGGAGGCTCCCCCCAGAACACCCTCTGAGCTGGAAGCCATCAGCCAGTCCCTGCAGCAAGAGGGGCGGGTCCGCTGGGGCTACGTCTGGGAGGGCCGTCAATACGAGGGACTCAGCTGCACCTATCTCGAGGTCCTACGGGGCTTCGGGGGACGTTGGCTGCGGGATGGTTCGCCGGATCTCAACAGCAACGCGGCGATCGCGGCCAGTCAATGGCTCCGTCACCTCGTCGATGTGGGCATCACGCCTCCAGCGGTGGCCAACATGGCCGAACCGGAAGCCCTGCAAACCTTCGAAACGGGTGATGCGGCGTTCATGCGCAACTGGCCCTATGCCTGGGCCGAACTGAACAAGAACGGCTCGCTCTTGGCGGGAAAAGTCGGCATCACCACGATGGTCAGTGAACCCCAGGAGCCGCATGTCGCCACCCAAGGCAGTTGGGGACTGTCCGTGCTCTCCAGTTCCCAACACAAGCAGGCTGCCGTTGAGGCTCTGCAGTTCCTGACCAGTAACGCGGCGCAGAAGCAACTGAACCTGAACTGGGGCTACACGCCAACGCGCCTCAGCGTCTTCGAGGACCCGGAACTGATCCGTGCCAATCCGGTCCTTCCGGAGTTGCAAGCCGCGCTGGCGGCGGCTGTGCTCAGGCCGGTGACACCGATCTACGCCCAACTCAGTGACCTGCTTTACCGGGAGGTGAACACGGTGATCACCGGTGAGGTCGCCGCCGCTCCAGCCATGGAGACGTTGCAGCGCAACAGCATCCAGCTGGAGCGCTCCACGGGAGGGATCTCCTAGATGCTCCGTTGGCGCCAACAGCTCTGGCTTCTGCTCCCAGCCCTGGGATTGCTCACCCTGGTCTTCCTGGTGCCGATCGCGCATTACCTCTGGTTGAGCACCCAGACCCAGACCGTCCTGACGGAACTCCGGCCTGTTCCCGCGGGCGCTGCCCAATGGATTCGGCTCTGGAATGACAGCCGGTTCTGGCAGGACGCTTGGCAAACCCTGCGCTTTGCAGGCCTGTCCGTCACCACGGAGATGGTGCTGGGTCTGGCGATCGCGCTGCTGTTGAACGAGCCCCTGCGCGGACGAAGCAGTTTGCGCATGATCAGCCTGCTGCCCTGGGCCCTACCGACGACGGTCATGGCCTTGGGCTGGCGCTGGATCTTCAACGATCCCTATGGCCCGATTAACCTAGCCCTGGGCTGGATCGGAGTCACACCGATTCCCTTTTTGGCTAACCCATTGATCACCTGGGTCGCCACGGTTTGGGCCGACACCTGGAAGACGACCCCGTTTGTTGCCCTGCTCCTGCTGGCGGGTTTGCAGAACATTCCCCGAGACCTCTACGAGGCCGCCCAGTTGGAGGGTGCCTCACCCTGGCAGTCGCTGCGGCACATCACGATTCCGCTGCTCACGCCCTATCTCTTGATCGCCCTGGTCTTTCGCCTGGCCCAAGCGCTAGGGGTCTTCGACCTTGTCCAGGTGCTCACTGGCGGTGGTCCAGCGGGCAGCACCGAAAGCTTGGCCCTCTACGCCTACCTCAACGCGATGCGCTTCCTGGACTTTGGCTACAGCGCCACCGTCATGCTCGGTGCCTTTGCGGGATTACTGGTCTTGTGTGGAGCTTTAGCAACCCTCTGGTGGTGGAGCAGTGGCCGTCAAGACCTCGCCGGAGGTGAGCGGTAATGGCTCGCCTTCTCCTCTTGATCTGGAGCCTCGGACCGATGCTCTGGCAGCTCTACACCTCCTTTCGACCCAGCGCCGTTCTCACCGGCGGCGCGCGCGGCGGCTGGACCCTGGAGCACTACCAGCAACTCCTCAACGGTGAACCGCCGTTTCTGACGTATCTCCTCAACAGCGGAATCGTCGGTCTGAGCAGCACGGTCGTCACCCTGCTGCTCGCGATTCCCTGTGCCTATGCCCTCAGCCGGATGCAGGCCCATCGCGCCCGAAGCATCAGCGTGGCGGTGGCTGCAGCAGCGGCCTTCCCAGCCGTCCTGCTCTTCCTGGCGTTGCTCGAGGTCGCCCGCGACTTCCATCTCGCCAACAACCTGCTTGCCCTGAGCCTTCCCTACGCCGGCCTCTGCTTGCCCCTGGCCATCCTCTTGCTGCAGGCCGCCTTCCGCGACATCCCCATCGAATTGGAGGAGGCCGCCCTGATGGAGGGCATGTCCCTCTGGCAACGCCTCCGCTGGGTGTTGCTTCCCTTGATGGCCCCGGCCATCTCCAGCGCGGCCCTGCTGATCTTCATCTTCTGCTGGAACGAATATCCGATTGCCCTCACCTGGTTGAGCCAGGCCGACCTTCTCACCCTGGCGCCCGCCATCGCGCGCATTGCCGGCTCCTCGATCTTCACTGTTCCGTATGGAGCCTTTGCCGCCGCCACCGTCCTGGGCAGCGCACCCCTGCTGCTGATCATGTTGCTCTTCCAGCGTCAGATCATCAGCGGCCTCACCCAAGGGGCCATTAAGGGATAACCCCAAGGACCACTTCAACCGATTCGCTTTTCCCGCTTGATGACCTCCTCCAGCCCTGCTCGCACCGGTCTGGTTCTTAGCCAGCTCTGCCGCAGGGTTGGGCAGCAAACCTTACTCAAGGACCTCAGCCTGGAGGTCGCGCCGGGAGAAATCCTGGCGCTGCTGGGCCCGAGTGGCTGCGGGAAAAGCACCACACTCCGCTGTGTCGCCGGTCTCGATAGGGCTAGCAGTGGCTCCATCGAACTGGCCGGAGAGGAGATCACTGCGCGACCGCCGGCCGAACGGAACGTGGCCATGGTCTTCCAGAGTTACGCCCTCTATCCCCACCTGAGCGTCCGCAAGAACCTCAGCCTTGGTCTGGAACTGCGGCGCGTGCCCCAGGCCGAGGTCGAGGACGACGTCGAGCGGGTCCTCGCACTGCTCCAACTGGAAGCCTGCCGCGAGCGCAAACCCGCCGAACTCTCGGGGGGCCAGCGCCAGCGGGTGGCCCTCGCTCGGGCACTGCTGCGCAAGCCCGCCCTGTTTTTGCTGGATGAGCCGATGAGCAACCTGGATGCCCAGCTCCGGGAGGACCTGCGCGGGGAGTTGCGGGGAATCCTGCGGAGTACCGGAGCACCCGTGGTCTACGTGACCCATGACCAACATGAAGCCATGGGCCTCGCCGATCGCATTGCCGTGCTGAAGACCGGAGAGCTGCAACAGCTGGGCTCAGCCGCTGAGCTCTACCAAGATCCGCAGAACCAGTTTGTCGCCAGTTTCCTGGGGAGTCCCTCGATCAACCTGCTTCCCCTTCACCCCGGTGAATTGGTGGGATTACGGCCGGAACATCTGGAAGTGGTGGAGGCCAGCAGCCCACTGACGCCCGAGCTGGCAGCCCTGGATGCGCAGCGGGAGCACCTCGAATGGCTCGGGGACCGCGTCATCAGCCATTGGCGGGTGCGTGGCAGCAGCGTGAAGGTGCTCTCCGATGCCCAAAGCCAGAGCGCTGCTCTCGCGCAAAGCCATAACGGCACGCTGCAGTTGCGCTGGAAGCGTGAGCATGAGCTGCACTTCGAGCAGGCCAGCGGACGGCGGATTCGCTGAGGGAGCTTTAGTCCCAGACCGTTTCGATGACGTTCATCGCTTGCAAATACGCCGGAACTTCATCGCTCGTCGCCGACTCGTCGTCAACAAAACTGTCACCGCTAACGGACCGGCGCGCCAAGTCCGCCACAACGGCACTCACCACGAGATCAACCGCGGCAGGGTTATCCAGGTTCTGCAGGGCCTCGGCATAACGGCGGCTATGGGTTGGCCTGACGGACTCTTGGCAGTAGTTGCTCAACTCGCGACTCTCCGTCATCACCGAGAAGGCGGATTGCTTGGAGTTCTGACGGCCAAAGATGGCCATGTAGAGCAAATTGATCAAGGAGGCGTCATGGAGAGGGATGCCGTACTGACGCACGATCTGGGGCCAGTAACGCAACGACCGCAGTCCCTCTAGTCCCCCCTTCGATAGGCCTGCGTCATCACACCAGGTCTCAAATTCCTCAACGTTGGCCGGACAACGACCGCACTCGCGCATCCGATTCGCCAGCACTGCTCCCGCCTGGAAGTTGCGGGTCGGACTGCCCGCAGTGGGCAGCATCATGCTGCCGCGCACATCGGCGACCATCGCTGTCAACTGCGAGAAGGTGTGGTCTCGCACTTTCTCCATGTCGCCATCGCGAACGAGTGCGGCCTCAATGCGCTGGACGCCGTAGCCCAATTCGGTCAGGGCAATCGGCTGACGGTGATAAAGCCGTTGGCGATCCGTTCGCGCCATCGACACCGTGGCCGCCTGGTCCAAACACTGCTCGAGCAGCAACGTCAACAGAGTTGGCAGAACACCCGGGTTTTCCCGGTGGAAGGTGTAGCCAAACCCAGCAAAGATCGAGGCCATGTTTTTAGCGGCCTTGATGTATTGCCCTTCGATGTTGTGAACACCGGCTGAAACCTGGAGGTTGGGGGAGAGGCGATCCAGCAGCCGTGCCCCCAGCAAGGCCGTCAGAGCATTGGGATGGCAGAAATTCGCCGTGAAGCTGTCAAGGGGGTTGCGGAGGGCGCCATGGCGGTGAAATCCCGTGAAGAAGCCCAGGTTCGGTGCCTTTTGACAGAGGACATAGGCCTCATTGGAAATCGGATCGTGGGTGAAGGACCCCGCCAAACAAGCGAGCACAACGTGCTCGCGGCCGAGGTCCTCCCGAAGCCGTAGGGCCTCCTGCAGGTCCTCTTCAATGTGGTTGCTGTTCGCACTCAGCACCACCAGCTCACAGTGCTGAATCAGATACCCAAGGTCATTGGGCACCGGCTTGCCCGCCTCGGAGTGGGCACCCATGCGCTCCATCGTGGCGCGGTGCTCGGGGTCCATCCCCGAGAGCTCCTCGCTTTTAAAGGCCCCCAGAATTTTTCGGCCGGGGCGAGCCGCTAAGAGCAACCGAGAGCCATCGGTTTGCATCGCGCAGTTGTAGGCCAGCGACGCCGGATACAGACCAACGCTGTAGAAGCCGACCTTGCCCTCTTCCAGCGCGATCAGGCGCCTTCGGATCCGCTCAGCGTCAAGGTTGGATTCGAAAAAACCGTTCTGCAAGATAAAAACTGGGCCTACACCATCCTTACGGACCATGGGAGGGTGGACGGAAGATCAGTGGCGAACCCCATGGCGCGTCTCTCCCTCGAGAAGCTGCAGGAGGAGATCAGCGCCAGCTCCAACGTCCTCTTGATCCAGGACCTCGATGGGGTCTGCATGCCCCTGGTGCGTGACCCCCTGACACGGGCGCTGCCAGCTGACTACATCGAAGCGGTCCGACGGCTTGGCCACCGCTTCCGTGTCCTTACCAATGGGGAGCACAGCGGCAGCCGCGGGGTGAACCGGCTGGTGGAGAGAGCCCTGGGGCCGGAGCGTGATCCTGCCGGGGAAGGGCTCTATCTCCCGGGACTCGCGGCGGGCGGCGTTCAATCCCAAAGCCAGCACGGTGCCATCAGCCACCCCGGTGTCAGTGAATCTGAGTTGGCGTTTCTTGCGGCCGTCCCCGGCCAACTCAAGGCAGGGGTGCAGGCCATGGCGGAACGACTCCGTCCCAGCTCTAGCGCCGCTGTGCTCGAGCCCCTCAGCCAGGCGGCGGTGCTGGACAACCAACTCTCACCAACCCTGAATCTGAACGTGCTCTTCGCCGGTCTCCAGCTGGAGCCAGCGGAACAACGCCGACTGCAGGAGGCGAGTCAAGAACTGCTCGAAGGCCTGGAGGAGCAAGCCAAAGAGCAGGGGCTGGGGGATTCCTTTTTCCTGCACTTGGCCCCCAACCTCGGCAGCCAGGACGGCAAAGAACAGCTCAAGTGGGCCAGCCCCGAGCACTGCGGCACCAGCGACTTTCAATTCATGCTCCGCGGAGCCGTCAAAGAGGCAGGGCTCTTGGTGCTGCTCAATCAGCACATCGCCAGACAGACCGGCCACGCGCCCCTTGGGGATGACTTCAATGTGCGCACGGCTCCTCGCAACGCCGAGGGGCTACTGGCCCTGGCCCAAGAGGCGATTGCGCCCGATCAGGTGCCGACCCTGATTGGGATTGCCGACACCATAACCTCCGAGCCTCGCGTGGAAGGCACCCAGGTGCGTTGGAGCCGTGGCGGCAGTGACCGGGGCTTTTTGACCCTCCTCCAAGAGATCGGCCGGGCCTTTGGGACGCCAAATCGGGTGGTCTTGGTGGACAGCAGCGACGGCGAATTGGATCGACCGAGCCTCCTGGACCCCGAGCTCAAGGGCCTGAGCGACCCGGAGGATCCCCTGCAGCTCGATGTCCTGGTTCCCGGGGGGCCAGCGACCTACGTCGAGTGGTTCAACGGCATGGCACGCAACGTCTTTTAAAAACCTGGGCTGACAGTCGCCGCAGAACGGCCTATGCCAGGGGTAGTCACCGTTCGTTCTGATGCCAGAGGGGGCCAGCAGGACTCAACCCTGGCCCCCAGCCCCGGGACAGCATCCCTGGTGGGATGGAGCGGTCATCTATGAGCTCATCCCGCGCTGCTACAGCGATTCCGATGGCGATGGAATTGGTGATTTCGGTGGTCTCACCAAACGGCTCAGCTACCTGCGTTGGCTCGGGGTCGATGCCATCTGGATGACCCCGATCTATCCGTCTCCCCTTCGGGATGGCGGATATGACATCACGGACTTCACCGACATCCATCCGGAACTCGGGGACCTCGACGCCTTCCATCGGTTCGTCGAAGCGGCCCACGCCCATGGCATCCGGGTGGTGATCGACCTGGTGTTGAACCACACCAGCCAGCTCCATCCGTGGTTTCAACGGGCTCGTTTCGCCGAACGGGGGAGCCCGGAGCGGGATTACTACGTCTGGAGAGACGACCCGGACGGCTACAGCGAAGCACCCGTCCTCTTCCGCCACTTTGAGGACTCCAACTGGTCCTGGGATCCGATTGCACAGCAGTACTACCTGCACCGCTTCCTGCATCACCAACCCGACCTCAACTACGACAATCCCGCCGTCCAAGAGGCGGTGCTCCAGGTCGTCGACTTCTGGTTGGCCCGAGGCATCGACGGCTTTCGACTCGATGCCATTCCGTTTCTGTTCGAACGGGAAGGTACCCGCTGTGAGGGTCTACCGGAAACCCACGCCTTCCTGAAAACCCTGCGCCAACGGGTTGACGCCTTCAGTGCAGACCATCCTGGTCGCGACATCCTGCTGTTGGCGGAAGCGATTCAGCCGGTGGAGGAGGCCATGCCTTACCTCGAAGACGGGGAACTGCATGCGGCCTTTAATTTCGCCCTCACGGCCCATCTCTTCGCCTCCGTCGCCCACGGGGAGACCAAGAGCCTCAATCGCTTCCTCAAGGAGATCAGCAACCTGGACTGCGGCCGCGGTTGGGCGCTGCCGCTGCGAAACCACGATGAACTCTGGCTCGGCGATGGTCATCTCGTCCCCGAGGAGGTCATTCATTGGGTCCGCCATGGCCTGCCGGCTGCCCATGGCCATTGGCTCAATTGGGGCATCAACCGCCGTCTGGCACCGCTGCTGAACGGCGACCCGCGGCCCAACATGGCCCTGCATGCCCTGCTTTACAGCTTGCCGGGCATGCCTTGCCTCTATTACGGCGATGAGCTGGGCATGGGTGACTGGCCTGGTCTGCGGGACCGTGACCCCAATCGCACACCGATGGCCTGGACCCCCGACCGCAACGGCGGCTTCTCAGCGGCCCCCGATCCGTTGCTGGTGCTCCCGCCGATCACGGCACCGGGATACGACTACCGGGTGATCAACGTCGAGGTCCAGAAATCGCTGAAGGGTTCGCTGTTGAATTGGCATCGCCACATGTTGGTGAGCCGCAAGCTGCTGCCGGCCCTCCGGCACGGGGACTTTGAACTGCTGCCGAGCCATCACCCGAGCGTGGTCAGCTTCATTCGCCGCTGCGAGGCCATGACCGTTCTGGTCGCGGTCAACCTCAGCGGCACCGGTGCTTCAACCGAAATCGACCTGAGCCGCTGGGAAGGGGAACGCATTCGCGAGTTGCTTTGGGGTTGTGAATTCCCCGAAGCGACGCGCGACTGGTTCGTGTACCTGCAGGCCTATGGCTTTGGCTGGTGGTTAATCGGCGATATGGAACTCGCCAACAACAGCGATTCCGCCTCGGGCGTGAGCCGTTCGGCTTCAGCCTGATCCAGAAACGCGATCCGACTGCGCCGCTCCAGAAGATCCGTGCTGGTCTTGGCCCACTCGAAGCGGATGTTGTAGCGCCACTCCGCCAAGCAGACCGGCACCACCGCGCTCAGCGGAATGGCCTCGGATGAATCCATGGCCTGCTCAAGCACCTGCTCAGCTTGCAAGCCGTAGTTGGCGATCAGGTGGTCGATCTGTCGGCGTTGCAGAGGACCCGTCGGTGTCAACGGCTCGAGCCGCGCCCGCAGCGCTGCCAGTGACGCCAGGGACTGCGCCGGACTCGAGTCGGCCCCAAGCAAGGGCAACGGCACGGGAGCTGGCAGTGTCTGGTTGAGCTCGCCTGCGATCGCCTTCAGGGCATCCAGGGCCAAGACCCGGCAGGTAGTCCACTTGCCACCCAGCAGGCTGATCAGGCCGCAGTCCAAGCGCTCGACCTCGTGTTCGCGCACGACCTTGCTGCTGCCGCGATCGGAGTCCGGCTGGATCAGTGGCCTGCCGCCCGCCCACCGACTCGAGACCGTCAACGTGGGCTGCCCCGGGAACCAGCGCCGTAGATGGTCCATCAGGAAGGTCTCCTCAGCAGCGGAGACCGTGGTGGCCTCCCCGACCGCACAGGGGGAGTCGGTGGTGCCCACGAGGGTCCTGCCCTGGAAGGGCAAGACGAACATCACGCGGCCATCACTGGTCTTGGGAATTAAGAGTCCGGTGCCGGCTGGACATAACTGCTGTTCAAGAACAAGATGCACACCGCGGCTCACCAGGAGCCGTTCCCGGCAGTTGGGCTGGGCCAGGGCCCGAAGGTGGTCCGCCTGAATGCCCGTGGCGTTCACGATGCAACGGGCCGGCCAGCAGGTTGTGGATCCATCGCCGCCGCGCGTGACCGCGGCCACCACCTGGCCCCCCTCATGCTCAAAATCAACGACAGGACAGTCCCGCTGGACGACGGTGCCGGCGGACTCGGCCGTGAGCAACAGCAGCAGGTTCAGCCGGGCATCGTCGAATTGACCGTCGCTGTAGAGCACCGCCCCATGGCGCTCACGGTCCAAACCCGGTAGGGCCGCTTGCAACTGCTGGCGGTTCATGCCGCAACTGGGCTCCAGGCCAGCGGAACCCGCCAGGAGGTCGTACATGCCCAAGCCCATTCGGTAATAGGCCTGCTCGATGGGCCCCTGGGTAGGCAGGGCAATGCGAAGGGGCTGGGCCAGGAACGGAGCCTGATCAATCCAGTACTGCCGTTCAGAGAGGGCCTCCCGAACCAACTTCAGCTGGGCCGCGTCGAGTTGTTTGAAAGCGAGCTCGAGGTAGCGAACACCGCCATGCAACAACTTCGTGCTGCGCGAACTGGTGCCCTGGCCGGGATCACCCGCCTCGAGCAGCGCCACCCGCAATCCACGACGCACCGCTTCGTAGGCAAGAGCGGCACCACTGCTGCCGCCGCCAACGATCAGCAGATCAAAGCGGTCCATCACCATGCCAGTGCAAACAACGGTCAACGGCCTGATCCCAGCGGCGGCACCAACGCTCCCGTTCAGACGCGTCGCGCTGGGGACTGACCTGGGTTGAGGAGGCACGGATGGCCGTGGCAATCGGCCCCAGATCGCTCAGCACCCCGGCGCCCTCACCGGCCATCAAGGCCACTCCGAGGGCCGTTGATTCAAGATTTGCTGGCCTGACAACCTGCACGCCGGCACTGTCGGCTTGCGCCTGGAGCAGGACCGCCGACGCGGCCGCTCCGCCATCAACGGCAATGGTGTTCAAGGGAGCACCGAGCGCTTCAGCGGCACCGCGCAACAGGCCGGTCACCGCCAGGGCGATGCCCTCCAGGGCTGCCCGGGCGATCTGCGGGGCGGCGGTGTCACGGGTCATGCCAATCAGCAGGCCCCGGGCGTTGGGATCCCAGTGGGGGGATCCCCAGCCGGTGAAGGCCGGCACGAGCATCAATTCACCCGCGCTCTCCACCCTGGAGGCCAGGGCATCCACCTCGGAGGACTCGCGGATGATCCCCAGGCCATCACGCAGCCACTGGATCACCGTCCCAGCATTGAAGAGGCTGCCCTCAATGCAATAGGTGGTGCTGCCGTCGGTGTTGCTCCAACCGACCGTGCTCAACAGCCCCCCTGCAGCTCGTTGCGGGCGAAGGCCACCGTTCACTACCAGGAAAGCGCCCGTGCCGTAGGTGCACTTCGCCTGGCCCGGTTCAAAGCAGAACTGGCCATAACTGGCCGCCTGCTGGTCACCCAGCATCGCCGTGATGGGGGTGCCAGCGAAGGGAAGCCCCTCGGCGATCACGGCAAAAGCACTGCGGGTCGGCAGCAGTTCCGGGAGGGCAGCAGCCGTCAATCCGACGCGCTCAATCACGTCCGGCAACCAGCACAACTTCTCCAGGTCCAGTAACAACGTTCGGCTGGCATTGCTGATGTCGGTGGCATGGCGTGTTCTGCCGCTGAGGTGCCACAGCAACCAGCTGTCGATGGTGCCAAAGCAGAGGTCATCGGCGGCCAGGGCCTGCCGGGCCTCGGGATGGGCCTCGAGCATCCAAGCGATCTTGCTGGCGCTGAAATAGGGATCCAGCACCAATCCGGTTTGGCGCTGCCAGGACTCCGCATCGGGCTCGCTCCTCCAACCCGCGCAAATCGACGCCGTCCGCCGGTCCTGCCACACCAGGGATGGGCCGAAGGCTTCGCCGGTGCTGCGGCGCCAGAGGGTGGTCGTTTCCCTTTGGTTGGTGATCCCGCAGGCACGCACCGCTTGGCGCTGCTCTGGGCTTAAGCGCTGCTCCAGCAACGCCATGGCCTCCAGTTGGCTTTGCCAGATCGCGGCGGCGTCCTGTTCGACCCAGCCATCACTGGGGTACTGAATCGCGAGGGAGACCTGGGCGGAGGTAACCGGCACACCGCGGACGTCGAAGAGAACCGCGCGGGAGCTGCTGGTGCCCTGATCGAGGGCTAAGAGATAGGACTCGGACACAGGCAAAAGGGTTTCCCCACTCTTACGGGTATCCCCTGGATCTGTCAGGGCCTTGACGCAGCACGAGACAGTGGAGGCCTCTGAGGCAATTTCGGCTGGTCATGGTCTCGATGTCAACGCTCCTGCCGGCCCTGTTGGCCTTGATCGGTGGGGGGTTGCTTTCGCTTCTCGTCGCGCGGGTGTTTGGGGTTGTCTTTGGTCGCCTGACCCGGAGGACCAGGAGTGATACCGACGACTTCATCGTTCAGGTCATCGTCGAGACGATCCCGATCCTGGGTTGGGTGGTCAGCGCGAGCTGGGCCTGGTGGCTCGTCCCAACGCCGCCTGAGTTGGATCGGGTGGTCTTCACCATCGCCAAGCTGATCCTGGTGGTCTTCCTGGTGCGGCTCGTGAACCGCATCAGCCTGCGTCTGTTGCAACGCTCCGCGGTCCACAGCGGTGACCCCGCCGTGGGGAGCATGCTGCGGGCCCTCGCCCCGATGTTGCGCGCCCTGGTCTGGTCTGTGGGCGCGGTTCTCTATCTCCAGAACATCGGCGTCCAGATGGCGGCGATCTGGGCCCTCCTTAGCGCCGGTGGAATTGGCGCGGGCTTGGCGTTGAAACAGCCGGTCTCTGAATTTTTTGAATACATCACGATCCTGCTGGACAAGCCCTTCCAAACCGGGCAATTCATCAACGTCGGCGAGGTCTGGGGCACGGTGGAACGGGTCGGCGTGCGCACCACCCGTCTACGCAGCGTCAACGGTGAGGCGATCGTGATGAGCAACAGCGCCCTCACCAGCTCCGTGGTGGCGAATTACGGAGAAATGCAAGAAAGGCGGCTGATCTACCGCTTGGGGGTGACCTATGACACCAGCCACGCCGTGCTGGAGCGGATACCGGGGCTGCTGAAGGCGATCGTTGAACGGGGCGGGGACACCCGCTTTGACCGGGCCCATTTCGTGGCCTTCAACAGCAGCAGCCTCGACTTTGAGCTGGTCTATTTCGTTCCCTCCAACAACTACATCCAAGCCATGGAGGCCCAGCAACGGATCAATCTCGACATCGTTCAACGCTTCGCGCAGGAGGGGATTGAGTTCGCCTTCCCAACCCAGACCCTGCACGTGCACAACGCCTTGGAGACTGGGGTCTAACACCACTTGCTATGGTGGGCACTTGGGCGAAATGCCCAATGTTGTGTTTTTAGAAGACGGTCATGTCCCGGGTCTGCCAACTCACCGGCAAGCGCGCCAACAACGGCATGGCCGTCTCGCACTCCCACATCCGCACCAAGAAGCTCCAGCAGGTCAACCTGCAAGAGCGCCGTCTGTGGTGGGCTGAGGGCAACCGCTACGTCAAGCTGCGCGTCTCCACCCGCGCCCTGAAGACCATCCAGAAGAAGGGTCTGGGCGCCTACGCCAAGCAACTCGGCATCAACCTGGCCAAGATCTGAGCTTCAATCCTGGGAGTACCTCAGGATTCCTTTTGAACCGCCGCGATCTGCTCCTCTCTGTTGGCGCTGCGGCCCTCGGCCTGCTGGGACTTCCCCGGCAGGCTTTTTCAATGGGCGGCACCCTGCCCGAGCTCAACCTGCCTGCACCGCCATTCACGCTCCCGGGCGTTGTTCCCAGCCCCGATGGCGCCATCGAAGCCGAGCGCAGCCTGAGTGACTTTCAAGGGCAGTGGCTGGTCCTCTATTTCTATCCGCGCGATTTCACCGAAGGCTGCACGATCGAGGCCAAGGGCTTTCAACGGGACCTGGAGCGCTTCCATGCCCTCAATGCCGAGGTCGTAGGGATCAGCGCCGACGACACGGACTCCCACAAAGAGTTCTGCGGCAGTGAAGCGCTCAGCTACCCACTGCTCTCGGATCCTGGCGGGCAAACAAGCAAGCTCTACGGCAGCTGGATCCCCCCCTTCTCCCAACGGCACACCTTCCTCATTGACCCAGAGGGGGTGCTCCGAGAGACCTGGCTCGGCGTCCGGCCGTTAGGCCACAGCCAGGAGATCCTCAAGCGTCTGGGGGAACTCCAGGCCGCGGGCTAACCGATCAGCCTCAGCCGAGCCGTTGGCGAAGCCGCTGTTCCATGAGACGCAGGTGGGCCTCTCCAGCCGGAAGGCTGTCGCAGAACAGGCAGCTGCCTTCAAAGCACACCTGGAACAATTCGCCCTCACTGGAGCGCAGTTGGTAGATGGCTCCACCTTGGGGATCAACCAACACAGGGGACTGGGCCATGGGTGTGCGGGAGGAACGAGCAGAGGCTGGCGCGGCGAGACAGCCGTTGCCATAGGTGCTTCGACTCACGTCCATAACTGGATGAAAACTGGCCCGTAGCAAGCGCTACCGGCCGTCTTCAGGCTGATTTGTTCGGTAGCAATCACAACCCGGAGGGGCCAGACAGCTCTGCATGATCGGCCCAACTCTGGTCCGGCAATGTTTACCGAGTACAGGCCAAAGAAGGGGTACGACGAATACTTCAACGCCGCCGATGGACCGCGTTCGGCACTCAAGCCACTGGTCCATTCCTTGGGAGCCCTGGGGCTGGATCATCTCAACCGCAACCATGCGGCCGCTGGAGTTCTGCTGAAGCGCTTGGGTGCAACCTTCCGCTTGAACGATTCCGGTGGACAGGTAGGTGAACGGATCCTTCCGTTTGACCCCCTGCCGCGCCTGATTCCGGCAGGGGAGTGGGAGCAGCTGGAACGGGGCCTGGCCCAACGCTTGGAGGCGATCGATCTGTTCTTGGCCGATGTCTATGGCCCGCAGCGGATCATCCAGGACGGAATCATCCCTCGGGAGGATGTCGAGAGCTCGCAGGGCTGGAGACCGGTCCTGCAGGGGTTCAAACCCCCTCTTGATAAGTGGTGCCAGATCTCGGGCCTGGACCTGATCCGGGACGGAGAAGGCACCTGGCGCGTGCTCGAAGACAACCTGCGCTGCCCGTCCGGAGTCGCCTACTTCCTTGAGAACAGGCGGGTGATGAAGCGGATGTTCCCGAGTCTGTTCAGCGGGCGGGTCGTGCAGCCGATCGATCGCTATCCATCACAACTCCTGAAAACCCTGCGGGAATTGGCGCCCTGGACGGAGACACCGCGGGTGGTCCTGCTCACCCCAGGGGTTCTCAACAGTGCCTATTTCGAGCACAGCTATCTCGCCCAACAGATGGGCATTCCGCTGGTGGAAGGACGGGATCTGGCCTGTGAAGACGGCAGGGTCTGGATGCGGACAACGCGTGGATTGGAAGCGGTCGATGTGATCTATCGGCGCATCGATGACGACTTCCTCGATCCCGCGGTCTTCCGTAGCGATTCGATGTTGGGCGTTCGCGGCTTGATGGAGGTTTACGCCCAGGGACGTGTCGCCATTGCCAATGCCCCCGGCACCGGTATTGCGGACGACAAGTTGATCTACGCCTATGTCCCCGACATGGTGCGCTACTACCTCGGCGAAGAGCCGATCATTGAGAACGTCCCCACCTATCTCTGCTCCAGGCCCCAGGATCAGGCTTATGTCCTGGCCCATCTCCGGGAACTCGTGGTCAAGGCCGTCTCTGAAGCCGGAGGCTATGGAATGCTGATCGGACCCCACGCCAGCAGCGACGAGATCGAGGCGTTCGCCGCCAAGATCCAGGCCAACCCCCGGAACTTCATCGCCCAACCGACGCTGGAGCTCTCGACAGTCCCCTCGCTGAGTGACGGGGAGTTGTATCCCTGCCACGTGGATCTCAGGCCCTACATCCTCCGTGGCAAAAGCAGCTGGGTCACACCCGGTGGCTTGACCCGCGTCGCCCTCAAGCGCGGATCACTGGTGGTGAACTCCTCCCAGGGGGGTGGATGCAAGGACACCTGGATCGTGGAGGACGGCCAATGCTGAGCCGTGTTGCCGACTCCCTGTATTGGATTAACCGCTATATCGAGCGGGCGGAGAACATCTCCCGCTTTGTCGAGGTCAGTGAGGCGATGGCCCTGGACTGTCCTCCGGGGAGTGCAGAACCTTGGCAACCCCTGATCGATGCCAGTGGAGATCGCACCCTCTTTGATGCGGTGTACCCCGGTGGTGGGGCTCGGGAGGTGGTCGAGTTCCTGGTGCGGGCGGAGGCCAACCCGAGCAGCATCGTCAACTGCATCGCCATGGCCCGGGAGAACGCCCGGCAGATCAGGGATGTGATCACCAGCGAGATGTGGGAGCACCTCAACGGTCTCTACTGGACCCTGGTGGAAAACGAGGAGTTCTGGGAGGAACCAACCCAGGAGCAGCTGCGGGAGATTCGACGTGGTTGTCAGCTCTTCTATGGCATCACGGATGCCACGTTGAGCCGGGACCTTTCCTGGCAATTCAGCCGACTTGGCCGTCTGATTGAGCGGGCGGACAAGACGACACGCATCCTCGATGTGAAGTACTTCCTACTGCTTCCCAGTCCCGATGACGTCGGTGGCGTGCTCGACGAACTGCAGTGGATGTCTCTGTTGCGCAGTGCCGGCGCCTATCAGATGTTCCGCCAATCCAATGTCGGTGACATCTCGCCAGAGGGGGTGGCAGCGTTTCTGCTGCTGAACCCGCTCTTCCCGCGCTCGGTTCGCTACTGCCTGGAGCGAATCCACGAGACCCTCCAGCTGATCGGCCGCGAATCCGCTCCGGGAACCCCCGATGACCTGGAGTGCAGGGTGGGACTGACCCAGGCCCGCTGGAGTTACACCAAAATCGACAAGCTGATCGCCGGAGGGCTGCATGAAGCCATTGACGGGTTGCAGCAGGACTTGAACGAGCTGCACAACCTGATTCACGACCGCTACTTCGTTCTCCCCGGAGGCCTCAGCCCGGAGGATGACACGGTGATCCCGATGAATCAGAGCGCTTTACCCACCACGGCTTCCGATCAAGATCTGGCATGCACGCCCGCTTAATCCACCGCTTCAACTACAGCTACAGCCAACCCGTCCTGCTGGGCCCCCATCGCTTTTGCCTGCGGCCCAGGCCCCACGGCTTCCAGCGCCTGATTGATTTCAAGTTGGAGATCAGCCCCGAACCCAGTCAGCTCTACGAGCTCATGGCTGCAGGGGGGGACACGATTACGCGGGCGCGCTTCCTTCAGGAAACAGAGGCCTTTCAGGTGGTCGCCACCAGTGAGGTGGAAACCTTCACGCCACCACTGATTGAGGCGTGCTTGGACGAGAGCATGCTGCAGTTGCCACTCGCCATCGGCAGGCTCAATCCCGATTTGATGAGCAACCTCCAAGGCTGGTTGCCCAATGGCCAACACGATGCCGCCGCCGTCGATCTCGCCCAGGAAGCGCTCACGGGAAGCGACGGGAGTTGCCTGAGCTTTCTGCAACAACTCATCGAAATCATTCAGGACCGGGTGAAGTACACCCAACGGCATCAAGGACCCGCTTGGCCGGCAGGTCGCACCCTCAAGGAGCGCATCGGCTCCTGCCGTGATCTGGCGATGCTGATGATCGAGTGCTGCCGCAGTCTCGGGCTGCCCGCTCGTTTCGTCAGCGGCTATCACCTGGTGGAGCCCAAGCCGGACCGCTACGACCTCCATGCCTGGACGGAGGTCTACCTGCAGGGAGCCGGTTGGCGTGGATTTGATGCCAGCGGACAAGGGGCGGTGGATGACCGCTACATCCCCGTGGTGACCTCCTCCAAATCAGACTTGACTGCGGCAGTGAGCGGAACCTTCTCCGGCCCGACCGGGGTGCAGAGCAGCTTGAGCTGGGAGATCGAGGCCGAACTGCTCAGTCCAGCCGCTCGCCATTAGCGGCTCTACCAGCTGACGCCGTGCAGCTTGGGTAGGGGAGCCGTGCGATGGGTTGTCGCGAACAGCCGAGGAATCAGCCTGCTGTTGTACACACGGAATTCACGGGCCACGCAGGCGCCAGGCTCACGAATGGCCTGGTTGAGGACGACCGAACCCTCCTCATCGGAGATCGAACGATGAAACGTTCCCGGTGGAATCCGCAGGATGTCGCCACCGGTGTCCAGACGAACAATGTGATACGGATAACTCCAAGCGAAATTGACCAGATAAAAAACGCGCCCGCCCGTGAGGGCCAGCAGGTTGTCCTCCTGGTGCGGGTGCAAATAAAACTGCCAGGCCCCCGTGTTGGCCTCATCGGGTGGGCTCACGGCTGGCCCGCTGTGGATGACCAAATCGCGGGCGTTGGACTCAGCGACCGTGATGTCGAAGAAACGAACAGCCGGCGTATCGCGGAATTTCTCGTAGGGAATCAGCTCAAACATTTGAGCTTGGGATGACGCCATTGGGCTGCCGAGCTATGCCCTAATGAACCGCACACCGTGATCGACGAGCCGTGTGCTGGGCTACCCAATGGCGAATTTCTGGAGATCAGCCCTCGAGCTGCCTGCCCCGCCAGGTCCAGCCACGGCCCGTGGTCGTCTTCCAGATGCTGGCTGGAACAATCGCGGCGATGAGCAGTGCACCAAGCCAGCTCAACCACCAATACCGAATCGGTGTGCCAAAGCGCCAGGCACTCCAAAGACGGATGGCCAGGACAAGGACCAACGACGCCAGTACAGCGGCCAGGGTGGGCCTCAGTACAGAACCCAGCAGCAACCACTGCAGCAGCACAACCGCTGCGGAGAGCCAAGGTGCCGCAAAGAGCAGGAGGACAACACCAACACTCCCAACCGCTTTGAACCCGTTGCGATCCACCCCAAGAAACCAATTTTTGGTCCAGCCTTCCCAGAGGGCGGCGAGGCTGCGATACATCTGCAGATCGACCAAATCTATGCCAAGCAGGTAACGCAATCGCAACTGGGATTGCTTGATCTTGCGCGCCAAGGCGAGATCTTCGACGACCTCCGAAGCGACGCCGCGGTGACCGCCGATGGCTAAATAACTGGAGTAGCGAAACAGCATGAACGGCCCCGCCGCAAACGCCGTTGGGTCATCCGGATCGTTGCTGCGGCGAATTGGGAAACCAAGGCCAAGCAACGTGGCCACAATCGGTTGCACCAACCACTCCGCCAGACAGCTGCACTCCAGGCGGGGAGCCAGGGTCAACAGATCACTCTGCTGCGCGCACGCCTCCTGCAGGGCCGCTTCAATCACCCCTGGCCGCAGACGCACATCGGCATCCAAGAAGAGCAGCCACTGACATGCGGGATCAGCCTCGGGCCAGGACAGGGCAGCGCCGACGCTGGCGGGCCAGTTCTTGCCTGACCAACGCTCGCCATGCGGACGGGGACCGGCCTGCAGGATTCTCCAACGCACATCCGTGCGCGGGCAGGCTTCGCGCATGGCCTCGGCCAGGGCTTGGGTGTCGTCGCTGGAGGCATCGTCGATCACCACGAGCTCAATCGGCCAGTCCGTCGGTGCCGCAGCGACGATGGCCTGGAGACAGTCCGCGATGTTGTCGTGTTCGTTGTAGGCCGGCACGAGGATCCGCAGCCAGCTGCAACCCTCGGGCCGTTCGCGCGAGTCACTCGCCCGCAGCCGCGGCGCACGCCCCAGCTGCAGCTCAAGGGCCAACAACAACAGCAGCAAACAGGCACTGCTGGCGCTGGCCAGCCAGAGGATCAGCGGCATAGGGCGCTGGTCAAGACCCGACGGTGCAGTTCCAAGGTCGAGCGAATCGAGGCGATCACCGCGCTCTGCGGTGGCTGGTCCAGGCTTCGGCTCCACTGCTGCAAGCAGTCGGATGCCGCCGAGCGAGAGGCGAGATCCAAGGCATCACAGCGCAACTGATCGGCGCAGGCCTTGACCTTCGGGTCATAACTCAAGGCCGAGACCGGCGCACCAGACAGTGCCGCCAGGATCAGGGCGTGCAGACGCATCGCCAGGACCAGCCCAGAGGAACGGAAGACCGCCATCGCCTCCCTGGGGTTCTCTGCCTGGAGTTGACGGCTACGGCGGGATAAAGCCTCAGGGATCAGGCCCTCGTTGCGGAACTGCTCGAGAAGGGAACGGTCCTGCTCACGGTGGAAGGGAAGCCAGAGCACCTCGCGATCGGTCTGGGCTGCCAATTGATCGAGCGCTTCGAGGTAGGGGCTCCAATCGGACCCTTGGAGCAACGGCGTCGGACGCCAGCAGACCACAATCGGGCCTCCACGGCCCAGCCACTGCTGTTGGGGCAGGAGCCAGACCGCATCACCGGCATCCTCGCCATCACAGCCCAGACGCCGAGCCAAGGTTGCCGATTCCGGGTCACGCCAACTGACGGCCGTGGTCAACGACAACAGGAGACGGACGAAGGCACGGCTGCGCCGGCGTTGCAACGGGCCCAAGCCCTGAGCCCAAAGCACGACCGGTTTGCCCTGCAGGCGCGCCGCCGTGATCAGAGCGCCGTAATAGAGCAGGCTCTTGAAACTCGTGCTGTCCTGCAACAGGCTGCCGCCACCCAGCACCAAGGCCTGACAGGAGCGCAGGCGAGCGAGAACCGCCTTCAGGTCCCGCCGTTGCACCGTCTCAACGCCATGCAGCCGTTGCACTTGGCTCTCGTCAAAGGCCGTCACCACAGGGGTGAGGGACTGGGGGAGTTCCCCAAGAAACGCCTGCAGCAGGGCGTCATCCCCGAGGTTGTGTTCGCCGTAGTAGCCGCAGAGCAGAACGGACTGGGGCACAGCACGGCCACACGCGAACCCCAGTTTCGCATCGATGCCAGGGCTAGGCAGCGGCCACCAGGCGCTGCCTCAGCAGCGGCAATTCCTCATCGATCCGCTCCCGGGCTGAATCAAGGGAGGAACAGGTGCCAAGGGAGAGACCACTGCGGTGGCGAATCTCAAAACAGTGACGCTGATCGGGGTGATCCAACAGCGCAATGCGGCAACCGCGATGAATCCAGGCCGGAGGCTGCTGTGATGTCACGGATGAATCCAGTGGATCGAATCCACTAGAGCGTTCTCAGGACCAGTGATCAAGTTAAGGCCCGGAAGAAATCTCAAAGATTGGGAAGCAGTGCCGAGAGTTTGGTCCTGAAATCGCCCTTCGGCATGCCGCCTTTGATCTCCCCCTTAATGCTGAACTCGCCTTCTGGGTCTTCGACAACTAGGTAGGTCGGCCAGCCCATTCCTTCTTTATTGGGGTACTGCGCCAAGAGAACTTTGCGGTATTTCCGGTAGGCCTCCGTGTCCTGCAGCATCACACTGACAAAGGTGCACCCCAGCTCTTCGGCGACCTTGCTGTCGTAATGACTCATCCGATGGCAGGTGCCGCAATCCTCGGAGCTGAACTTGAGGACCGTGAGTGTCATGCCAGGAGATGCAGCAGGCGCAACCTAGTGGCACTGATCCAGGCTGATGTCACCTAAGAAACAAACATCGAGAAGACGTTGCAAAGCCGCAGCACGGGAGGGCAAGCCCCACTGCTCTTTGAGGGCATCCAAACGAGCTAGATGAACGCGGCGGATGTCGCAGGTGACCTTGACGCGCTCGTCACCCAAAAAAGGAAGGCTGTGCATCTCCCTCGCGAATCGCTGCCGCAACAATGGCCGCGATCAGGGGGATGTCAACGCCGGCAGGTAGGCAGGCGCGAAGCTGCAGGCGAGGACGAGCTGCCTGAGGGGCACACCAAAGACGGTGCTCACAACATCGATGGCAACGCGGGACAGCAACCGATCAAGCCCAGTGCGTCAATTGTAAAGAGACGTAAAGCAGCGCTCAGGTTGCGGGTGTCAGGTCCGCAATCGGTCCAACGGGCGCGGCCTAGGGCGAAGACGCAACGTTGAAGCCGGTGACCTCCTGCTTGCTGTCCAATCGGTCGGCCAGGGACCTCGCTTCTTGGGCGAGCTGGCGTTTGAGTAGAACCCGGTCGGTGACATCCCGTTGGACGGACACCCAATGGGTGAACCAGCCCGAGGAATCGGACAGGGGTGACACCTTGAGCTCAATCCAACAGGTGGATTGATCACGCCGGTAGTTGATGACCTGCATCGTCGCGGGCTTCCACTGGTCCATCGCCGCCCGCAGCGCGGCCGTGCTCTCCTTTGAGGTTTCAGGCCCTTGGAACAAACGCGGACTGCGGCCCAACACCTCATGCAGGGCGTAGCCGGTCTGCTCCAACAGGGATTTGTTGGCGTAAACAATGATTGGACCAGGGGCGTCCAAGGGTTCAGCCAGGGTCACCAGAACAGCGTCCTGGGCGGTATCCAGCACCCCTTCCAGCAGGCGCCGATAGGCGTCTTCGTTGGTTTCCTCCGGCGCAGCATCCAGGCGCTGGGCCCGGCGCCGCAACACACCGACCCCAAAGCCAGAGTCCGAGGCAAAGAGCCGGATGCGCGTGGCCAACTCCACACCAGTGGGGTGAGGAAGGGGCAGGACATGGTCCCTGGCCCCTTCGGCGAGGCGCCGGTGCTCTTGAACAATCAGGTCCGCCAGCTCGGGCCAGCAGTCGCGGATGGGTTGCCCGCACCACTCCTGGGCATGGTGGCCCAACCGCTGCTGGGCGCTTCGATCCACATGGGTGATCTGACCGCTCGCACCGCAGAGCACCAAACCATCACCGGGCTCCAGCAGGAAGAACGGGTGCACCCCATCAACCTATCCGCCTTGAAAACGCCGATGCTGGTGGGATGAGCGCGACCCCCTATTTCGAAGCCATAGCCGTTGAGGCCTGGCTCGGCTCAAGGCCCGTCTTCCAGGACTTAAGCCTGACGTTGCGGCTCGGTGAACCCACGGTGCTGCTGGGTCCCAACGGCGCCGGCAAAAGCGCCTTGATCCACTTGATCAGTCGCAGCCTCTACCCGGTTGTGAAACCAGACTCAGCCCTCCGGCTCTTCGGGAACAGCACCGTCAACCTCTGGGATCTACGTCAACGGATTGGCTTTGTCTCGAGCGCGCTTCAAGCCAGCTACATCCCAAGCGTCCCTGCGGAAGACGTGGTTCTCTCGGGAGTCTTTGGCTCAGTCGGCCTAGGGCGTCCCCAACAGCCCACAGGCCAACAGCGCGCTCAAGCCCTTGAGCAACTCGAGCAATTCGGACTGACCCATCTGCAAGGACGCCCGTTTGGCGAATGTTCCGATGGACAACGCCGGCGGTTGCTGCTCGGTCGTGCCCTGATTCACCAGCCGGAGGTTCTCGTTCTCGACGAACCGATCAACGGCCTGGACTTCAAGGCCAAACACGAACTGCTCGCCAGCCTGCGGCAGCTCAGCCAGCAGGGGACCACGGTGCTGCTGGTGACCCACCAATTGGATGCGGTAATTCCCGAGATCGAACGCGCCGTTCTGATCAAAGAGGGGAGCATCGTGGGCGACGGCTCCGTCGCGGACGTGCTCACCAGCGACACGCTGAGTGCCTGCTTTGAGACCCCCATGGCCGTGCTGGAGCAGGGGGGCTGGCGGCAGGCCATACCGCTGCTGAAGCCATAAAAACAGCCCGGGTCGGGCTGTGTGAGGAGGCTTCGACGCCATCCAACCGAAGCCGGCGGGAGGACGCGATAGGTCAATCGACTCAATCAGCGCAGCGTGGGGCTCACATCCTTGAGCGGGATCAAGGCATTGCCCCAAGGGCCAACCGCCAGGAGCGGCTCGGCGCCTTGACGCGGCGGAAGTGCGTCCCCCGCGCCATAGGCCGCATCGACCCAGGCCAACAGCAACGGACCAAGAACACCGCCGTTGCTCTGGCCACCGGGGCGCAGATTGAAGTGGTCACCGCCCTTCGCCAGGACGAGCTGGTGACCAAAGGGAATGGCCTGACGCATGGGGTTGATCGCCTCAGGATCGGGTGGCACCACCCAGTCATGGGTGCCACTGACCACGAGCAAGCGAGCACTGCTGGCCTGGAGTTCCGGCAGTGCGAACAGCAGCGAAATCGGCGGTGAGATGGCTGCTGCGGCCACCACCCGCTGATCGTGGAGAGCGGCCTGCTTGACACCCTCCAACCAGCTGCACTGGAGGGTCCAGCTCACGTTGCGCTGGGGGTTGTCGATTTGGGGGCAACGGCTCTTCAAGGTTGCGGACTGGGGAACCAAGCCGGCCTGCTGCAGCGCTGTCGTCGCCCCCCAGGAGTGGCCGATGACGACGACGGCATCCGCATTGACGCCGGACACCCCAGCGAGTTGGCCGTTTTGAACCGCGTCGGTGACCGCGCTGAGATCACGAAAACGCAGGGCCAGCTCGACGGGCTTCGGGGGCGGCACCGCACCGGTCAACATCTTCATCTGCTCCCGGTTGTCGCTGCCGGGATGGCGCGGCAACGCGACCGTGTAACCACGGGAGGCCAGCAGCGTTGCCCAGGAGACAAAGTTTTTGGGGCTGTCCCACAGCCCGTGGGAGATCAGGACCAACCGCCCATTGCCGCCGTGAGCCGGTTGCAGCAGAACCACCTCCAGGGGGGAGGAGCGATGGCGGACCGACAGACGCGCCTGGCGTTGATGGGTGGGCAGGGCTTGCGTCGCCGGAACTGGCGCGACGGGGAGCACCTCAGGGGACGCCTCGGCAAAGAGGCGGTTGGCCTGGGTGCGCTGGGCCAGCATGCGGCCGAGGATCGTGCGCACCTGGCCGAAGTTGAAGCGAACCCGTCGACCGGGGAGAGCTTCGATCAGTTCCACCAGGGTGGGGGCACCGGTTGTGGAGTGGGCCATCGCCTGATGCAAGGCAGCCCGAAAGGTCTGACCGGATAGATCCGGACTCCGCCCCTCGATCGTGCCCAGGGAGGAGACCACCAGCAGGGCCTGCTCCAACAACGGTGACCCCACCGAACCATCCGCCAGACGGTTCAGGGACATCGGGATGGGCCGCTGCAGCAGCTGAAGCAGGACCTGACTGACGGCCCCATTGGAGGCACGATCCAGTTCAGCGAGGTCACTCCGGCCCGCCATCAGGGCCTGGGGACTCTTCAGCTCACTCACCCGAACACTGAAGCTCGAGTCCAAGAGCGGCAGCTCGATCAGAACCTCTTCAATGGCCCGCGCAGGGAACGCCGTAGCAGCGGCCACGAGGCACCCCAGTCCGAGCCGCTGAAACCACTGGAGACTCGGCACAGGCACAGCCGCAACGATTTCATCATCATCAGGGGCATGACGCAGACCCAGGGCTCAACCCAGTCCCCCGCTCCAGTGGAGGTGGCCTTGGCGGTTCTTGAGCACGAAGGGCGCTGGTTACTGCAGTTGCGTGATGACATCGCTGGAATCGTTGCCCCTGGCTGCTGGGGCCTCTTTGGGGGCCACCTCGAACCCGGGGAGTCGCCGGAGGAGGCCCTACGCCGCGAACTCTGGGAGGAAATTCGACTGCAGCTGGGCGCCGTTGAGCCCTGGTACGTCTCGCGCAGTCCCGAGAAGATTCGCCATGTGTTCCGAGCCCAACTCCAGACACCGCTCCACGCGCTTGAACTGATGGAAGGGCAAGACCTGGCGCTCTTCCCAGCCAACGCGCTGGCCTCTGGCCAGGGGTTCAGCTCAGCACTACAGCAGTTCAGACCCCTGGCGGAATCAACGCTGGAAGCACTTCACCGGCATCAGGCGGACTGCTCGACGATGCGGTAGTAGCTGCGCTCATCCGAGCAGCAGAGATCGGCGTAGTAACGCTCCAAGACGTCGTAGGCCGCGTCATAACTCTCGAATTCCTGGCCGACCATCGGATCCGTGGACTTCGCCGTCGCCTCCTCCTCGTCGAGGACGATCCGAAACACCGGTCTTTGCGGTTGCAGTTGCTCCAGCAGGTCGCCAAAGCTGAGTCCCTCTCCAAAGGCGCGGATCAATGGGTTCAAACCAATCGACTGGCGGTCGGGATGCAACTTGGCCATGGGAACCAGCCAGAACCACCACTGCTGCGGATCCAGGGGATGGGCCGGTGCAGCCGTGCTCTCTCCCAACAAGCCAAACAACAGGGTGTTGGCCTCGCCGCGGGGGATCCGGAACTGCACGCTGTTCGGCGTGGCCTGGTCCGCGGCGCTGTAGAACCCGGCCGTACTGATCGAGAGCTGCCAATCCCTGATGGGCAGCACCAGGGACTGAAGATCAGCGCAGGGTTTGGACGGACCCGCCTCCAGACCGAGACCGTTTAAGAGCAACCAATGGCAACTGGCTTCGCGGACTTCATCAGCCAGCAGATTCGGCGTGTTCCATTGCAAGAAGTCCGCGAGCTCAGACATCAAACAAGCTCCTCCACTGCGCTTCTTGATGCACCGATTCAAGCTCCCCTTCCAGGGGAAAACCACTGAGGAAATCTTTATCCGCCAAGGGTTGGTAGGGACCTTGCTTGAGTTCAAAGATCACGGAGTCGTCCGCCAAGGCGACCAGTGAATGGAAGGCGCCTTCAGCGAGTTGCAAACCGCGAACGGGTCCCGCCGCATCCAGTCGCTGCCGCTGAATGCAGAGGCCGTTCTGGTCAAAGAGCAGAACGCCGATCGAGCCCTGCAGGACCACAAAGCATTCGAATCCCTCGCCGGTGCCCTGACGGCAGTGGCGATGGGGCCTGACGTAGGTCCCTGGCTGCATGACATTCAAGAAACGCTGCACCAAGTCACTCTCCTGATGCAGGTTGAAATTCATCCGTTGTCGTTCACTCTCGCGAGCCCGACCCGCCACCTGATCGAACAGGTCTTGATCAATCAGCTGCAGCACAGAAGCAGTCATCGACAGGAGCGAGACATCAGCAACGGGTGGTAGCGACACGCACCGACAACCCAGACAAGCTCAGCGACTCTGGTTTCAACAAGAGGAGCAACCATGCCCGATTGGATCCGCCCCCTGATCGCCGTCAGCTTGACCAGCTGCAGTGTTGGCCTGTTCACGGCCCTCGCCGGCTAGGCCGCCAAGGCCTTCACGAGCAACGACACCCCCATCAATAAACAGAGCACTTCGAAGGCCCGCTTGACCAGCTGAGATCCCTGCTTCAGCGCCAGGTGGGCCCCCAGGTAGCCACCGGCCAAGGAGCCCAGCAAGAGCATGGGCAACCAACTCCAGGCGATTTGCCCCTGCACCCCGAGTGTGAGTGCGCCGGTCCCGTTCCAGAACAACCCCACCAAAATCAAGGTGTGGGCCACGGCTTTGCCGTAGTCCAAACCAAACCAGCGGACGAGCCAGAGGGTGACAAAGAGCCCCGTCCCCGAGGTCAGCGAGCCGTTGAGGAAGCCAATGGACCACAGCACAACGGTTCCGAGCAGTGCGCGTCTGGGCGTCCAAGGGCACTCGCGAGCAGAGGCACCGAGCTGCGGTCGGCAGGCGGAATAGGCCCCCAGCGCGATGGTCAACAGGCCAAGCAGAAGCGTCGAGAGCTGGGCGGGCAATGCGAGGACCGTTCGAGCCCCGAGCCAGACCCCGGGTAAACCGCTCAGGAGAATCAGGGCCGAGAGGCGCGCATTGAGGCTGCTCTCACGGGCATGACGCAGGCTGGCGCCAACCCCGAGGGAGACACTCGCCACCTTGTGGGTGGTCAAGGCCACCGGGAAAGGGAGTCCCAACAGGATCAAGGCCGGCAACTGGACCAAGCCGGCACCCCCTCCAGCGAGGGCCGAAAGGGCATTGGCGACCAGGGCCACCGCCAACAGCCCCAGCTGCATCCAAACCACAGCGAGGCTCAAGGCCGACTCCGAAAGCGCCTTGAGAATGCCGCACTCAGGGCATTCGCCCAGCGCAGAGGCAGGTACTGCGCGAGGGCCGCGATCACACGATTGACCCGCCCTGGCACGAGAACAACACGGGACCCCTTGAGACCGCGCTCGGTCCACTGCACGAGTTGATCCACCGTCAACCAAAAGAGGCCAGGTAGCCGCTGCATGCGCTCTTCCACCCCAAGCACCGCATGAAATTCCGTATGGACATAGCCGGGACAGAGGGCCATGACCCGGATCCCAGAGCCGGCATTCTCGGCCGCCAGCGATTGGGAGAAACGGATCAAATAGGCCTTAACCGCGCTGTAGAGAGTGCTCCCGGGCAGCCCTGGGATCAGTCCCGCCAAGGACGCCACATTCAAGATGCAGCCTTGGCCGCGCCGCTGCATTTCAGGCAGCAGTTGCCGGGTCAGCTGCGTGGGAACGCGAACCATCAGTTGAAGCATCCCGTCCTGTTGATCCCAGGAGGAGGCTTCAAAGGTCCCGCGCAGGCCAAAGCCGGCGTTGTTCACCAAGGTCTCCACCCAGAGACCCTGAGCCGCAAGACGGGCCAACAACTGATCGACGGCTTGCGGGGCATTGAGATCCAGGGCCATGGGTACGACCCGCAGGCCAAAACGCTCCTGCAAGGCCAAGGCCTGCGACTCCAAGCGGTCGCCGCGGCGAGCCACGAGCACCAGCACCTCACTGCGCTGGGCAAAGGAGGTGGCCAAGGCGGCACCGATGCCACTGGACGCCCCGGTGATCAACGTGCAGGGGCGGGCCGCCGGATCCGAAAGACGGTCCAGCGCGGGCTGGCGGGTTGGGCTGGCGGAGAGCTGATCGGCCAGCTGCAAACAGGCATCCATTTCCTGCCAGAGCAACTCCCGCCGATCGGAACTCACCGAAAAGGAGCGGTGGTGAAGATCGCGGCCGACGTAGCGCAGGGCGTCAATCACCCGGCGCCGGTCCTCGGGGGTGAGGGCCTCAACCGACCAGGAGTCATCGCTCGGTGAAGTCACACCCATTGCATCTCGAGGACCTGTGCCACAGGACACGGTGCCGAACGGGGGACCCCTGTTCAACTAGGGGGATGACGCGCAAACAGCCGTGATCCCCACCGGTTTGGTCATCTTGGCCCAGGCCTGGCGGCAGCTGGCCTGGGTCAGCGGCGCCGCCCTGGTCCTCGCCCTTGGGGGAGAACTGTTGGCCTGATCCCCTACTCGTACATCCAGTCGAAGGATTCGGGGCTGGCGGACGGGGCCTGGGGCTGAGATCCACCAGATCGCTGAAGGCTCAAGCGGGCCAGCAGGCTCAGCTCAATGCTCAAGGCCACAGCCAAGACCAGCAGGCCACCCGCCGCCGCAAAAGCCTGGGGATGCGCCACAACAGAAAAGGCTTCTTCCATCTCCACGGGGCTCCTTTCGATAGGTCCACCCCATCACTAGCCACATCCGTCTCAAGGGGGACTAGCGCATCTCGCTCGAGACCCTTAAGATTGACTTTAGGTTTGAGTTCCTGGAGTGAACGAGAACAACCCCGTCCTGCAGTCCATGCGTCAGGAGCTGGACGAACTCAAGCTGCGCTACGGCAGCTCACCCACGGATTTCAACCGTTATCAGCTCGTTCGCCACGAGCAGCGGCTGGCCCAATGGGTCCCCAATGAAAAGATTGGCGCCTGAGCGCAGTCTTCGACGGCATGGAACCCAAAGCGATCCACCTGGGTCCAGGTGCCGACCTGCGCAAGAGCCTCGAGCAACTGGCCCAAGAGGAGCAGGCCGAGGGGTTTGTCCTGAGCGTTGTTGGCAACCTCAGCCAAGCCGCCTTTGCTTGCCCCGGCAAGGATCAACCGACCCTGCTCAGCGGTGAGCTGGAGATCATCACCTTGCAGGGAACGGTTTCGCCCAAGGGCGTGCACCTCCACCTGAGCTTCTCCGATGCTGAATGCCAGGTTTGGGGAGGGCACCTCGAGCACGGCAGCACGGTGCTGAAAGGCGCAGATGTGCTGGTGGGGCTCCTGCATCACTCCAGCAGGGCGAGCCGCCCCATCGCGGACCATCAACCCCGCGTACGGCTCGCGGTGGCTGAAGGCTGTCCCTGGTCCAGCCGGGCCATGCGCATGCTGCGCAGTCTTGGGATTCCCTTCGAGCAGGCCACACCCGAAGCCGGTTCGCTGCCCCAAATCTGGATTGAGGGGACGATGATCGGCGGATACGAGGACCTGGCCGACTGGCACGGCCAAGGAAAACTTGAGCGCTTCCGCACTGGCTTCTGACACCGGCACCTGGCAGCTCCGTACGGGAGCCGGCTGCCAACTCGTGATCGGGTGCTTTCCCCCCTTTGCCTACGACGCCTCCAGGGGCGGGGGGCCTGTTGTCCACGCCCCAACGAACGGACAGGGGTTGGTCCCGCTGAAGGTTCCCTGTGACAGGCTCACGATTCCCCCCCTCGATGGGCAAACCGCCCGTCTCTTCGGCCTGCCCCTACCCCCAGGGATCAGCGTCCAGATCGAGCCGGACTTGTTGGAGGGGTGCCTCAACCCCAGCAGTGGCGAGCTGCAGTTGAGCTTCCGCTCACGCTTTCGCTTCACCTTGGGAGCGGCCAAGGCACCCCTCTACCAAGCATCCGATCTGGTCGTCGAGACGGCCTTGACCAGCGGCCGTGTTCAGGGCCAACGGCACCGTGGACAGGGCCAAGCCCTCAATGGTGAGGGCCGCGGACGTCTGGTGGGGGTCGCCACGATTGCGCCCTGCCAGGACAGCTGGCTGAATGTCTTTCTGGGCCTCCCCGATGAAGCCCTGGCCGTCATGGACGTCCACCTGATTGGACCATGGTCCTGAAATCAGAGCTCAAGGCGACCCTGCTGATCCCGGTCGTCGTCCTGGGAATCGCCTGGCTGCAGGAGGGGATCGATCAGCTCCTGTTCCGGGGGCAGTGGAATCTGCCGATGGTTCCCGGGGGGTCCGCGCTGGGAATCCTGACGGCTCCCTTCAGCCACGGCGGCTGGGGCCATTTGCTGGCCAACAGCACCCTGTTTCTGCCGCTGTCTTGGATGGTTTGCTTCAAAAGCAAACGGGACTACCTCGCGATCTGGCTGGGGGTCTTCATCACCGCCATTCCCGTCTGGCTCTGGTGGCCGAACGGCAGCCACGGCCTCTCGGGTGTGGTCTACGGCTTGCTCGGTTATCTCCTTCTGATTGGCTGGCTCGAGCGCCGGCCCTTCAGTCTGGTCCTCTCCCTGAGCGCCCTGCTGCTCTATGGCGGAGTCCTGCCGAGCTTGCTGCCGGTCTTCACCCCGGCGGGGGTGAGCTGGATCGGCCACGCCAGCGGCTTTGCCGGTGGCCTGCTCGCCGCTGCTGCGGTCTCACGATCACGACCATGACGGGATCCAAACACCAACGCTCCTGGCTCAAGACTCTGGGCCTCGCCACCCTGCTGAGCGGGTTCGGCCTGGCCGCAGCAGCAGAACCCTGGGCGCCGGGAATGGAGCCACCACCGGTGCTGGAAGCCTCCAGTGCAAAAGAAGCCCAGGCCCTGGATGGCCTGCGCGCTCCCGGCCAGCGCAAGCCCTATCTCAACGCGGCCCACGATCTGCTGCATCGCCACTGGGGCACCCAGGTCAAGCCACAGCTGCTCTTTGCCGGAGACACCGCCAACGGCTGCGGGGTCAAGCGGGTGCAACATCCGATGGCCTTCTATTGCCCGCCCAGCAAACAGATCGCCATGGCCCTGGACCTGCGCAAGAGCGTCAGGGCCGCCAAAGGGCTCAGTGATCGCTCGCTGCTCCTGCTTGACCTCGCCGTCCTCGCCCACGAATGGGGGCATCACGTCAATCGAGAGAAGGGGCTCGGTCCCTTCAGTGGAGGGATGGGTCTAACCGTCAAACAAGAGGAGTTGGCCGCCGACTGGCGGACGGGGGTCTTTCTCGGCTGGTTGATGCGTGTTGGCGCCCTCAAGGTTGACGACTTCTCGCAGACGGCGAATCTCCTGTTTGAGATGGGCGATTACGAACGGATCTCCCGTCAACACCACGGTTATCCCAAGGACCGCTTCCAAGCATTAACCCGCGGCTTGAGCTCCCAGCTGGAACCCGGGCAAACCATTGGCGACTGGACGGTCGACACCGCGGAGACCTTCAGCCGGCGCCTCCCCGAGGAGCCGAGAGATGCCTTGCTCGGTGCCCGCCGCTACGAAGTCCGGCGCTTTGAGATCGAACGGGGCCAACAGATCGCAACCAACCTGATCGGCGGGCTGCTGGGGGCCGCGAGTTGCGTCTGGGGAACGCAGGACCAGTGCGTCGGGATGGCGATGCAGCAGGGGAAAGGACGGGCCTTGGGGAGTTACACCGAGCGTCAGCTGACCCTCTGGTGCAACAGCCGAACCTTTGATGTCAGCGCCGATGACTTCGATCCCCAACCGATCGAGCGCGACGGCAAAGGTCAGGCGCGCATCTTGGCCTCGAGGGACTGCTGAGGGTTAGTTAGATAGCCAGAGGAGCTCTAAGGCGAGCTTGTCGGCCAAGGCGGAGTCGATGGCTCGCAGATGGTGAAGCGCCAAGGCCCGGTGCTGGCTGGGCAAATGTCTGAGGTCGGCAACCGCCAGTTCCAGACAGCGTTGATCGAGCTCGAGATTCACGCAGGTTGAGCAGCGATCGGATCGAACCGTGGGGCGCCACCGGCTTCCAGCGGGGGAGGCCAGATCCGCAGCTAGCCCCCTCAGCCTTGCAGCGCGTTCAGCTCTTCGTCTTGGCGGTGCTGCAGCCAGGCCTGCTGCAGATCGACACGGGTGATGCGATAGCCCAAGAGTCGAGCCTGGAGCAGCAGCGCGTTGTCATCGCTGCAGCGGCGCAGGAGTCGCCGCAGGTGCGGACGGTCTTCGGCGTCAACGACCAAGCGCTCGAGTTCGTTCCAGCTCATGGGGCTTGACCGGGTTCCAAACCATCGCAAAGGCGAAGGGGTGAAGCCAGGGCTTAGCGACGAGTCTCGCGAGCCTCCTGAGGCTCAATCGCGTGACCGCTGTCGGTGGAGGACCTTTGCCGTCCAGGGCGGGCAACGCCCCTGTTGGGGACATGAGACTGCCGCGCGTTTGCAACGAGCTGTGTCATGCCCTTTCCCTGGACGCCACTGATCCTTTAACAACGTCTCAAGCCGCCAGCGGGCGATGGGCTTCTTCGTTCAACTCACTGAAGCCATCGCAGAGCGCCAGTCCCTGCTGATGACGGGACTGGACCCCAACCCGGAGATGCTGCAGAGCTGGGCTCAGCGCCGCGGGATGGGAAACCGGTCGTTCCTCAGTCAGGCCCGCCATTGGATCAAGGCCGTCGTCGAGGAAACCAGTCCCCACGTCTGCGCCATCAAAGCGAGCCTGGGCTTCTATCAAGCCCTCGGCCCCCTCGGTCTGGAGCTGCTGCTGGAGGTGCGGGATCTGGTGCCGCGGGACCTCCCTTTGATCATTGATGCCAAGCACGGTGATCTGAATTCCTCCACGGCCCTCGCCCATTACCTGTTCAAGGACCTCGGCGTCGATGCGGTCACCCTCTCGCCGATGGCGGGACAGGACATCGCCGCTCCGTTCCTGCTCTACCGGGATAAGGCCGTGGTGATCACCTGCCGCAGCTCCAACCCGGCGGCGAAACGCATCCAGTACCACCCCAACGCGGACGACCCGCTGTTCCTGCAGATCGTTCGCGAGAGCCAGCTCTGGGGCACTCCGGATCAGGTCTTGCTCGAGGTCGGCACCAGCGACCCCAAGGTGCTCTCCCTGGTCAGGCAGGCTGCACCCGAGCGGGTCTTGATGTTGCGCTCGATCTGGAGTGAAGAAGAGCGGGTGGACGGGCTGCTGGAGGCCGGCCTGAGCCATTCAGCAGACGGGCTCCTGATCCCGATGCCGCAGAACCTGCTGGTTGAAGACGATCTCGCCGAGCAAGCCGCGGCGTTAAAGGAACGCATCAACCGCAGACGGACCAGCTGGATGGAGCAGCACCGCTCCGAGGAAGCCGAGACCTGTGACCTCTGGTTGGCGGATCAGACGGACAGACCGAGCACGGCGGATCCGATGGCGGCCCTGATCGTTGAACTCTTCGACATCGGATGCCTGCTCTTTGGCGAGTACGTCCAAGCGTCAGGAGCCGTTTTCAACTACTACATCGACCTGCGGCAGATCATCTCGGATCCCAACCTCTTCCACCGGGTCCTGCATGGCTACGCCCAACGAATGGAGGGGCTGGAGTTTGACCGAATCGCGGGTATTCCATACGGAGCGCTGCCCACGGCGACCGGTCTGGCCCTGCAGCTGCACAAACCACTGATCTACCCCCGCAAGGAAGTCAAAGCCCATGGGGCCCGTCGCCTGATCGAAGGGGACTTCCAGGAGGCTGATCGCGTCGTCGTGGTCGATGACATCTTGATCAGCGGCGGCAGCGTGCTCGAGGGGATCGCCAAGCTGGAGCGCTCTGGACTAGAGGTCAACGATGTCGTCGTCTTCATCGACCATGGCGGCAACCGCGACCAAAGTGCGCGGGAGCGACTCAAGGCCAAGGGCTACGACTTCCACGCCGTGATGGACATCGAGCAGATCACGAAGGCGTTGCTGGCAGCCGGACGCCTCACGGCGGAGCAAGCCAAGGTGTTGGGATAGGTGCAGTCATGACGACTTCGGTGGGCAAGCTCCTGAGCACAGCCCTTGGGCTCATCGCTCTCGGTGTCCTGGTCGTGAGCTGCGCTCCAGCCAACAGACCGAGCCGTCCCAACGGGGAGCCATCACCGACCGAATCCAACGCGCGCAAAGAAGAGCGGTTGGAGAAGGAGCGCCAACTGCAGGCCCTAAGCGCGGACGCTGAAGATTTGTTCAACCGCGGTGAAAACGACCTGGCCTGTGATCGCGTTCGCCAGGCTCAGGAGCTCCAGACGGAGCTCGGCATTGCGCCTAGCGATCAAGGCCTCGAGCAAGCCCAAGCCTGCATCAGCGACGCACCTTGAGCGCGCAGTCCACACCCATCGTCCTGGCCCAAGGCCTGAGCAAGACCTACCGGATCGCTGAAAAACAACCGGGTCTGAAGGGCACGTTCCGGCATCTGCTGCGCCGGCGCTACCGCGATCTGGAGGCGGTCAAAGGAATCCACTTCGCCATCGAAGAAGGGGAAATGGTCGGCTTCCTTGGTCCCAACGGTGCCGGGAAAACCACCACTTTGAAAATGCTGAGCGGGCTCATTCACCCGAGCGGCGGTGAGCTCTTGGTTGCCGGGGCCAAGCCCCAACGCCGTCAGGCACGGTTCCTGCAAGACATCACCCTGGTGATGGGGAACAAGCAGCAGTTGATCTGGGATCTGCCGCCGTGGGACTCCATCCGGGTAAACGCTGCGGTGTATGGGATTCCCGAGGGAGTGATGCAGCGTCGGGTCCGCGAGCTTGCTGACCTCTTGGAACTTGGCGAAGAGCTGCATCGCCCGGTCCGCAAGCTTTCGCTGGGCCAACGGATGAAAGCGGAACTGCTGACCTCGTTGCTGCACGAGCCGCGCGTGCTGTTTCTGGATGAACCCACCCTGGGCCTCGATGTCACCGCCCAGGGACGGGTTCGCGATTTCCTCGCCACCTACAACCGGCGCACAGGCGCAACGATCCTGCTGACGAGCCATTACATGGGCGACATCACGGCCCTCTGCGAGCGCGTCCTGCTGATCCACGAGGGCGCCCTCTTTCACGACGGTCCTTTGGGCGAGCTCACCAGCCGATTGGCCCCCCATCGCCAGGTGCGACTCGAACTCCAGCAGCCCCAGCCCCGGCAGGTATTTGAGGCCTTTGGCACCGTTGAATCCCATCAAGAGCATCAGGTGCAGCTGCTCGTGCCCAGGGAGCAGTTGACCGAGACCGTCGCGGCGCTCCTCGGGCGCTTTGACGTATTGGACCTGGAGGTCAGCGATCCACCGATCGAGGACCTGATGCGCAGCCTCTTTCAACAGGCGGGAGAGAACGAAGCGTGACCTCCGCCCGAGCTGCGATCCGGATCGCCCGAACCTTGCTGAGTACGCAGTACGCGTACATGCTCGAGTACCGCGCCGAAATTGCCCTGTGGGCCCTCTCCGGTGTCTTGCCCCTGATCATGCTCGGGGTCTGGCAAAACAGTGGGGCCGCCAGCCAGGCCGGATGGAACCCTGGGCAGCTGCGTCACTACTTTGTGGCGGCCTTTCTGGTGCGGCAATTCAGCGTGGTCTGGCTGATCCATGTCTTCGAGGAGGACGTGGTCAGCGGCAAGTTGTCGCCGTTCCTGCTGCAACCGCTCCAACCCCTGTGGCGTTACTTCGCAGCGCACCTCGCTGAACAGGCCACGCGCATTCCTTTCGTTGCCCTGATGCTCTTGGCCTTGGCCTGGGTGAACCCGGCCCTGCTTTGGGTGCCCACTCCCGAAAACCTGGCGCTGGGGATCGCCGCCATTTGGGGCGCGTTCCTGCTCCGCTTTCTGCTGCAGACCCTCAGCAGCATGCTGTGTTTTTGGAGCGAGCGCGCCGCGGCGCTGGATCGACTCCTGGTGATCCCCTATCTGTTTCTCTCGGGTTTGGTGGCGCCGCTCGACACCTTCCCGCCGGCCATCAAAACCGTCGCCCTGGCCACACCCTTTCCGGCCATGGTGGATTTCCCCGCCCGGCTCTTGGCGGGATTGCCCGTGGATATCGGCGCTGGCTTTCTCAGCTTGATGCTCTGGTGTGGGCTGCTGAGCCCCCTCTGCTGGCTGAGCTGGCGACGCGGACTCCGCCGCTACGGCGCGATGGGGGCATGAGACGCTCCCGCACCCTCAGCACCGTGCTGCAGTTCTGGCGCAGTTCGCTGGAGGCGGAGAGCGAATATCAGCTCAACCTGGTGCTGGAGTGTCTGGCCGTCAGCGGGAATCTGGCGGGAAGCCTCTTTGTGCTCTCGTTGCTCTACACCGGGCAATCCACCCTGGGGGGATGGGGCTGGAATGAGGCCCTGATCGTCCTCGGGCTGTACACCCTCCTGGATGGGTTCACGAGCTGCCTGCTGCAACCCAACCTCAGCAAGATCGTCAACCATGTGCAGCAAGGCACCCTCGATTTCGTGCTGCTGAAGCCGGTGGACAGCCAGCTCTGGCTCTCCCTCCGTTGTTTTTCGCCCTGGGGCATCCCCGCCCTGCTGGCCGGCGTCGTTTTGGTGGGGCTGGGTCTCCAACGGAGTGGGACGGGCCTCCAAGGGGAGGCGCTGGTCTTGGGCTCCGTCCTGTTGTTGAGTGGCGCCGCGATCCTCTACAGCCTCTGGTTCTCGCTGGCGGCCCTCTCGATTTGGTTCGTGAAGGTCTGGAATGCAACCGAGGTGCTCCGCTACACCCTCGTCGCAGGGCGCTACCCGGTGAGCGCCTATCCGCCAGCGCTGCGGTTGGTGTTCGTCTTTGTTCTGCCGGTGGCCTTCATGACCACCGTTCCCTCCCAGGCCCTACTGGGCCAAGGATCCTGGCCCTGGGCCGCGGGCTCCTTGCTGATGGCGGTCGGGAGTCTGCTGGCGAGCCGCTGGTTCTGGCGCTTTGCCCTGCGGCACTACACATCGGCGAGTAGCTAGTCACGCAAATCCTCGCGATAACTACACAGTCTGGGTAGGATTGCGAGTAGGGTCTCGGCGCAGATTGGCCAGCGAACGCCACCAGGTCATCCTTAGCGAGAGCGCGGCGGCCTGGGTGCGCACGTTCTCCAAGGAGAAGCGGCACTCCATCTCCAAAGCGATCTCCATCCTTGTCGAGGAGGCGATTCGGCAACGGAGCCTTCCAGCGATGGACGCCGCAGCCGAGGGGATGTCTCAGGCCGATTTTTCCCTGTTCCTTCGCGAGAAGTTCTCGATGGACTTCGAGATCTGGCTGCGCAGCAAGCGCGGGTAGGACCTACACAGATGTTCGATCCAATGACTCCCTCCTTCTGCTCTGACGTCAGCCTGGAAGCCTGCATCCAGCTCGGGCTATGGCTGGATCAACGCTTCGGGCCACCCCCCAGCCAGGAGAGTCCCCCCAGTGATCGGCTCGGGATCGAGGCCGGCCGCCTGGTGGCCCACGACCTGGTCGCCACAACCGAACGCGACCAGGTCATGGTCGATGTCTTCGCCGCGATGCACAGCTGTATCGACGACTGGCTGGAAACGTCTCCAGTGCCCTGGTCCCAGCGCCGCCTGATCAAGCGTCGTGCGGTGCGAGCTGGCGTGATCCAGTGCTGGCGCACCGCCGCTGAGCTCCGGCCCGATGACCCCAGCTACCAGGACTTGATGGAGCGCACCTGCCAAGCGGTCATCGCAGCCGAGCTGGCCGAGGAGCGCTAGTCCACAAAGAGCTTGTAGAGCCAGCGCACGAAGCCGCCGATCAAAGGAACTGGAGCAAAGGTCGGACCGACGAAATCGAAATAATCACGGTGATCAACGATCAAGCCGTCGCCATTGAGGAGCAGACGCGTCGCTCCGGGGTAGACGAACTCGATGCCCTTGATCTTGAGGCCCATCGTCCATTCCACGAAGGCGGTTTGGCCGTTGATGACGACGGCATGGGGCGCCAGGTAGACGTCATCGCATCGCTTCACCAGCCCGTCTTGGGCCTCGAGGTAGGCCTGGAGCCCATCGCGCGATTGGGTCGGATCCTCAAAATGAACATCCGCTGCGTAGACCGCCTTCCACTGCTCATGGCTGGGGGCCGGTGCGCCGTAGGGCTTCGTGAAGAGGTCTCGCAGGGACTGCTCCGTTAAGGGCAGCTGGAATCCGGAGGCGGAGGCAGTCACAACGCGGGGCTCAAGCCCGGTCATCCTGGCGTCCGAGGCGGAGCGCTGCGTGGGTTCAACTGCAGGTAGCGCTCAACGGGCAGGGGCTGGAGTTGCTCATAGCCAACGGGAAGCCAGAGATCGCCCTGCTGGGCGTTGTAGTGAATTTCCCAGTGGTACAGACCGACGATCGCCTGGGGATCGTCCTTGAGCAGGGAGACATAGAGCAGGACCGCCTCGCCATAGAGGTCGCTGTTGTTGTATCCCCAGAGGCCGCGGCGAATGCTCTTGAGACCGCCCCGGCGAACCAGGTAGCGGGCCGCGGCTTGGATGGCGTCATGGGGATTGCGAATGTCGCCCTTGCCGATCCCCGCCTCAGCCCAGGTGGTCGGCAAGAACTGCATCGGCCCTTGGGCATTGGCAACCGAGACACCATCAATGCGGCCCATCCCGGTTTCCACCAGGTTGACCGCCGCCAACACTTCCCAGTCAATGCCGGTGGCCGCCTCCGCTTTGCGGTAGTGGGATAGGAGCTGGGGAAGGGGTTCAGGCGGAATAATCCGCCAGGCAGGGACCCGCGTGGGGCGGCGCTTGCTCATGGCGAGAAACGCCCGCCTCGCGGCCAAATGCCGCTCCGCGACGGAACGCCAACGGGAGGGGAGCTGTTGGATCACCGCTGCGCTGCGCTGCCGATCAGCAGACAACACCCGATAGATCACCTGCTGCTGGTGCCCCAAATCCGGTAAGTCAGCCGCCGGTGTTACCGGATCCCGCAACAACGTCTCCAGCTCAACCAAGCGACGGGCGATGGCGCTCGCATCCCCAGGGACCCGCGGGTAACTCCGCGGCGCGGGCTGCGCGATCGGTGCGCTCAGGGGGGAGCAGGCCACACCACCAGCAGCGACGCTGAATCCAGCCAACGCAACGGCAAGAACCAGGCCGGCGGGTCGGGTCACGGAGGCAAGTCAGCTGCGCCCATGCCTACAGCATTCGGACTGAAGTTGCAGACTGCACGCACCAATCAACGAGCCATGACCGTTCTGGTGCTGGAGGAGTCCCAGAGACGCAAGTGGGATGGTTCCGATGATGTCCTCTTTTATGCCGAACCGCGGCTCGTCCACCACCTCGATCCAGCCTTTCGGACGCGACTGACCGCCCTGTACGCCGAGCGCATTCCGAAGAACGCCGTCGTCCTGGATCTGATGTCCAGCTGGGTCTCCCACCTCCCCGAGGACAAGCCCCTCGAGCGGGTGATCGGGCACGGCCTCAACGAAAAGGAGCTCGCGACCAACCCTCGCCTCGATAGCTACTGGCTGCAGAACCTCAACCAGAACCAAGAGCTACCGCTGCCGGACGCGAGCGTTGACGCCACCTTGATCGTCGCCGGCTGGCAGTACCTCCAATACCCCGAAGCCATCGCCAGCGAGCTCCTGCGGGTGACCCGACCCGGCGGCCAGGTGATCGTGGCCTTCTCCAATCGGATGTTTTTCACCAAGGCACCGCTGATCTGGACCGACAGCAGCGACCAAGACCACCTGGACTATGTCGCCAGTGTTCTGGAGGCCCAAGGCTGGTCGTCAGCCGAGCGAATCGCTGAAACGACAAAAGCCTCTGGCGTGATGGGGCTGCTCGGTCAGGCCGGAGACCCCTTCTTTGCTGTCATCAGCACCAAGCCGACCTAAGCGACGAGATCCCGGTCGCGGTCCTGGCGAAGGGGCTGATCGGCTCGCTCACCAACGGTGTAGGCCAATTCCAGAACGAGTCGTTTGGCCTTCTGGCGCAGGCGACGCCGATGGCTGATGAACGCCCGCACCATCTGAAGTCCGACGACTCCATAGAGCAAGAGCAGCGCGGCGTTGGCAACGGCAGCAAGCATGCGGCAGCCCCAAAGTTGGGTCCATGAGAACCGCCCCCAGACGGTTCCACCAGAAATCCGCCAAAAACTTCCTGATTTGGCTCTGCAACGTTGTCGCCCGGAGCACCCAGGCATTCGCGTAGGTTGAAAGCTGGTACAGAGCCTTCAGATGACAGCAAGTTCAGAAGGTCTCACCATCGGCGAACTGGAGTCCAAGTACTTCCTCTACCGCAAGGCACTCAAACAGCTGCTGCTGGAAGGCCGCTCAAAGGCTGGGATTGAAAAGACCCTTGTTTGGAGCCGGCTGGAAACCCTGCACAACTGTCTGCCCCGGCAGTACAAGGCACCGGATCAGATTCGCTATCAGCTGCAGCGCGAAATCCAGCGCGAGCGCACCGCGAGCTGAGCGCAACCTCTCGAGCAGCTGACCCTGACTCCCGTCTGTTGGTCCATTCCCGTGACAGCTTGATTTGAAGGCTGCTTGGGAGGGAGATGGATCACGCCCCCTTGGCAGCGGCGGAAGCCTTTCATCCCCCAGGTGCGGTGCTGCGGGTCAGCCCCCTGGGGAGCGGGAATGTCAATGACACCTTCCTGGTGGAGACCCAAGCGGGGAGCGTTGTCCTGCAGCGGCTCAACACAGCCGTGTTCCCCTGCCCTGAGCAGGTGATGCGGAACCTCCAGACCGTGGAGGCCCACATTCAGCGCAAAGAACCCAGCCCCGGAGACAGCCGCTGGGAGCACCCACGCCTAGTCACCCCAGCGGACGGCCGGGACGAGCCTTGGTACTGCTGCGCAGAGGGTGGGGTCTGGCGCTGCATGAGCTTCATCGAGAACACCCGAAGCGTGGATCGGATCGAAGACGCAGCGCAGGCCTACCAACTCGGTCTGGGGCTCGGTCGGTTTCACCACCTCATCAGCGATCTTCCGCCAGGGGAGCTCCACGACACCCTCGAGGGGTTCCACATCACCCCGCACTATTTGGATCAATACCGCCAGGCCCTGGTGCGCACGGAAGTCCAGCCAACAGCGGAGACGAGTGACTGCATCGCCTTCATTCGAGACCGGGAGTCCTTCTGCTCCGTGCTCGAGCAGGCCAAGGCCCGCGGCGAGCTGCAGGAACGCCCCATCCATGGCGACCCGAAAATCAACAACGTGATGCTCGACAGGGTCACTGGCGAAGCCGTCGCCCTAATTGACCTGGACACGGTGAAACCCGGGCTGGTGCACTACGACATCGGCGACTGCCTGCGCTCCTGCTGCAACCGGGCGGGTGAGGAGGCCACTGATTTGCGGGGCGTGCAGTTTGATCTAGAGCTGGCCGAGGCGATCTTGAGGGGGTATCTGGAAGCGGCTGGATCAATGCTGACCGCAATGGATTTGCGCTTCATCCCCGAGTCGGCACGCTTGATCAGTTTCGAGCTCGGTCTGCGCTTCTTCACCGATCACCTCAACGGTGATCGCTATTTCAAGGTCAGCGAAGACGGCCAGAACCTCAGGCGCGCCCAAGTGCAATTTGCCCTGACCCAGAGCATCGAAGAGCAGTTGGAGCCGCTCCAAGCGCTGGTGCATCGCCTCACCTCCAGCGTGGAAGCCGCCTAACGGTGCTGCGACTGCACCCCTTCCAACAGGATGCACGCCTCCAAGGGATTGTCCTGGAGGGCCATCTCCGCTGGGTCGGCGATCAGCTCCTGCTCCAATTCAGGCTCCAGGGCCCCCAAGAGGAGCTGGTCTGTCCGAGCCAAACGGCCACGCCCCAACGGCTCGATGGCCTCTGGCAATCCACCTGTTTGGAGGCCTTTTTTGCCGTCCCGGGTGAACCCCACTATTGGGAGTTCAACCTCAGTCCAAGTGGCGATTGGAATCTCTATCGCTTGGAGGAATACCGCCGGGGACTGCGGCAGGAGCAAGGGATGGGGATCAGCGCAATGAGCCTTGAGAGGGAGGTTTTGGGGAGCGCAGTCCAGCTGAAGGCAGAGGTCGCTCTGGATCTTGGGGAGACCTTGCGTGCCGAGAAGACGCTCGAAGGATCACTGACCGCGGTGATCGAACAGAAGGGCGTCGGTTGCAGTTTTTGGGCCCTCCAACACTGCGGCGAAGAAGCCGATTTTCACCGCCGTGAAAGCTTCACCCTTGGCCTTCAAAAAGAAGCACCATCGGCGTAACAAATCCGAAGAAATACTCGCGCTTTTCAGGGACAGTGAATACATCTGTAGCCTGCGCTACAGACACTTAGTAGGGCAGCAAGCTTGAACGTCACCCACTGCGGGGAAGAGCATCTGATCAGCCTGACGACGGATGAAGCGTCTCAGCTGGTGGATGCCTGCGCGTTGCTGCTGCTGGCCTCCAAGACAACCCCCGATTGCCAGCTCAAGCCGGAGATGGCCCAGGTGTTGCATACGGTTTTCGAGCATCTGAGCACCCACGTCGTCTAACGGGCGCCGCTAGAACCAGCGGATGCACGCGCTCTCCCTACCCACCTGGTGGATCCACTTGGCTTCCGTCCTGGAGTGGGGGCTCGCCATGCTGGCGATCCAACGCTGGGGGCTTCGGCGCGGCGAACCGGAATGGAGCTGGCTCGCCCTCGCCATGGTGCCAGCGCTCATCAGCGCCATGGCGGCCTGCACTTGGCATCTCTTTGATAACGCCGAGGAGCTCTACGGACTCGTGGTCCTGCAGGCGGGATGCACCGTCTTGGGCAACGGGACGATGGCTTGGGCGGCCTGGAATCTGCAGCGCAAACGGAGTGAGCTCGGATGAGCGGGCTGGTTCCGGCCATCAGTGAGTGGCTGCGCGCTCTCGGCAACGTGGATCCCGCGCCACTGTTTGCGGCATCCCTCTTCCCCTACCTGGCCTTTCTCTGGTGGGCCTGGAGGTCCAAGCGCTTTCCCCGCTTGGCCCTTTGGGGCTTTGGCTTCACCTTGGTCTTCGTCCTGATCACGATTGCGGCCGCCATCGCTGCTGAGGGCATTTATGGCCGCCAGCTCGCGGATGTGGACCCGCTCCATGGCGGAGCGGAGCTGTTTTTGACCATCAGCAACGTGATGATCCTGCTCGGTTTTATGCAGAAGGGGGTGAACAAGTCTTAAGCGGAGGGCGCCATTGGCGAGAGGCCCTCTGACAATTAGATGTCACCCCAAGATTTCGATGCTCGCTCCTCTGCTGGCTATCGCCCCCGCCTCCGTGGCCTGGTCTCCCAAGGTGGGCCTGGTGATGATCATCGCCAACGTGATCGCCATCGGCATCGGCAAGGCCACCATTAAGTACCCCAACGAGGGGGCCCAACTGCCCAACGCAGCGATGTTCGGTGGCATGAGCCACGCCGCGCTGCTGGCCACCACTTCCTTCGGTCACATCCTCGGCATGGGCGCCATCCTCGGCCTGGCCGCTCGCGGCGTGGTCTGATCCCTTCCTCACGGAACCGCTTGAGCCCCCCTGCTTCAGGGGGGCTTTTCGCTGCCTGGAAACCAACTCCTCAGCGCAGTCCGATCAAATAAGGAAGGGCCCGCAGGCCGTAGCGCTCAAAGCGGTACTCAAACAACAGCTGCGACAAGGCTTCGGCGCTGGCGGTGGCCTCGAGGCCAGCCAGCAACCGGTCGATTCGGCCATCGGCCCGCTCATCCGAGAGTCCCAACCAGGTGCGCTTGGCGAGGCGACCGCTTAAGGACCAACGCCACCCCAGGCGACGACGCAAACGCTTCGGGTAGGACGCCAGCGCCCTGGGCCGGCCCGCCAAGGCGTCCATCAGCAGAGGCGCCAACACATCCGCACTGGCCAGGGCATGACGAATCCCCTCGCCACCCAGCAGGTTTCCCGTGCTGACCGCGTCCCCCAGGCCCAACAGCGCGCCCCGTTGATGGGATTCACGCCGCCGGATCGTGCTGCGAATCAGACCGCCATGGCGGTCAAGAACCGCCTTGGGCTTGAGTTGGAGGCGCTCAAGCAGGGCTTGCTGCAGCTGATGCAGGGGCGGCTGAAGGCGCGTGCCGTCCTGCAACCGGCAAACGCCCAGCTTTAAAAGACCGGATTGCATAGGGAAGACCCAGCCATAGCCCTGGGGAACCCAGCGACTGCCCAACATGAAACTCAGTCGGCCCGCCCAGTCCTGCCACTGACCGGGGGAGACCCTGATCAACCACTCCACACCGGCACCGCTGATCAAGGCACCCTGGGCCGGGTCCGGATCGCCCAACAAGACGCGCTTTTCGCCGGTGGCATCCACCACAAACCGGCTGGTCACGCTGGCCGTTTGTCCGCCGCTCCCGCGCAGTTCGGTTTGAGCCAACCCTGTGGGCAGCGTCTGGGAGGAGCAAACCCGCCAGCCCAACCGCAAGGCTGCACCAGAGGAGCAGGCTTCCTCGGCCAACCAGCGACGCAACGCCGCAAAGTCCAAGACCACCCCGAGGGGGGACGCGGCGGCCCAGTGCCGTTGGCGCTCTCCTGGTCCCAAGAGCTGCCACTGGTCCCAACGGGCCGCAATCACCCGCTCGGGCAACCGCCAGTGCTGGACGGCACTCAGGGGAAGGGCCGCACTGCTGAACGCGTTGACTGAGAAATCTGCGAGGGCTTCAACAACAAGAACGGAAGCCCCTGCTTCAGCAAGCTGCTGCGCCAAGCGAGACCCCGAGGGACCAGCCCCCGCGATCAGCACATCCCAGACTGTTTGAGCGGGGATCGACTCAGACACCCACGGCCTGACGCTTCAAGGTGCCGAAGCGATTCAGGATGGACTCGCTCATTTGAGCCGGGGTGAGCCCCAGGGCCTCCTTGCTTTGGGCCGGAGTGGCGTGGTCGACGAGAACGTCGGGAATGCCAATCCGATGCACCGGCACAAGGACGTCCTGGTCGTTGAGGATCTCCACAACGGCGGCACCAAAACCACCGGCGAGACAGCCTTCTTCCATGGTGACGACCTTGCCGATTCGGCGGGCCATGGGAAGGATCAGCGCCTCATCCAGGGGACGCAGGAAGCGGGCGTTGATCACGGCGGCGCGGACGCCTTGCTCCTGCAGCAAGCCAGCGGTGGCCATCGCCGGTGCCACCATCGATCCGTAGGCCACGATCAGCAGGTCGTCGCCATCGGTCAGCAGTTCTCCGCGACCGATTTCAAGGGGTTCCCAACCCTCCTCCATCAGGGGAGCGCCTTCCCCTTCACCGCGGGGGATGCGAAGGGCGGTTGGACCGTCGTGGTTGAGGCAGGTCACCATCATCCGCTGGAGCTCCGCTTCATCCTTGGGTGCCATCACCGTGAAGTTCGGCACACAGCGCAGATAGCTGATGTCGTACTGGCCTTGGTGGGTCGGACCATCAGCGCCGACGATGCCAGCGCGATCCAAGACGAAGGTGACGGGCAGGTTCTGAATGCCGACGTCGTGGATCAGTTGGTCGTAGGCGCGCTGCAGGAAGGTGCTGTAGATCGCGCAGACCGGACGGAGACCTTCACAGGCCATGCCCGCGGCCATCGTCACCGCGTGCTGTTCGGCGATGCCGACGTCGAAATACTGCTGGGGACGCGCCTTCTCGAGCAAGTCCAGACCGGTACCAGTGGCCATGGCCGCCGTAATACCCACCACCCGGGGGTCCTGTTCGCAGAGCTTGACCAGGGTCTGGCCAAACACCTTGCTGTAACTGGGGGGCTTCGGCTTGCTCGAGGGGTAGGCCTTGCCGGTGGCCAGATCGAAGGCGCTCTGGGCGTGGTAGCCCACTTGGTCTTCCTCGGCGAAGGCATAGCCCTTGCCCTTGGTCGTGGCCACATGGACCAGAACCGGGCCCTCATGGGCGTGGGCCTGCTGGAAGACCTCGATCAACCCGCCGATGTCATGGCCATCGACCGGCCCCATATAGGTGAAGCCCAGCTCTTCAAAGACCGCACCCAACTTGGGAACGGCAAGCCGCTTCATGCTCTCTTTGAGGTTCTTGAGCTCGGGCGGGAGCTCGCCGTGCATGAACGGCAGATGCTTGATCGCCTCCTCGGCGTTGTCCTGAAGGAACTGGAGCGGGCGGCTGTGCCGCATCCGATTCAGGTGGGTGGATAGGGCTCCGACCGGGGGGCTGATCGACATGTCGTTGTCGTTCAGAACCACCAACAGGCGGGTCTTGGGCAGATGGCCGGCGTGGTTGATGGCCTCCAGCGCCATGCCGCCGGTGAGGGAGCCATCGCCAATGACAGCAACACTCTTGAAGTCTTCGCCGCGCTGATCCCGGGCCAGGGCCATGCCGAGGGCCGCCGAGATCGAGGTGCTGGCGTGGCCCGCACCGAAGTGGTCGAAGGGGCTCTCGCAGCGCTTCAGATAACCCGCAACACCGTCCTTCTGGCGCAGGGTGTGGAAGTCGTTGTAACGACCGGTGATCAGCTTGTGGGGATAGGCCTGGTGGCCCACATCCCAAACGACCCGATCCTTGTCGAGGTCAAGGGTTTGATAGAGGGCCAGGGTGAGTTCCACAACCCCCAGGCCTGGGCCGAGGTGGCCACCGCTCGTGCTCACCACGTCCAGGTGACGCTCGCGGATTTGGCGGGCAATGCCTTCGAGCTCAGCAACGCTGAGGCCATGCAGCTGATTGGGATGCGTCAGCTCGCTGAGATGCATGCCTGCGGCCAAGATTGGGGTTCAGCCTACGCGCAGCAGGACGTCATCTGGGTCGAATTCGATACCCCCCTGGACCGATGTCAGGGGCTTGCGACACTGGTGTGATCTTCCAATCGCGATGACAGCCACCGGCTCTGCCCTGAACCCGAGCTCCGGCATGGAGATGCTGCAGCGAATCCTGCGGGCCAGGGTCTACGACGTGGCCATTGAATCGCCGCTCGATGCCGCACCGAACCTCTCGCGGCGGCTGAAGAACAACGTGCTCCTGAAGCGCGAGGACCTGCAGCCGGTCTTCAGCTTCAAGCTGCGGGGCGCTTACAACAAGATGGTGAGCCTCAGCCCGTCGGAGCTGGAACGGGGCGTCATCGCCGCCAGCGCCGGTAACCACGCCCAAGGGGTGGCTCTCGGCGCCCAGCGACTCGGTTGCCGGGCGGTCATCGTCATGCCGGTGACCACGCCGGAGATGAAAGTCAGAGCCGTGGCGGCCCGCGGGGCGGAAGTGGTGCTGGAAGGCGACACCTACGACGCCGCCTGTGCTGAGGCCTATCGACTGGCCGATGAACGCGGTCTGACCTTTATCCACCCCTTCGATGACCCGGAGGTGATCGCCGGCCAGGGGACCATCGGCCTCGAGATCCTCAGGCAGTGCTCGGAACCCCCTGACGCGATCTACATCGCCGTGGGTGGCGGCGGCCTCATCGCCGGTGTGGGCGCCTACGTCAAGAGCCTCTGGCCCAACGTCGAAGTGATCGGTGTTGAACCGGTCGATGCGGATGCCATGACCCGCTCGCTCGCCCTGGGGGAACGGGTGAAGCTCGAGCAGGTGGGGCTCTTTGCCGACGGTGTCGCGGTGCGCGAAGTCGGTGTGCAGACCTTTGCGCTGGCCCGCGAGGTCGTTGACGCCATGGTCACCGTCGACAACGACGCCATCTGCGCCGCCATCAAGGATGTCTTTGAAGACACCCGCTCCATCCTTGAGCCGGCAGGCGCTCTCGCGGTGGCGGGCATGAAAGCGGACATCGCTCGCCGGAAGCTCGAGGGGAAGACCTTGGTGGCCGTGGCCTGCGGCGCCAACATGAACTTCGATCGCCTGCGCTTCGTCGCCGAACGCACCGAGATCAGCGAGGACCGCGAAGCGATGTTGGCGGTGGAGATTCCCGAGCAAGCCGGCAGCCTGCGCCAGTTCTGCACCCTGCTAGGGCAGCGCAGCTTGACTGAATTCAGTTATCGGCTCGCCGACCCCAGCCGCGCTCACATCTTCGTGGGGGTTCAAACCAGTGGCAGCTTCGACGAGGAAGCGCTGATCCACAGCCTGCGGGATGCCGGGTTCCCCTGCCTGGACCTCTCCAACGACGAGCTCTCCAAGCTGCACCTGCGTCACATGGTCGGCGGACGGCTTCCGGGTCGCATCGGTGAGGCCGCCGGCCATGGCCGGGAACTGCTCTATCGCTTCGAGTTCCCCGAGCGGCCAGGGGCACTCATGCGCTTCCTGACCAGCCTGCACCCGAACTGGAACATCAGCATCTTCCACTACCGGAACCATGGGGCGGATGTCGGCCGGATCGTCGTGGGCGTTCAGGTGCCCGAGGCAGAACTGAGCGAATGGCAGGGCTTCCTGGATGGCCTCGGTTACCAATACGCCGATGAGACCAACAACCCGGCCTACCGCCTCTTCCTGGGAGAGCTGGCCGGCAGCCTGAGCGTGGGATAACTTGCCAGCGACGCGCTTTTCGGCACGGGGTATGACAGGCGAAACCCAGGAGCCGACCCCCACGGATGCCGAAGCAATCGCGCTTCAACCGGTCAGCAGCTCCCTCTCTCTGCCCGCCCGGCTGGAGGCGATTCTTTATCTGAAGGGTCGAGCCATGACCCAAGGGGAGCTGGCGGAGATTGCGGGAGCCAGCCGCGATGAAGTCGAGGTGGGGCTGATCACCTTGATGGCCGACTACGCCCACCGGGAAACGGCCCTCGAGATCCGTCAGGAGGGCAAGCGCTACAGCCTGCAACTGCGGGATGGGCTCGGGGACCTCGTTCAAAACCTGTTGCCGGTGGATCTCTCCACGGCGGCCCTTCGCACCCTGGCGACAATCGCGATCAAAAAACGGATCTTGCAGTCCGATCTGGTCGATCTACGCGGTTCAGGGGCCTACGACCACATCAAGGAACTGCTCGCCCAGAACTTCATTGAGCGCAAACGCCAGAGCGAGGGCCGGTCGTTCTGGTTGAGCCTCAGCGAGAAGTTTCATCGCACCTTCTCGGTGAAAACCGACGAGCTAGTGGCCCAGCGCAAAACGGTCAAACCGGTGACGAGCGCTGAGCCCGTTGAGGTCACTGGGGCGCCCGATGTCAGTGATGAGGAATGGGAGCAGGCCGCCTAGACCGCTCCAACTCCATAGAGTGACCTCAGCGCAGCTGTAGCCATGTCCATCCTCGGCGACCTGATCGGCGTCCTGATCCAAACGCTCTCGATCTACACGCTGGTGTTGTTCGTGCGGGTGCTGCTCAGCTGGTTCCCCAATCTGGATTGGGGTAACCCGGTGCTCTCCACCGTGAGCGCCATCACCGACCCATACCTGAATGTCTTCCGGGGACTGATCCCCCCCCTGGGAGGCCTGGACCTCTCCGCGATCGTCGCCTTCCTGGCCCTGCAACTGATCCAGGGTCTGCTCGAGCAGAGCCGCGGCTACTTCTATCCCGCGTTCTTCTAAGCCGGATCGGCTTCGGCGACGGCCTGCTCCAAGGGGAGCAGATCATCGAATTCACCCGCCCGGGTGCGCACGGGGGCACTAAACCCTCGCGCTTTCACGTTGGAGAAGGTGAATGGACCCGGGGTGCCCGCGGGGACCGCCAGGCGCAACGCGAACGTTGAGCGGCCCTGTTCCACGTCACCAATCGATCCGACCCGCGCCCGGTTCTGCAGCACCGGCTCGCCACTGGCATCAAGAATTTGGGCGAAGACGTCCGTGTCGAAGACCGTCTTGCGTCCAGGGTTCTCAACACTGCCCCGCAGCACAAAGCAGCTGGCCCCACTGGGGCGCTTGAGCTGGGGTTGTGCGCCAATGTCCTCTGCTGGACAGGGGTCGAGGCTGACGTCATGAACCGTCAGACCAGCGGCCCACGCACCTGGTGCAGAGCCCAAGAGAACAAGCAGCGCTAGGGCCATGCCAGCCAGGGCAAGGCCAAAGCCGCTTGAAACCGCTCTACGCGTCTGCATCAGGCCCTGCTCCAGCTCTTTAGCGGTGGTCGCCGCTGCCAGCGATCACGTTACGGGCGGCGCGACTAGCCAACTTGTCCAGATTGGCCTGGGCGACCTCATCCAGGCTGAAGTCCAACTCGCTGGCCAGCTGGGCGACATACCAAAGGACATCCCCGAGCTCCAGCTTCAAGCTCGCGCGCACCTCAGCGGAGAATTCACCGCCGGAATCGCGGAGCACCTTCTTGACCTTGTCCGCCACTTCGCCGGACTCACCACAGAGCCCCAGGGTCGGGTAGATCGGGTTCTCGCCGACATTGGGATAGCGCGCTGTCTGCCTAGCGCCCTGCTGATAGGCGTTGAGATCCATTGGTACAACAGCGCTGGAGGGCCTCGATGATAGTGTCGTTCCTCCCCTTTGGCGCCCCCGAATGGCCCTGCCCGATCTCACGCGTCGCACCAAGATCGTGGCAACCATCGGTCCCGCGACCGAATCCCCGGAACAGCTCAGACGTCTGATCGAGGCGGGTGCCTCCACGTTCCGCCTGAACTTCTCCCACGGTGACCACAGCGAGCATGCGGCTCGCATCACCACCATCCGCCAAGTGGCGGCCGACATGGGTGTTCACATCGGAATCCTGCAGGACCTCCAGGGACCCAAGATTCGCCTCGGTCGCTTCAAGGACGGTCCGATCACGGTCGCCAAGGGGGACCCCTTCACCCTGACGTCCAGGGACGTCGAGTGCTGCCAAACGATCGCCACCGTCACCTACGACAAGCTTGCGGATGAAGTGGTGTCCGGGAGCCGAATCCTGCTGGATGACGGCCGCGTCGAAATGGTCGTCGACCGGGTTGAACAGTCCTCGCAAACCCTGCATTGCACAGTCACCGTTGGCGGTGTCCTCTCCAACAACAAGGGCGTCAACTTCCCGGACGTGCAGCTCTCGGTCCGGGCCCTGACCGACAAAGACCGGGAAGACCTCGCCTTTGGCCTGAGCCAAGGCGTCGATTGGGTGGCCCTGAGCTTCGTGCGCAATCCCTCCGACATGGAGGAGATCAAGGCCCTGATTCGATCCCACGGCCACACCACTCCCGTGGTCGCCAAGATCGAAAAGTTTGAAGCCATCGACCAGATGGATGCGCTGCTGCCGATGTGCGACGGCGTCATGGTGGCCCGCGGCGACCTGGGTGTGGAGATGCCCGCCGAGGAAGTTCCCCTGCTGCAAAAGGAACTCATCCGCAAGTGCAACACCCTGGGCATCCCCGTGATCACGGCCACCCAGATGCTCGACTCGATGGTGAGCTGCCCAAGGCCCACCCGCGCAGAGGTGAGCGACGTCGCCAACGCCATTCTCGATGGCACCGACGCCGTGATGCTCTCCAACGAGAGTGCCGTGGGCGATTACCCGGTTGAGGCCGTCGCGACGATGAGCCAAATCGCCCGGCGGATTGAGCGGGATTACCCCAGCCGCAGCAGCGATGGTCAACTGGCCTCAACGGTGCCGAACGCCATCTCCCACGCGGTCAGCTCCATTGCCAGCCAGCTGGAGGCGGCCGCGATCCTGCCGCTGACGAAGAGCGGATCCACCGCCCGCAACGTCAGCAAGTTCCGCCCCAGCACACCGATCCTGGCCATCACCAGCGACACCAAGGTGGCCTCTCAGCTGCAACTGGTCTGGGGTGTCACCCCCCTGCTGGTCTCCGACATGGACAACGCAGCAGCAACCTTCAACCGGGCCATGGAAGTGGCGGCTGAGGCGAATCTGCTGAAGGAGGGGGATCTGGTGATCCAAACCGCGGGCACCTTTGCCGACGTCAGTGGCTCAACCGACCTGGTCAAGGTCAGCGTCGTGGGCAAGGGCACCGTGCTGAACCCGAGCATCGTCTAAAACAGGCCAACGCTGGCCGACCCGGCAATGCCCGCCAAGCTGCCCATGCGCGAGACCGTCGGGATGGCCTTGGCCACCCTGAAGGCGAATCGCCTGCGCTCAATGTTGACGATGCTGGGCATCGTCATCGGCAATGCGTCCGTCATCACCCTGGTGGGTGTGGGTCGCGGAGCCCAAAACCTCGCCGAAGGTCAGCTGAACACCCTGGGGGCCAATGTCCTCTTTGTCGTTCCGGGGAATAACGACAGCCGTCGCCGCGGGATCGACTTCCCCAAAACCTTGGTGCTCGAAGACGCGGAGGCCATCGCTGAGCAGGTCCCCAGTGTCCGCCAGGTCGTTCCCCAGATCACGCTGAGCGCCGTTCTTCAGGCTGGCGCCAAAAGCGCCAGTGCCACCGTCTCCGGCATCAACCCCGCCTTCCTGACGGTCCGGCGTTTTGAAGTCGCCCGCGGTCGCTTCATCGACCAGCGGGACATGGACGGCGCCCGCAATGTCGTCGTCATTGGCCCTGACCTCAAGCAGAAACTGCTGCCCTCAGGGTCCGCCATCGGGCAGCGGATCCGCATTCGCAACCAGGGCTTTGAAGTGATCGGTGTGATGGCGCCGAAGGGAGCCGTCTTCGGGCAGAACCAGGACGAGGCCGCCTACATCCCGTTGACCACGATGGTCAGCAAGCTCTCCGGGCGAGATCCCACCTATGGGGTCAGCCTGAATTTCATCAGCGTGGAGGCTGTCGATGAAGCCAGCACCGGCGCTGCCAAATTCCAGATCACGAACCTGCTGCGCCAGCGGCACAACATTCTTCGGGAGGACGACTTTGCGGTTCGCTCCCAAAAAGATGCCCTGTCCATCGTGGGCACGATTACCGGCGGCCTGACCTTGATGCTGGCGGCCATTGGAGCGATCTCGCTGCTCGTCGGCGGCATCGGGATCATGAACATCATGTTGGTCTCGGTCAGTGAGCGCACCTCAGAAATCGGACTGCGCAAGGCGATTGGGGCCCGCAGCAGTGACGTCCTCAGTCAATTTCTCGTTGAAGCCCTGGTGCTCTCCACCCTTGGCGGACTGATTGGCAGTGGCTTGGGACTCTCCGCGATTGCGATCGTGGCGGCCGTCACGCCCCTGCCCGCCGCGATTGGTGGCAGCAGCGTGCTGGTCACCATGGGCCTGTCGGGCAGTATCGGCCTGGTGTTTGGTGTCTTGCCAGCCCGCAGGGCTGCACGGTTGGATCCGATCACGGCCCTGAGGAGCCTCTAGGGCCCTGGCGTCCCGAACAATCCAAAGAGAATCGAAAGAAGAATCCTCAATCGCGTCGAAGGTCTCATCGACAACACATCCCAGTGACGAAAGGGGCGTGAATGTTGATTCGAATATTTCGAAGCTTTGGATCAGCTCCAGTGTGGGTACCAGAATCGCAGCGATCGGATGGTGATCCTGCGCTGCATCGGACCCGACCAATTTTTCATGGAGCGGGTGGTGTTCCCGGTAGAAATCCTTGGTTTTGAAGCACCGGCAGCCTCGGAAGTGCAGATCTGGAGTCACTCCCTGGGCGGTCCCGAACTGATCGAGCGCTTCCAAGCGGAGCAACTCACCACCTCTCTCGAGGTGGAGTGGCCCCAATCCGCCTGAAATCCACCCTCGAATGAGAAGAAAAAAGCGCTGCACCGCAAAAGATCTGCTCAGAACAGGTCTCGCTCGCTTTACACTTGTTAAACATTCAGATCTGCACCTGAGGCGGCCATGAATCAACGCTGGCGCACGATTGCCCTGTGGGTTCTCCCCATTGGCGTCGCCGTCTTCCTCGGCTGGCAAGTGCTGGGCGGCGGTTTCGGTGGCGTAAGCCCCTCCTCCAGCACCACCGTTGCCCCCCGTAACGCTGCGGTGGCCCGTATGAGCTACGGCCGGTTCATCGATTACGTCGATGCCGGCCGCGTGACCGCCGTTGACATTTTTGACGGCGGCCGCACGGCTGTCGTGGAAGCCGTTGATCCCGACCTCGACAACCGCGTTCAGCGCCTGCGGGTTGATCTCCCCGGCCTGGCTCCGGAACTGGTCAACAACCTCAAGGAGCAGGGCATCAGCTTTGACATCCACCCCCCGCGCACGGCACCTCCGGCCCTCGGACTGCTGGGCAACCTGCTCTTCCCGCTCCTGCTGATCGGTGGCCTGGTGCTGCTCTCCCGCCGTGGCGGTGGCGGCATGCCCGGCGGCCCCGGTCAGGCCATGCAGTTCGGTAAGACCAAGGCACGCTTCTTGATGGAAGCGGAGACCGGCGTGATGTTCGACGACGTCGCCGGCGTTGAAGAAGCCAAACAGGACCTGCAAGAGGTCGTCACCTTCCTGAAGACCCCCGAGCGCTTCACCTCGGTGGGCGCCAAGATCCCCAAGGGCGTGCTGCTGGTTGGCCCTCCTGGCACCGGTAAAACCCTGCTCGCCAAAGCCATCGCGGGTGAAGCAGGTGTTCCCTTCTTCTCCCTCTCCGGTTCAGAGTTCGTCGAGATGTTCGTCGGCGTCGGCGCCAGCCGTGTCCGCGACCTCTTCAAACGCGCCAAGGAGAACAGCCCCTGCCTGATCTTCATTGACGAGATCGATGCCGTCGGCCGTCAACGCGGTGCCGGCGTCGGTGGCGGCAATGACGAGCGGGAGCAGACCCTCAACCAGCTGCTCACCGAAATGGACGGTTTTGAGGGCAACAGCGGGATCATCATCATCGCGGCCACGAACCGCGCCGATGTGCTCGATTCCGCCCTGCTGCGCCCCGGTCGCTTCGACCGCCAGGTGCAGGTCGATGTGCCCGACATCAAGGGCCGTCTGGCTGTGCTCAAAGTGCACTGCCGCGACAAAAAACTCGCGGATGACGTCAGCCTTGAAGCCATTGCCCGCCGCACTCCTGGTTTCTCCGGAGCTGACCTGGCAAACCTGCTGAACGAAGCGGCCATCCTCACCGCCCGTCGCCGCAAGGAGGCCACCAGCCTGGCCGAAATCGATGACGCGGTGGATCGCATCATCGCGGGCATGGAGGGCAAGCCCCTCACCGACGGCCGCAGCAAGCGCCTGATCGCATACCACGAAGTGGGCCATGCCCTGGTGGGCACCCTCGTCAAGGCGCATGACCCCGTCCAGAAGGTCACCCTGATTCCCCGCGGTCAAGCCCAAGGCCTGACCTGGTTCTCCCCCGACGAGGAACAGATGCTCGTCAGCCGCGCCCAACTGCGCGCTCGGATCATGGGTGCCCTGGGTGGTCGCGCTGCTGAGGATGTGGTCTTCGGTTATGCCGAAGTCACCACAGGTGCCGGCGGTGACATCCAACAGGTGGCCTCCATCGCCCGTCAGATGGTCACCCGCTTCGGCATGAGTGATCTCGGCCAGTGTTCCCTCGAAGCCGGCAACCAGGAGGTCTTCCTAGGCCGCGACCTGATGACCCGCAGCGATGGTTCTGATGCGACTGCAGCCCGCGTGGACGCAGCGGTGCGCAAGATAGTTCAGACCTGCTACGAAGACACCGTCAAACTGGTCGCCGAACACCGGGCCTGCATGGATCGTGTTGTCGAACTCCTGATTGAAAAGGAGAGCCTTGATGGCGATGAGTTCCGCGCCATCGTCAGTGAATTCACGACGGTCCCGGAGAAGGAGCGCTTCTCTCCTCTGCTGAGCACTCCGGAAGCCGCCTCAGCCTGAGGCTGAGCCTTACAACAAAGCCCGCGGTCAACCCGCGGGCTTTTTGCTGTCTGGACCCTGGTTTCGACAACGATCTGAGCAGTAGATCACCTGCTCCCAAACCGTTGCCCACTTCTTACGCCACTGAAAGGGGCGCTGACAGACCGGGCAAAGTTTGCTGGGACGCTCACTCGGTGGGCGGCCTCGACCACCCACCGCACCGCTGCGTTGACCGCGACCGCGGGCCATGGAGTGATGAACCGATCAGACGGGGCGAACGGGGCGCTTGTCGATCACCTTGTCGATCAGGCCGTACTCGACAGCTTCGGCGGGGGACATGAAGAAGTCACGGTCCGTGTCGTCCTCGATCCGGCTCAGGGGTTGGCCGGTGCGGTCGGCGAGCTCCTGGTTGAGCTTCTTCTTGAGGTAGAGGATTTCGTCGGCCTGGATTCGGATGTCGCTGGCCTGACCCTGGGCACCGCCCAACGGCTGGTGGATCATGATCCGCGAGTGGGTCAGGCTGCTGCGCTTGCCTTTGGCCCCGGCACAGAGCAGAAAGGCACCCATCGAGGCCGCAAGACCAACGCAGACGGTCTGCACATCCGGCTTGATGTGCTGCATCGTATCGAAGATGCCAAGGCCGTCGTAGACGGAACCACCGGGAGAGTTGATGTAGAGGAAGATGTCCTTCTCGGGGTCTTCGGCTTCCAGGAAGAGCAGCTGGGCGACGATCCGGTTGGCTGACTCGGCGGTCACAGGCTCACCCAGGAAGACGATGCGCTCGCGCAGAAGACGCGAATAGATATCGAACGCCCGCTCACCACGGCCCGACTCTTCGATCACGATCGGGATCATGGTCACTTGGAGCTTCTGCAGGTGGGCGGATCCTACTGAGCTTCAGCCAAATTCAGCGTTCTCAGCGAGCTAGGGTCGCGGGATCTTGATGGATGTTTCAGCGTGAGTGCGAGCCTCACCGTTGCCGATAGCAAGCGGGCGTTTCACCAGGCCTTTCCCCATGTCATCGCGCCGCTCTACCGCCGCCTGGTGGATGAGTTGCTGGTGGAGCTGCACTTGCTGAGCCACCAGAAGGGCTTCCAGGCCGATCAACTATTCGCCGTTGGTCTGACCCAGGTCTTCGACAGTTTCTCCAGCGGCTACAAGCCGGAGAACCAGCGCGAACAGCTCTTCCTGGCCCTGTGCAGCGCTAATGGTTTTGACGGTGCCGCCTTCCGCCAGATGGCAGCCGACGCGGCCACCCAAGTGGGTCACCACAGCCTCGATGAGGTCAAAGGCTGGTTGAGCAACCGCGGCGAGGGTGCCCCCGCACCGATCGCCAGCCTGCTCCACGGCGTCCAGCGCGACGACTTCCACTACTCACGCTTGGTGGCCGTCGGACTGCTCAGCCTGCTGCAACGCGCCCAGGGCGCTGATGCCATCGATCCCCTGGCCCTGCGCAGTGCGGCCCACGAGATCGGTGAGTCCATGGGCCTGATCAAGTCCCGCGTCGACAAGGACCTCAGCCTCTACGCCGGAAACATCGAAAAGATGACCCAGGCCGTGGAACTGATGGAAGAAACCGTGGCCGCCGAGCGTCGGCGCCGCGAACGGGCTGCCGCCGAGCACGAAGCCAACAAGAGCTAGAGCATCAGCTCACCGCTCAGGGCGGTCTGGCCTCCCCGGCTCGGCACCCCTCGTAGCACCAGCTCCCGGGCACGGCAAACAACGACAGGCATCAGCGGCGGAAGCAAGCCCTGGGCCTTGAGCTTTTTGGGCTGGAGCCTCAGACTCCACGGTGACTCTTGCTCGAGGCGAGCGGGTTTGAGTGGTCCTGGCGCGGGCCCCAGGAAGAGCAGAAGTTGATCCTTGGATAACCAACGCCAGCCGCCCTGGGCAATGCCATCGCGGCTCCAGAGCGATTGCTGCCCTGTCCCTCTGGAGTCGGCCAAGCCTTGATCAAGGAGGGGTTGCTCGAGGGCTTTGAGGCGTGGTGCCCAAAAGGCCTGGCCATCCCGCAGACGCAGCTGCAACTGCAAGCCCGCCAAGAATGCCCCCTGGTTCAGGACGGACAGGCGCAGCACAAACGGGCTCTGGGAGAGTCGCTTGAGGGCATCAGGCTTGATGCCATAGCGATCGGCCAGGGCCTGCTTCAAGGCAGCGCTACTGAGCAGCCCGCGAAGCACGAGCTCCAGCCGGGGGCCCTGGAGTTCCAGCAACGTCGGGGCGACGAGGGGCTCAGGATCAGGGGCTGCGGCGGAGCGCGGAGCGGCGGCATGACTGCCGCGGGCCACATCGGCTTCTCCGCTCCAGAGCAGCCGTGATCCCTCACTGCTGAGGGACAGACAACCCTGCTGCAAGCTGCTCGCCAATGGAGCTAAGGGGCCGAGCAACGAAGAGAGGCCGGCGGCGCTCCAATAGACCGCGTCACCCCGTTGGAGCTGCAGCGCGCAACGCCGCTCCAAGCCACGCAGGGAGGGGCGCTCGAGCTGCAATTGCTGCTCGAGCTGCTGACGCACCAGAGGATTGGGGGCCACCAGAGTGAACTGGTCCAGGCGGAACGCATTGGCAGGAAGGGGAGCCGAGGCCGGCGTCTCCAAGACCAGCACCGCACCCGCTGAGGCGTGGGAGCTCCAGAGTTGCCACCAGAGCTGCTGACGCGAAGACCAGAGCGGGGCCGCTTGGGAGCCAAGACGGTCCCTCCAAATGGACGGGGGCGGATCCGCTGGGCGCGAGCGATGGGTCTGGAGCAGGGCCGACTCCAGCAGAAGTCGGTCCACGCCGCGAGCCGATCCGCGAGGGAAGAGCCAGAGGGCGAGGACCGGCAAGGCCACCAGAAGGGCGACCAGTCCAGCGCTGCTGCGCAGGCCGCGCATCAGGCCACAGCTCCGTAGAGGGTGGTGCGTTCACGCACGGGCCGGCCCAGGGTCAGGGCTGCTGAGCGCAGGGCCTGCACCGATTGCGATGTGCCTCCCTGGGCGCCGGCCATACTCGTGATGCTCTCCTCCATCAGGGTGCCGCCCAAGTCATTGCAGCCCCAACGCAGGGCCTCGCTGGCGCCGGCCAGGGTGAGCTTGACCCAACTTGGCTGGTGATTGGTGAACCACTCCCCAAGGAGCAATCGAGCCTGGGCCGTCAAGCGCAACATCGCCTCTCGATCCGGTTGGTCGCGTCCCACGCGATGACGCAGGGCCGCGGGTGCTTGCGCACCAATAAAAGGAAGCAGGACAAACTCGGAAAAGCCAGCCTGAGCGGAGCGCTGAGCCTCTTGCTGGAGGGCCACCAGGGTGAGGAGATGCAGGGCCCGATCCCGGTTTGACTCGATGTGACCCGCCATCAGCGTGGCGGTGCTTGGGAGGCCCGTGCGATGGGCCTGAAGGATCACCGCGCACCACTGCCGGGCCGTGATCTTCTCGGGGCAGAGCTGACGGCGGACGTCCTCACTGAGCACTTCAGCCGCCGTGCCCGGGATCGAGGCCAGACCCGCCTGCTGCAGACGCTCGAGCACCCGCTGCAGCGGGATTCCATCCTGCTCAGCGATGAAGAGCAACTCCTGGGGTGAAAAGGCATGGAGGTGCAGGCCCGGGGCCGCCTCCGTGAGGGCCTCGAGGAGTTCCGCGTAGTAGGCGAGGGCCGAGCCCTGGCTTTTCGCCTCGGGATTCAGTCCCCCTTGAATGCACAGCTCGCTCGCCCCGAGGGAGGCCGCTTCTGCAGCTTTGCTCTGCAGCAGCTCAAAGCCGTGCCAATAGGCGCCCGCCGCTCCTGCATCACGGCGGAACGCACAAAAACTGCAGTGCTGAAGGCAGTGGTTCGTGAAATTCAGATTGCGGTTCACCACGTAGCTGACCGTCTCGCCAGCAAGAGACCGGCGCAGCGCATCGGCCTGCGCCTGGAGACTGGATGCGTCCGTGCAGTCCAGGAGGGACTCGGCCGCGCGGATGGAGTCGGGACTGCCTGGGTTCAAGCGAACGGCAGCCTGCAGATGCTGCTGCCGCTCAGGAGTCCAGGCCGGTGAAACGCGCGAGCCGGAAGAGTCCGGAGCTGACAGCAACAACTCCGCGGATCGGTTCCAGGCCCAAGGTTCAAAAACCCCCGGCTCGCGCGTCACTTACGGGCGCGAGCAGAGGGTTGAACCGGTTGTTGGCGTCGACGACGGTCGCGCCACTCAATGGTGGAGAGATACAAGACTCCACCGCTGACAAAAACCAATAGTGCGGCGGTGGTCACCGCCAGCATACTGTTGAGGTTGATCGACTCAATCACGGTTGAGCAAACCGAGGCTCAAGCTCAGAAGTTGAGGGTGCCGTCGCCGTTACGACCCCACACCACCATGGCGATCGAGAAGGTGAAAGTGGCAGCAAGAGCGGCCCAGCCCACGGTGATCAGCATCGTTGTGCGGTAAGCGTTTCGGTGAGTTTAACCAGGGCCATGGCCCAAACTGAGCACAGACCTGCTGGCTGTTTCGAGATGCAACCCATCCGCTCCATCAGCTCCTCTCCCGGCGGACAGGCCGTCATGGAGCGACAACAGGTCCGAGCGCCCTATCCAACGGGTCGCGTGATCGTGCTGAACGACGACCACAACACCTTTCAGCATGTCGTGGAGGTCCTGGTCAAATACATCCCCGACATGGTCTCCGATCGCGCCTGGGAGTTGGCCCATCAGATCGATTCCCAGGGTTCAGCCGTCGTCTGGAGCGGGCCGCTGGAGCAGGCCGAGCTCTACCACCAGCTCCTGGCCGCCGAGGGCTTGACGATGGCGCCCGTCGAGCGGGGCTGAGCCAGGGGCTCAGGCGAAGCGCCGCTGCAGCAGCTCAAACATCGGCAGGGTGCGCAGGCGCTCCTGCTCGGCGTCGAGGACAAAGCTCAAGATGCGACCGGAGCAGACCGCCACACCCTTCACGCTCTGGTCCGCACTGCGCTCCACACTCACCAACTGGGCGGCGCCACCGAGCTCGCTACTGAGCCGTTGACGCAACTGCTCGCGCAACTCGGGAGCCTGCTGGCCTGCCATGCGGCAAAACGAGGGGACAGCATCTTTAGCAGCGGCGGCAGCATCCGGCTACGGGCTCGCGTTTCTAGGATGCCCGCCATGGGTCGGCTGGTCATCACCCACAGCACCTATCTCGAGGGTCTGATTCCCTGCCTGAAGAAGTTGTCGCGGGTGCCCGAGATCGACACGATCACGCCGGCGGTGATTTCCCGGGTCAAGGGACGGGCCCCGGAGCTGCGCCTGAAGGTCTCGATTCCGATTCGCGGCGGATGGAAGCTCGTCGCGCGCAGGGGCAGCAGCGCCCAGGAGGTGTTTGTCGTGACCGGCCTGAGCGCACTCGAACTGGAAGAGCAGATTCAGAGCGTCCTCACGCGCTGACTCAGACCTCAAGCTCAAGACCCCACTGGGGCCTGACTTCGGTCCAGCCGCGGATTAGAAGAGTCCGCCAAAGCTCAATTGCCTGGTCTCGGTGGAGGTGATCACGGGACTGGAGCAAAGGGGGCTGCCCTGGAAGAGGTCGCCCTGAATCGACGAAGACCATCGGGTCTTGCGCCCAACTTTTTTCGTCGCAGTGGAAGCGCTTGGTCGCGTGCGTGGCGGGATCTTGGAGCCAACCGTGGCCTGACATGACGGCGATGGAGAGGACGCAGCCGGCCAGACCCAGTCGGAAGCCCGAAACGTGGCGTATGGGGAAGCAACAGGAGCCATCAGTCCGGCACAAGTACACCTGTACTAACAGCGGATTGTGGGCTTGTCAATCGGCCCGATCCCTCAGTGCGGCCATGACTTGTCTGCGCACGCGATTCATCTGCGTGCGTTCGGTCTCGTAGCGGGTCGTACGCGTGAAGCCGTAAAAGAGCACGACCCAGGTGGCACTGAGCCCAAGCGCGATCAGCGCCACGGACACGCCACTGACATCCACCACCCGAGATCCCCGATGCAGGGGTTAACGGTAGGAGCGGCTGCAAAGACCCAGGCGCCAGTCACTGATGCAGCGTCTCGCCTCCATCCGCTTGCGCTGTTGGCGTTCCAACTCCCTTCGCTGCCAATCCGTGAGCTGCTCCTGTGAATCAGCAGACGTGGACTGGCTGAATTGGGCGAAGACCGGGGACAGGAATAAACCAAGGTCAAAGATCAGGGCCAAAACCAGTCGCTGTGTCATCCATCGACCTCGATTGCGCCCCCTTCAATCTGCAAACAGCCCAGACCCTTGTCAGCTGATCTGGATCTGGCAGCCTTCGAAGAACCCTGGGATTCAACGATGACCCCAGATCACAGGCACCACAACAAACCATCCCGGACTCCGCTCAAGCTCAAAGAGCTGAAGAAACCAACGAACCGAAAGCGCAGTGCCAAGGGGGCCCACTGCACGAGACCGGCCGCCCAACCGCGAACCGATCGACCGATCGCCAGTTGAATTGCAGAGGCCGTAGCAATCACAACGTCAGCTCGATCTGAGCTGCGGGACAACACCGGCGACGCGTCATTTCTGCGTGAAGTCCTGGGGCTTGCTGGCCATGATCAGCCTGCGGGTCGCCATGAACGATGAGATGTTCATCGAGCAAAGGCGCATGCCGATTCGCCAACCCTCGAGGGAACTGCGCGCCGCCATCATTCGGCCCTGGAAGCGAGGGAGTCGGCCGGTGATCCCTGGTCGTCAGGCCACGGCCTGGGAACGAAGCTGAGCGATCAACTTGGGGCCGATGCCGCGAATTCCACGCAGTTCGGCATCGGAAGCCGCTTGAACCATGGCCGGTGTCCGAAGGCCCGCATTCCAAAGAAGGTGAGCTTTTTGCAGACCAATCCCCCGCAGCTTGGTCAGCTCAGCAATAAAGACGTCATCTGGAAAGTGCTCACCCATCAGGCTGGAGGCGACCGCGCGAAAGCCGTCCTGATCCACCAGGGCATAGATCTGCATGAGTTTCTGATCCACGTGCAGGACCTTGCTCTCGAAGATCTCGCGGAAGCGAATCAAAAGCCTGAGCTTGGGCTCACGTTGGATGCCTGACTCGGCGGTCCAGGACTCCATCTGAGTGGAGCTGAGTTCAGCCACCGCGACAAAGCCATCGGATCGATAGGGAATCCAATCGCCGCATCCCTTGCCACTGCGCTGCATCGGTTGGAACTCGGGCGGATGCTGTCTTCTGACCTCACCGTCTCGCTTCAGGCAGGTCAGGGGCGTCTGAAAACTGAGCCGGGCGTGATAACGCCAATAGGCAATGGTCTGCAACGACGTGACGGTTGTCTCGTCACTGGGCAACGGCGGCGCGTCGCGCTCCAGCCGGGGCGACGACGACAGAAGAGAGCGGATCCGCTGCCAAACCATGGCAGGAACCTAGGCAGACTTTCGCTCCCGCGCTGTAGCGCAGGACATCAAGAGAACGCAGAGGGGCTCCCTGAGCCAAGAAAAAACCCCTGGTGTTCGACGCCCAGAGGTTCAGCGGTCCCCGTCCCAGAGACGCCCCATTGGTCTATGCGGTCCTCCCCATCCGCAAAAGGTGGAGAACCGCCTCAATCCGTTCGGTTCAGCGAACGCTGCCCCGAGGAATGGAAGGCGTGGTGCTGATGACTATTGTTCGGAAGTGAGGGGGAGACCCGTTCTTGCGTGGTTGCTTGAACGGGTGGGTGGGGTCACGCTCACTGCCTCTCTCACACCTCATTTAGCCGTCAGCCGCCATCCACTTGGCAGCCGACCAGGGCACCAGCCGCAGCTCCGACGGGAACGCCGATCCAGCGGCCATTGCCACGGGAGAGGGCCGCTCCAGCACCGGCACCCAGGAGGCCACCGATGACGGAGCCCTCAATGCAGCTGTTGTCGTCCACCTTTTTGGATGACGTCGGGTCTTGAATGGTGCCCTCGACTGCGGTCGGGGCGTCGCAGGGGATCTCGACCTTCTCGCTCCACTTCTTGAGGTAGCCCGGGGAGTCCTTAGTTCCAGGGACGTACTCCTCCCGGTATTCGTCCTTGAAACACTGGCTGGTCTTGGAATAACCAGGCTGCGAGACCTGCTGAGCCATGGCAGGGAACACCTGGGCTGAGCTCATCGCCAGCGAGAGCCCAACGACAGCGGAGAAGCGGTTCATGAGGCCTTAGGGCTGCACCAATCCAATGATCCCGCGTAAGCACGGGATGAACAGGGCGTGGGCCCGTTGGAGTTGCGACAGAGCGTGACCGGATCCGAGGTCACGCTCGATGCAAAGAGGGTGAACCGCTGTGCCGTTCTGCCCCAGATTCCGACCTGGAAAGACGAAAAACAACACAGAAGCCAGCAATAGCAAATACAACTTACTCTGACTGGGTCTTATGAGTCGATAATACAGTCAGATTGTCAGTTAACAAACGGAGGAATCAGGTGAATTGAAGTCGGCAGAACTAGCGAAACAATTCATTCAGCCGCCTCAAACCAGTAACTGGTCATCCATTCAGAGCGGCGACGAAGCAATGGAATCCCTTAACACAATAGTGATCACCATCAGCGACATGCCCGAGCCTTTTGATCAATGGAAGAACGCATCACAGTCATAAGCATGAATAAAAAGAGCCAAGATGCACACCAGCTTCCACGCATCCTCTATTGGGAGCACGGGCAAATCTCAGGCTCAATCGAAGAAGGAATCGGCATTCCACTGATGCGCCAATAGGGAAACAAAACAAGGTCGATGGCACCCGGATTAATCAAAAACATTGAGAAGCAGACCAGAAAAAAAAGAAAACGAAACAACCGTTGCAATCAACACTAATCCTTGAGACCAAGAATGAATCCATCCACGGTGAATAGTTCGTGTCGAATGCAACCAGCCTCACCAATCTCAACACATCGAATTCAACTTGAACCCGACGCCAAGCAATCAATAACCAACATAAAGCATAAAACGACATATAGCCAATAAATAGCATTACCCGCACGAATGAGCATCTAGCAGCCGAAGGAAGTACAACGGGAACTAATCATTGAAGAAAAGGATTTCAGCGATGCTAGGTAAAGTTCACGGTGCCAGGCCACAGGACTAATAACGCTGGTAAGCCTAGCGCCAATAGTGACCATCAAATGGTGCAGTGACGCTCACGATCTGCTTAGCGCAGGCCGCCATCCCTCAGAGCCCGTAAGAAGGACCACTTTTCGCAAAGTGTCGAGCTGGTGATCTCCGATGGAAGGCGGCACAAGCTGGAACGCAAGAGACAGCTCTGAAGCAGTGAAATATCAGGGATCAGAGATCGGATCATATGCGTATTAAAGTAGGTTCATCTTCAAGCATCTGGTGAGCGGGTTCGGACAGCAAAGAAACGAGAAGAATAAATCGGCCAACAAAAGCCTGATCAAGAAAAAGAGCCTACTTGAATCCGGCATAAGAAACCATACAAAAGGAGACCTGCGAAAGCTGAGGAGCTATACAGACAGGCCAGACTCATAGGGTGTAAAGATGACTCTCTTTTCATAAACCTGGGAATAATTTACACAAGCAGCCGGCGCTTCACCGAGGCAGCATCTCTACAACAAGATTAGATTAATGCAAACCCAAACAATCCCAATGCACACATAAGCCTAGGCAATAGATGCTTAATACAAGGCAACCTTGACCAGAGCTTAACCTCCACCCTTGAGTCACTGCGATTAAAAGCGGAAAACCCAGATGCTCATATGAACCTAGGCAATATCTGCCAACAGCTCGACGAAACCAAGAAAGCTCTTGAGCATACTCTTAAATCGCTCGAGTTAAAACCTAAGAACCCAAATGCTCTTTTAAATCTGGGTATCATCTTCCAGCACCTCGAGGAGCCCGGGAAAGCACTAGATTCAACTCGAAATCGCTAGCATTAAACCTGACAACCCCAACGCCCTGCTTCATCTGGGGATCATATACAAGCAACTCGGCAACCCGGATCAAGCACTGGATTCAACGCTTAGATCACTCGAACTTAAACCTGATAATCCTGACGCATATCTGAACCTCGGAATTATTTACCAAGATCTTAATGATAATGACAAAGCTCTTGCCGTAACACTTCATTCCTTGGATCTAAGACAGAACTGGAAGAGTGGGATAACTAATTTAAAATCGATAATAGAGAAGCTGAACATTCAGCCATCAAACATAAAGAATGCAGTGAAAGCATATGAATTGCCATTAAATCGCACAGATGTCTCGCATCAAGGTCTATCGGATGTATTCTTGAAGGCATATCTACACATAATACGAGAAGCACTCATTCCAACCGAGATAGTCGCTGAAGGCAATGAACCTCTTTACAGGTCATCGATTGGAGATTCCGAAAATCTCTCACACTATCAATCCCTACGGACTCAGATGTCGAAAGATTCCTGACTCACTTAAGAAAAGAAATATTGAAATCAACATTTCGACAAGGATTTATCCCGCCAAGACTTAAATCCCTAACAGAGGCTCTAGCTGTTCAATGTTGTTTAAATGAATACGTATATTCGACGTCGGAAGAAGAGGACCACTTAATAGCGCTGCTGACAAGCAAGATTACTGAGAGTCCTGAGGAGATAAATGAGTATCTTGCAGTGGTGGGCTGCTACAAACCATTACAGTTAGTCAATCTAGACTCGGCTAAAATTAGCCACGACGTCCTTTCCGGGGCTGAAAGCAAAGATTTCGTTGCGACGCACCTTACAGAACCATTCAAAGAAAAAGAAATAAAAAGACTAATGCAACCAAGTGAAGTGATTAATGACATAGTCTCAAAGAGCGTACAAGAAATGTACGAAGAGAATCCATATCCAAGATATCATTACTCAGACTATACTACTTCTACACTTTCAAAGTTAGCATCAGAGGTGATAAGACGAGAATCGACAAAGATGAGACTTTCCTTTAACCATGAACTACTTTCTCTGCAGGAAAGCCCAAAGATACTGATAGCCGAATGCGGTACGGGTGATCAAGTTATCAAGACAAGTCGTTATAAGAATGCCAAGGTGACAGCTATTGACCTAAGTGGTAGGAGCATCGCCTACTCAATAAGGAAAACCGAAGAGTACAATATGACAAATGTATCGTTCAAAAGATTAGACATACTAAATGCAGAGATCCTTAATGAGACTTTTGATTTAAAACAGTGTAGTGGCGTCCTGCTCCATATGGAAAAGCCCGCAAATGGACTGTCTGCACTAGTGCAACAGCTGCAGCCAGGTGGATACATAAAACTAGGATTGTATAGTACTGCCGCACGTAAGACTATTTCAAGGGCACAGGAAACAATCAAGAGATTAGAGATAGAAAGTACTGCGAAGGGTATACGAGAGTTGAGAAGTAAAGTCATGCGAGGCGAGATTAATGAGTTGATAGATTTACCTAGGTGCGTAAGAGACTTTTCTCGCTGTCCGAATGCCGTGACTTGTGCTTCCATGTCCAAGAGCATTGTTTTACAACAATGGAACTAGATTCTCTTCTGGACAGCCAAAACCTAGTGTTTTGTGGTTTCATGCTCTCAGACAATATTGAAAGTCTCTACCGTGAGCGATATCCCGACGATGAGGGACTAATCTGCTTGAGAAATTGGGCTGATTTTGAAAAAGAATACCCTTCAACATTCATAGGCATGTACCAGTTCTGGGCAAAGAAGCCTTACTAATCTCTGCCTGGTTGAACCTCTACGGCTATCCTCAAGCTATAAGAACACAGAGTTGATAGCAGGACTTAGTTCTCACCCTGGACGGTGCTTTGTGGGGTAAGCTTCCTAGACGGTTATGGCATAGTTGTACCGTCGTCTACAAGACCGTTTGCAAAAGAGTACTGCATAGCTTAGCGCCGATAGACGACCGCATTGACACATCGGATCATATCTAGTCCAAGCGAATCAAAGGTCTTCAGGTAGATATCGGCCGCGGTCCTGCAATAGCGGTCAATGTTGAGACGGCGAATCAAGAACTCCTTTCAGACCACCCTTTCGCAGAAATAGTTGTGATCAACCTTGGCCGGCACGACCTCAGCCTTGCTGCCACTCAGCTCCGGAGTATCGATACAAGCCAGCCGAATGCTCTCCCCTTCAGTCGTGCTGCATGTGTCACCGTTGTAGCATGACGCAAACACCACGCTGAGTAGTGCGTTGGCCTGACCGGAGCTGCCCACTTAACAGGATGATGAACCTTGCCATAGGGATCAGCTACTTAATGTTCGACTAATCATTGCGAGCGCAGCTCAAGGCCTTGAGTTACACAACTAGGTCTCCAGCCACATAGGCCAAAACTTCCCGATCCTAATCACCAAAGCTACCTCATAGAGTCAAAAAAACTAGATTGATCTTTATCTGTCTCAGAGGCTTCGGACAGTCCACTAGAAAACACAGAACACGTTGCGACATGCGTACCCTAAAAACCAGACAAGCCAGGTAGAATTGTGGTAATGGGTCTCAAAGCGAATGGTATCTTTAATTTCTTTTACCCTTAGCCTTGTACTCGCTTATATCTTAGCTCGAAATATCAGTCGCCTAGTTCGACGATGGACCGTAAAGCCAGAATCCCAAACGATCGACCTAACGACAGATCAAAAAACTCAGCCACGGTTAAGTGCTGAAGAGATAAAGCAACGCAATCTTGCGCATGCCGCCAAAATGCTCTCTCTCAAACAAAGAGAAAAGGAATATGAACGAGACCCCAAAAAGTTACGTAGAGGCCCACGCGGTTCCGATACAAGGTTGAGAGTTTCTGCCTGGGAGTCATGGCGAAGGTATTTTTTTTAGTGTCGCCACGTTCTAAACATACTATCTCCTCAAGAACTTTAACTCCATACTTAAGACTAAACTAAGCTTGATCCAATTGGCTTGGACAAACAGATGCATAACTTGGTTTAAAGAAATCAATACTGAGCCATGCGTACATGGCACAAAGAAAGTGATTCAGTAACAACCTTGTACTGCTCCATGGCTGTTGCCATCACAAAGATGAAGCCTTCTACTCTTGCCAGAGTCAAAGATAGAGGTCAATACGTTTCCTGTTGAAGTCAAAAGAGAATTGTACAGAGAGAGTTACTCCGAAGATTTTGAGTCATAACTAGAAGTTATTAGACTCTGAATGGCTGGGCCCATCATGAGTGTAATTTTAGCAGAAAACATCAGAAGGGAAATAATTGCAAAGCTCTTAACAAGCAAGTCCCTAGCAGAAAGTTTTTTCACGCAAGCAAACTCAAATCTATAGGATTCTACAACCAGCTTCGCGTCAGTCATGTCAGAGCTTGGATTAAATAGCGGCAGCCCACTTAGTACAATCCAAGGAAGGACCTGAAGCGTATCTGTATTTAATCACTTTTCTTAATTCCCGCAAAACAGGATTGCTGTTTCTTGCCAGTTAACACAAGGGAATCTAGCTGGCCGTAGCTGAACACTTAAATGGTGCGATACCACTCCCTGCCCTTCAAACTACCTCTTCAGATGGAACGATTCATGCGTTGCTGAAACTCTTGGTGCCAAACCAGCAAGGACTTTGAACCGGGTATTTGATTTACCATCAGTGCTGTTTGTTGACGGATCAGCTCCTCTGATTGATTCAAATCGTGACTTGTCGTGGCATGGGGTGGCACATACCAATCCGTTCTAACAAACAACTCAATTGTGCTGTCTTTGGGGTCTGGGATGTACAGGGACCAACTTCCACCATGCTTCATCGAGCGCATGCCAGATATGTCAAGTTCACTTAAGACACGAAACGTATCGATTAGACCATAGAGTGTCTGTATTTCAAATGAGATCTGGTTAAGCGTCGATGCGCTCCCCTGCGCACGACCAGGGGCCAGTACGATTTGATCATGTTCCAGCAGAGAGCGGGATAGAGATACCAAGAACATCGCAATAAAAGTGCTCCATCTCTTTCATACTTTTCACATACAGCCCAAGATAAGAAAATGTCGGCTGGAAAGGCAACAAGGCAGAATTGACTTCGAAACTATGAGCAACTTTGAAAACAGCTTGGCACGATCATCTCGTTGTCACCGACCACCGAGGCACGCATCGGCGGCATCAGGTAAGGGGATCCTTAAGGCTTGCCAGCGCCGTCGCCTTGGCAGCTACCCACAAAGTGGGCTTGCTGAGTTGGATGGAGAAAGGCCTGCCTCCAGTCTTTGAAACAGAGACTGTTTTCACAGTTGAGATTACTGGCGAAGACTGGTTTCGAGTTTGCGATCCGGAGCGAGTCTGCGTGGAGGTAAATGGGCTGGGCCGCGCCTATCAAGCGATCAAAGAGCGTGAATTGGAGCTGTTGCTGCTTCGGACCGCACAGTGTGATGACAAGTTTTCAGGCTTGGGCCAATGACGGCAACTGGTAGGGCGATCCGATTCATCGTTCTGATCGTATTCATCGGCTGTTTGTCGCAGTGACTCGAAATGAACCGCGGGTTAGGCGCACCGTTCCATCTGCAAGTGGGGGACTCCCGGCGTCCGGGATAAGTAGCCCGAGACCCGGCATGAGATGCCTTGGTTTTTAGAGGGCTTAAAGAAAGGCCCCCTTGGGGGGCACTCGCTCTCTGTTCTCTGTCGAAAATTTCCGAACCCCTATCTCGTCCGCCCAAGGACTCCAGACTCCCCCATGGCCCCTTCTGCGTTGAACGTCTCTGCTGGAAGAACTAAGGACCCACATGAGAGCCTCTGCAGCCCCTTGAGACGGCGCTCAGCTGTCAGTCAATGTGTCAGTGAGCTTGTCAGTCAATCGGATTCAATAAAACCCGAGATCAAATGTGCTGCAAAGAGGGTGAACCGCTGTGCCGTTCTGCCCCAGATTCCGACCTGGATAAACCAGAAGGGGAGTCAAAGCGCAGATTCGTTTCCGGCTACGAGGCCGGTCTACGGCACTGTCGCGACAGACGCCCCAAGTCGAAAAGGGAGTCAGATCAGAAAACTGTAAAAGGCAGTGACCAACACAGCAGTCCGCCCAAATCCTAGGCCCACTAGGCCGCCGCCGTCCCGCCTGGCAGAGGCCAAATCGAGCGCACCTCTTGCAGCCGCTCCATGGCCTCGTGCCGGCGCTCCTGAGCGTCGGTCGAGCGAAGCAGGACGGTCAAATGACCCAATTTCCGGCCATGGGAAGAACCCCGTTTGCCGTACCAATGGAGATGGGCATCAGCCAGGGCCGCCAAGGCCTGACGCTTATCGCCGTAGTCCGCTTCAGGATCATCCGCGGAGCGCTGCTCAAAGCCCAACAGATTCACCATCAGGGCACCGGGAACCACCAAGGAGGGCTCAACCGCAGCCTGACCACTCACGCAAAGGAGTTGGAGGTCGAACTGACTGCAGCTGCTGGCCTCAATCGAGTAGTGACCGGAATTGTGTGTCCGCGGGGCAAGCTCGTTGATCATCAGACCGCGGCGCCCATAGAAGAACTCCAGGGACAAGACGCCGACGTAGTCCAGGGATGTCAGAAGAGAAGCCGCGATGTTGCGGGCGGCCTGCTGCAGAGCGTGGCTGGCTTCTACCGGGGCCAACACCCAATCACAAACTTGCTCGTGTTGGTGTGTTTGAACCAACGGCAGGCAGACCACCTCGCCAAAGCGATCGCGAGCCGCCACCAGAGCCAGCTCCTGCTCGAACTCGACGAACTCCTCCACGATCCAATTGGCCGGATCAACCTGTGCGATCAATGCCACGAGATCCTCTGGGCCACGCAACACGGCGGTGCCCTTGCCGTCGTAACCGCCCGTGGCCGCCTTGGCCATCAGCGGGAACTGAAACCCATCGGGGAGGGCAGGTTGGCCCGCGCTCGGCGGCGTGGTCTTGGACGGGGTCGGGCAGGCCGCCGTCAGGGGGAACCAACGGGGCGACGGCAGATTCAACCGCTGCAGCAACTCCCGCTGGTTGCGCTTGCAGACCAGAGGTTGCAGGGCCTTCAGGCTGGGGACGAACTGGACCCCTTGGGCCGCCAAGGGCGCCAAGCCCTCCAGATCAATCCACTCGTTCTCAAAGCTGATGGCAGAGCAACGTGTCGCCAGCTCAGCCGTGCCCGCCACGTCGCGGACGGAGGCCTCCACCACTCCAGCGGCCAAGCCAACGGCCGGATCCTCAGGGGAGGGGGTCTGGACCTGCAGCGCGATCTGCCGGCGTTGGGCAGCTTCGGCAAGCATCCAGGCCAACTGGCCGCCGCCGACGATGCCGATCGCAGGGCCCATGCGTCTTGAGCTCCAATCGTTCAATTTCGCATGCAAGGCCTAGCTCGGTCGAGGGTCCAGATAGGGCGGTTGGCGAGACCACGCCCACCAGGCCAACGCGGCCAGCAGCACCAGATACAGCAGCGGACCCGAGCTCCAGTGCACCGCATTGACCATCCAGCCCACCAGAAGAGGAGCGGATCCGCCAAAGAGGGCCACCGACAGGCTGTAGGAGAACGAGAAGGCACCGCAACGGGCTCCCCCAGGGAAGAACGAGGCGTGCAGGTAAGGGGTAATGCCGGAATAGAAGAAGGTCGGCAATAGCAACAGGGCCTGACCCCAAACAAATCCAGCGATGGAGCCAGATCCGAGCAAGAGGAAACCCGGCACCAGCGCCAGCATCAGGACGGCCAAGGAACAGCGAAGGAGGGGCAACGGTGCCCAGCGGTCGGCCAGGTAGCCCCCCAACAGGGAGAGCAGAAGGCTGAACACCTGAATGAGTGAGGTCAGGCCGTTCAGGAGAGCCGCCTGCTCGGGGTGGGCTGCCACCATCACATCGACGTAATAGACCGCCGCCAGATAAAAAATCGCGGTCCCCAGAGCGACGCTGGCCACCAGGCGAACCATGGCTGGCCATTGCTGAAACAGCAATTGGAACTGCGCGCGCCATCCGCTCGCCGCATCGCCCGGCCGGCTGTCCTCCAGGCTGCGGCGCAACAGAAGAACAACGAACGACAGCAGGGCCCCGAACGCAAAGGGCAAGCGCCAGGCTCCGGCCTCAATCGCCTCCGCTGAGAAAGCCAGGCTGACCAGCGCCGCAGCAGCGGAACCAGCAATGAAGCCCACCGTGGCGCCGCTCGCGGTGATGCTGGAGAAGAACGCCCGCCGATGACCGGGTGCCGTTTCAACGCTCCAGGAAATCGCTCCGGAATATTCCGCCCCAACGGAGAGGCCCTGAAGCATCCGCAGCAGCACCAACAGCACGGCCGCACTGGGTCCGATCTGGGCCGTGGTTGGCAACAGGGCAATGGCCAAGCTGCAGCAGCCCATCACCAACACGCTGATCAACAAAAGGACGCGGCGCCCCCATTGATCGCCGATGGGCCCGAGCAGCAGGCCACCGACGGGTCGCATCAAGTAGCCGACGGCAAACACCCCGAAGGCGCTCACCATCTGCAGCGAGGGTCGATCCGTGGGGAAGAACGCCGCGCCAATGGCGTGGGCGAAGTAGCCATAGACAGCAAAATCAAACCACTCGACCGTGTTCCCAAGCGCCGCAGCGATGGGGAGGGCTGGGCGTCGCATCAGGCCAAGCCTCCGACCAACGGCCACCAGCAACAGCCGCTGACCTGATCCTCCACTTGGAGCTGCTGCACCCTCTGAATTTCAGCGGCCAGGCTGTCCAACAGGGACCCATGCAGCAGTGGGCCCATGGCAGCCTCGAGCACGTGATCAGCCGCCAAGGCGTCACGGGCCTCGAGCAGGCTCGACGGCAGACGTCGCGCCGAGGATCCCGGAGCAGCAGCCGGATCACCGATCTGCGCTGGCGGCAGAACGCGAGGCCGCTCGAGGGCCGCCTTCACTTGGGCTTGCAGGGCCCCCAGCAGGAGATAGGGATTCGTCGTGGGATCGACCGCCTTGATCTCGAGATGCGCGTCACAACCGTCGGCAGCGCTCGGGACAAGACGGAGGGCGGCTTCTCTGTTTTCCACACCCCAGACCTGAAAGGGAGCCGACCAACTGCTCGGGACCAAACGCAAATAGGACACCGGAGAAGGACTGGCCAGGGCCATCAGCGAGGGCAACTGCTCAAGCAAACCCGCGATTAACGCTTCACCCTCGGGTTTCAGGCCATGGATGCCCTGTCCCCCTTGAAGGATGGGGCCCTGGTCATGGAGAACGCTGAGGTGCAGGTGACCGCCGTTACCCACCCAATCCAGACGGGGTTTGGCACTGAAACTGCTGTACCAACCAAATCGCCTTGTCACCCGTTGGATCACCAAGCGAGCGCGAATCAGATGGTCGGCAACGGTGAGGGAGCGATCGGGCGCAAACGACAACTCGAATTGGGAAGGGCCGTATTCGGGATGGAACTGCAGCCAAGGAACTTCCGCTTCATCGAGGGCCTTCAGCAGAGCTGAGGCGTAATCCAAGCCCTCGATCAACCGATCGGCGCCGTAGGGCCCACCCGGAAGAACGGCTTGGGGAGTTCCGTCTGCCCCGGGGACGACGACGACCCACTCGAGTTCAAAGCCGGCGCGAAGCCGCCAGCCGGAATCCGCGAGCGCCGCTTCCATCCGTCGGCAGAAGTGACGTTGATCCGCGGCATAGGGACCGCTCTTTCGATCCCAGCGCTCTCCCGCGGCTCAAGCCCAGCCGAACTGCGGTTCCAGCATCGCTAAGGTCTCCAGATCAGTCCGAAGCCGGAGGTCACCATCCGGACGCGCCAGGCGATGGGCCCCATCGATCACACCATCGGAGCGAAAGGCATCCGAGACCGGTGAGAAGCCGACACCCTTGGCGATGGCCTCCGGCAGGTGGCGCAACGGCACCACTTTCACCAAGGTCTCTCCAGCATGGTTATCCCAGGTCACGTCGACCTGCCGAACACCAGCCGCGCTCAGACGTTCCAGAACCGAGTCGACCGCAGCAACCATGGCCCGCTCCGAACGCTCTCCAAGGATGTGTTCGATTGCGGCATTCGTCTGCGTCGCCCCTAGGTGAAGCCGCGGTCCCCTGCGAACAGGAAGCGAACGAGCGACAGCAGCAACACGATCACGAAAAGCGCCAAGCCGACCGTGCAGGCGTAGCTGAGCTCCAGCTCGGCAAAGGCCTGGTCGTAGACGTAATAGACCAGGGTCTTCGTGCTGTTCGCGGGTCCCCCCTGGGTCATCAGATAGACCTCCTCGAAGACCTTGGTGGCCGCAATCGCTGAGATCACCGCGACCAAGGTGACGTAGGGACGCAGCAGGGGCAGGGTGATGTCGAGGTGCTTACGCCAACCCTCACTGCCATCGAGCTCTGCCGCTTCGTAGAGGTCAGCCGGGATCCCCTGGAGACCGGCCAAAAAAATCACCATGTAGTATCCCAGGCCCTTCCACAGAGTCACGACCATCACGGCCGGAAGCGCCAGCAAGGGATTGGTGATGAAACCAATCGGCTCAAAACCGGGACCCAAGAGCGTGCCGAGCCATCCGTTGATCAAGCCGTTCTCGGCGTAGAGCCAACGAAAGGCAATCGCCGCCACAACGATCGAGACCAGCACCGGCGTGTAGAAAGCGGCCCGAAACCAGTGGATCCCCGGCAGCTGACGATTCACGATGACCGCCAGCGCCAGCGCCCCCAGAACCACCGGCGGCACCACTCCAAAGAGATACGCCAAGGTCGTCCCCAGGACCTTAAAGAACATCGGATCCGCCAGCAGGCGCCGCACATTCGCCAGGCCCACAAAGCGCAGGGGCTCCGACACATCCAAGCCGGTCTGGGTGAAGCTCATCACCAGGGCCATCGCCGCCGGGATGAGCACCGACAGGGAAATCAGCACCAGCGCCGGGGACAGGAAAGCCCAGGCGGTGGCAGAGGAGGCACCGGTGCGGAGGGAACGCTCAGCCATATCGCGCCATTGTGGTGGATCTTTTCTGATCAGCCAGTCGCCCCATGCTGAGTAGCCCGGCCCAGCCCAACAGCGATCCGCTGGAGGTGCTGCAACGGGTCTTTGGCTACGCCTCCTTCCGCGGACCGCAGGAGGCGATCGTGCGCCATGTCATCGGCGGCGGTTCGGGGCTGGTGCTGATGCCGACCGGCGGCGGTAAATCGCTCTGCTATCAGGTCCCGGCCCTCTGCACACCAGGGCTGGCCGTGGTGATTTCACCGCTGATCGCCCTGATGCAGGACCAGGTGGAAGCGCTGCAGCAACTTGGTGTTGCGGCCGCCGCCCTGCATTCCGGCCTGGAGGTCGGCGCCAGCCAAACCATCTGGCGTCAGCTCAGCAACGACGAACTGGATCTCCTCTACGTCTCACCCGAGCGGCTCTTCAGCGCGGATGTGCTGGAGCGGCTGGGCGCCATGCCACTGGCCCTCTTCGCCATCGATGAAGCCCATTGCGTCTCGCAGTGGGGGCATGACTTCAGGCCGGAGTACCGGCAACTCGATCAGCTCGCGACGCGCTTTTCCGCGGTGCCGCGGCTAGCCCTCACCGCGACCGCCGATCCGCGCACCCAGCGGGATATCCGCGCCTGCCTGCAGTTGGAGCAGGACGAGGTCTTCCTGGCCAGCTTTGATCGGCCCAACATCCGCTATCTACTGCGCCACAAACAGGGTGGTGTTACGCAGCTGCTGGAGTTCCTGGCACAACACCGCGGTGAATCAGGGATCGTCTACGCCCGCTCCCGCAACCGGGTGGACCGGGTGGCCGCTGAACTCAAGGCCGCCGGCATCGATGCGATCGCGTATCACGCTGGCATGGACGCCGAATCGCGGCGGGAGGCCCTGAAGCGCTTCCGCCTGGGCAGCGGCGTGGTCGTGGTGGCCACGATCGCCTTTGGCATGGGGATCGATAAACCCGATGTGCGCTTCGTGGCCCACGTCGACCTGCCCAAAAGCCTCGAGGCTTACTACCAAGAAACCGGTCGGGCGGGTCGCGATGGCCTACCTGCGGTGGCCTGGATGGCCCACGGCGCCGGCGACATCCCCCAGCTGCGCCGGTTCATCGATGACTCCGGAGCCAGTGAGGAGCAGAAACGCATCGAACGCGACAAGCTCGAGGCCCTGATCGCCTACAGCGAAGCCAGCGGCTGCCGGCGTCAGGTGCTGCTCAGCCATTTCGGTGAGGAGCTGGCCGAGCCCTGCAACAACTGCGATGGCTGCCTTGAACCCAAACAGCGCAGCGACTGCCGGGTCGCGGCGCAGAAGGGGCTGTCGGCTGTCTACCGGACCGGCCAACGCTTTGGCGCAGGCCATGTCGTCGACGTGCTGTTGGGCGCGAACACCGAGCGCATCCGATCGCTCGGGCACGAGCAGCTGAGTGTCTACGGCATCGGCAAGGAGCTGGATCGAGGCCAATGGCGGGCCCTCCTGCGCCAGCTGGTCAGCCTCGGGGCCCTGGATTCCCCAGACGACGCCAAGGGCGGGTTGTGTTTTGGTCCAGCCAAGCTGGTGCAGCCGCTGCTGCGGGGCGAGCGGGAGCTCCATCTGGTGCTGCCACCACCGGCGAAGGAGCAGCGGCGACGCAGCCAGAGCCCTGCTGCGGCCTTGCCGGACGACGATCCAGTGCTGGCGGCCTTGAAAAACTGGCGGAGGGAGCAGGCCCGGCAGCAGGGCGTCCCGCCCTATGTGGTCTTCCACGACCGAACCCTGGTGGAGTTAGCGGCGCGTCGTCCCGGATCCCTCAGCGAACTCGCCGGCGTCAGCGGCATCGGCACGGCCAAGCAGGAGCGCTACGGCGCGGCACTGCTCGAGGTGCTGACGGCAACAGGGGACCGATAGCCTCAAGCGACTGCAGCGTTAGTCCATGAGCGCCACGGCCGCCGCGATCCGCACCATCGAGGTGGCACTCAGTGCGAATCCCTATCCCGTCGTGATCGGACGGGGAGCGCTCTCAAGCCTCGGTCAGCAGATCCTGGGCCGGGGCATCAAAGCGGGCACCAAGGTCCTGATCGTGACTAACCCCGTCGTGCATCAGCACTACGGCGCCCAGGCCTTGGGCAGCCTCCAGGCCGCGGGCTTTGAGGCGGAGCTCCTCGTGATTGAGGCCGGGGAAGAACAGAAAACCCCAGCCACCGTGGCTCAAATCCACGACGCGGCTTTCGCCCAAAAACTGGAGCGGGGATCGTTGATCGTCGCCCTCGGCGGCGGCGTCGTGGGGGACATGGCCGGCTTCGCCGCCGCGAGCTGGCTGCGGGGCATCGCCGTCGTCCAGGTGCCAACGACCCTGCTGGCCATGGTCGATGCCTCAATCGGCGGCAAAACCGGCGTGAATCACCCCGGTGGCAAGAACCTGATCGGGGCCTTCCACCAGCCCAAGCTGGTCCTGATTGATCCCGCCACCCTGTCCACCCTGCCGGAGCGGGAATTCCGGGCCGGCATGGCCGAGGTAATCAAGTACGGGGTCATCGGAGATCCGGACCTCTTCGCCGAACTGGAAGCCGCAGCGGGCGGTCTGCGGTCGATGGCGACCCTGCCCGCTTCGCTCCTGGAGAGCATCCTGGAGCGCTCCGCCGCCGCCAAGGCGAAGGTCGTCGCGGCGGATGAACGGGAAGGGGGGCTGCGGGCGATCCTCAATTACGGCCACACCCTCGGCCACGTGGTGGAAGCCCTCTGCGGGTACGGCACCTATCTCCATGGCGAAGCCGTGGGCATCGGCATGGTGGCCGCCGGCGAGCTCAGCCTGGAGCTGGGGCTCTGGAGCGCCGATGACCAACGCCGGCAACGGGCCGTCATCGAAGCGGCAGGTCTGCCGATGCGCTGGCCCGAGCTTGATCCCCAGGCCGTTCTGCGCTGCTTGCAGGGGGATAAGAAGGTGCGCGACGGCCGCGTGCGCTTCGTGCTCCCCACCAGCCTTGGCAGGGTGGAGATCCGCAGTGATGTCCAACCCGAGCAGGTCTTGGCGGCCCTCTCCCGCTGCGCCTAGGCCAGGGGCGGATCCTGCAGGAACAACGGCTGGGCGCCCACAGCGCCGGAGCGCTGCAGGGCAATCCAGCGGAAATCCCCGAGGGCCGACGGGTCGACGTAGCGCAGCAGCGCTTCACGGCGACTGAGCAGATCGGCCAACTCCGCCGGAGATCCCTGCTGCAGGGCGTGCAGGCGCTGGGCTAGCCCCAAGGCCAGCAGAGCCTCACCCTGGCGCCGCTGCCCCAGCAGGCTCCAGCCACTGGCGGCGGCGGCCCGCTCCAGCGACTCCAAACAGAGGTGGGCCGTCAGGTCCCAGTGGCCCGGCTCCAGCAGCGGGTCATCGCTGGCCCGTTGACCGCGGTAGGCCATCAAGGTGCCATTGCTGCGCTGCGGGGCGTAGTAACGCCAGGCCTCATGGGCGTAGTCGATCACGAGCAATTGGCCCTGGCTGAGGGCCGCAGCCGCCTGGGCCAGCCAGGGGGTTAGACCCACATGCCACTCCGTGCACCAGCCCTCTGGCCGCGAAGGCCCAGGGATCAAGGCGTCCAACTCCAGCCGCAGGGCCTCACTCAGCGGGGGGCCAGCCGCGAGCTCCAGCGCAGCGTCGCCCACCAGCGAGACCCCCTGAAGCCGCCAGTCCTGGCCATCCCAAAGCACCCGCTCAACCGCCAGGGCGTCCAGGACTTCATGGGCGAGCATCACCCCGGTGAGGGGCGACTCCTGGAGCTGGGCGAAGGACTGCCACCGGCAGCGCAGGGGAGCATCAGCCAAGAGCGCCCGCTGACGCTCCGCCATGCCCGGGTTCGGTTCCACCAGCACCAGTTCCAGGCGCTCGCGCAGCTCTGGTGCATCCCGCGCAATGGCCTCAGAGAGCTGGAGGGCGAGCTGGCCTTCCCCTGGGCCGGTCTCGATCAAGGCCAGGGGGCCGTCGCCTGGCTGCTGCTGGAACCACTGCAGAAGCTGAGGCAGCAGGAGCTCGGCGAAGTCCGGTCCCAGGGACGGGGAGGTGGCGAAGTCACCCGAAGGCCCCACCTGCAGGCGTCCCGCCCCATAGGCCCCATGGCTGGAATCGTGCAACGCCCAGTCCATGTAGGTGCTGAAGGGCACCCAGCCACCGGCGGCCTGCAACCGCTCCATCAGCCAGGCGGGGGCCGCGTGCAGAGGAGATGAAGCAGAACTCACGGCGCTGCGGAGGACTCAGGGAGAATGCTCGCCACTGAAGCAGGTGCCATGACCGAGCCGCGTGCAGCCCACAGCGCCTCCGCCCTCCGCGGCTGGCTGCTGGGTCTAGCCCTCAGCCTGGCGCTCCTGCTGGGTTGGGGGGCTGCACCGGCCTGGGCCTATGACAACCCGGACCTATTGCCCGATCACCCAACCCCGGTGATCGACCTGGCAAAGATCCTCACGGACAACCAGCGCGCCGCTCTGGAAGCCGAGATCAACGACTTCGAAGCCGTCAGCGGCTGGAAGCTGCGCGTCCTCACCCAGTACGACCGCACACCCGGGCTCGCCGTTAAAGACTTCTGGGGCCTCGATGAGCGCAGCCTGCTGCTGATCGCCGACGAGCGCGGCGGGAACCTGCTCAACTTCAACGTGGGCGACGCGCTATTCGCGTTGATGCCCCGCACCTACTGGGTGGAGCTGCAAACCCGCTTCGGCAACCAGTACTACGTGCGCGACCACGGCCAGGATGCGGCGCTGCTCGACTCACTCCACACCGTCAAGGGCTGCCTTGAGATCGGCGGCTGCCAGGTCGTGCCCGGCCTGCCCCAGGAGCAATGGCTGCTCACCCTCGCCACCTCGATCCTGGGTGGTCTGATCGTGGGATTTGCCGCCTATCCCCGCAAGCCGGAGCACACCGTGGAGTGGGCCTGGGTGCTGCTGCTCTCCCCCCTCTGGGTGATTCTCTTTGGGGTCTTCGGTGTGGCGCCGATCATCACCCGCACCTCCGACCTGCTGCCGCTGGTGCGGAACGCTCTGGGCTTCATCGGAGCGATTGCCGTCGCCTATCTGATCGCCCAAAACACGATCGGGAAGACCCGCCTCAAGGAAGGCGATCAGGGCTAAGGGGCTCTGATCTAGATGCCCAGGCTCTTCGGCTTGGGTCCAATCCGATCCAGGGCCTCGAGACGGCAACGCAGGGACTGGACCGGCTCGCAAGTCGGGAGCTCGACCACCGGCTCCTGGGGGGGGTCCGCCAGGGTCTTCAACTGGGCCAGGCTCTGCTCATAGAAGGCCTTCAGGGCCGCGTAGCGCTTGACCGGCTGGCCGTAATAGCTGTAGCCAGCCAGGGTCGGGAACGAGGCCCATTCGGGAGCGAGCTTGGCGGCAAGCTCCGGGGTGAACTCTCCGCGATCAGCCAGAGCGAGGGCACCGCGGCGCTGAATCAAAAAGATGGCGGCCTGGTCTTGAACATGGGGGCCAAACCCAGCCAGGCCCAGTTTTTGGCTGGCCATGGTCCAAGTGAAGGGCATGAACTGGTAAGCCCCGGCGGCGGCGCTGGCATAGCGACCGGAATAGATCACCCGGTTCGGATGGCGATCCATTCCGCCCATCAGGCCACCGCCAAACATCACGCGGTAGCCCAGATCCTCACCGCGGGCCCAGGTGCCTTCGGCGAAGCGAATCGTGTTCAGCAGGGCGCGGCGCTCAGGCGTGATCGCGTAGCGGAAGGGCCCGCCTGGAGTGATCTGACCATCGCTGGCATCCAGCATCGCCAGGCGAGAACGGGGCGCGGCGGGCTGGCGAGGGACAGGAGGAAGCGCCGGCAGCAGGCTGAGGGTCTCAGCATTGGCGGCCTGAGGCTTGGACTGACCGGCATCGGCCAGGGCGGGCACGGGGGCCAGCAGAGCCGAGACACCCAGCAGGGATGCAACCGGGAGGGAGAAGAGAGAACGCGCAGCGCTCGAAGGAGCCATCGACTTCGAGGAGATCTGAGCGGTCAAACCATCAAAAGCAGAGAACAGCGCACGTCAAGGGGGCCCTAAATAAAGGGTGACCAGGGGTCGGGCGCACCGAATCAAAAAGCCGTCAACAGAAGCGCAGGTATAACTCTGCGTGAGTATGGCAACTAATCAATTGGATGCGGAGAGCTTGCCTAACTAACCGTCAGCGACGCAAGTAATTCATGACAGTGCAATAACCGTCCACAAGCATCAAGAATTCAAAAGAGTGATTTAAATCACTCTTGGACTGGAGTTTTGAGTCGCAAAAAGAACAAAATTCGAAAGCTTGCCTGCCTCGTCCTCAGCCGAGCGCCAAGCCGCTGAAGAAACGGGCCGCCTGCTGCGGGCCATCGGGGCTCAATCCAGCGCCCGAAGCCGGTACGAGGGGGCGATCCAACTGCCAGTCCCCCTGCTCCAGCTGCGCGCGACTCAATAAGCGATGGGGAGCATGGCGCTGCAGGGCTACCTCCAAAACCTGAGCCTCGGCAAAGCCGTCCCGATGCACCAGGTGCACCCCCAATCCCATGGTCATCGCCTCACAGAAAGTGCTGTAACCGGGCTTCGTGATCACCCGGCTGCAGAGCGGCATGCACTCGAGGGGGCGGAGCTCCTTGGGAATGACGCTGACATTCACCGCCTCGCAGTGGAGCCCGGGATCACTGACCAAAAAGTGATGCCCAGGCCAGCGTTCAAAGAGCCTGGAGTCCAGCTGCAGGCCGAGGCCGCCAAAGCCCATCAGCACCGTCCGCTCGGGCGCTGAGGTCAGACCCAGTTGATCACGGACCCGCTCGGGATCCAGGCGCGGCTGCCCGGCGGTCAAACCGATCTCCTCGCTCGGCAGTCCCCAGTCCATCTCCATCGCGAACGGACAACGCAGCAGGGCCGTGCCTTGGCGGTACTGCTCCAGGGCGCGGTCCGCCCAAGCCGTCAAGGCACCACCCATGGGCCCGTAGATGGCATCCCAGCCGAAATTGCCCATCCAGACCAGCGGTGCCTCCAAGGCCAAGGCCAAGCGGGCGGCCGCCGGAGGAACATCAGCAAGCACCAGGACCGAGTCCCCTTGCTGCTGCAACCAAGCCAGCTCCTGCTCGATCTGCTGCGGCATCTGCTGCTCAACAGCCTCCAAAGCCGCCAAGGTGGCGTCCGGATCAGCGCCGAGGGCATCGGCCTGAATCACCCCCACGTCCCAGCGCAGGTCGCGCTGTTCAAAAGGAATCTCGGCAAAGGCCAGCGCGAGAAACGACGCGGGCAAGGGCGTCGAGAGCACGATGCGCCAGCTCGGCTGCAGGCGGTGGACGGCGTTCAAGACCGCGGCGACCCGTGATCCATGGCCAAACCCGTGGCCACTGATGCAGACATACAGCAGCATCGCTAGGCCACCTCCGCCCGAAAGAGGGTCTGGCGGTAAGGGAGCGTCCCCCCGTGGCTGAACCAGCGGTGGGACACCTCCTGGAGGACGCCGTCCTCAAACTCAACCCAGCTGAAGTGCCGCAGCGCTCGGCCCTGGGGGTCCTCCCCGTGACGGGGAACAAAGGCGGTATTGAGATAGGTGGTTCCGGAACGGTCCCGGCTGAAGCTCTGCCGCTCCCCCTGGCCACGCTTCAGGCGGTGATGCATGTGGCCAAAGACCACCAAGGGGACGGGACGGCTGCGGCGAATCCGATCGATCGCGAGTGCCAAGTCCTGATCACCCCAATCGCAGGCGGGCGCCTTCCAATCCCGCCCACAGGGATCGGCGGCCCCACTCCCCAAACCGCTCGGTCCGGAATGGGCCAGCACCACCAGGGGCAGGTGCGGATCGGCCGAGAGGGCCGCCGCATGGATGCGTTCAGCGGACTCCTCCAAGCCGACCGGTCCAAAGACCGCTTCGGCAGCGCGGTTGAGGTAGTGACCGCCACCGGCACTGGCGGGCCGAGCGCCGACGACGGCCAGCCCCGGTGGGTGCAACTCCCGCAGACCCCAGCCGCAATGGAGGTCACCCAACAGGTCCAATTGACGTTGCAGGGTGCGACCGCTGGCATCGCGACCGGTGTCGTGGTTCCCGAGGATGCAGGCCATCGGCAGGCTCAGGCGCGTCAGCCGCTTGGGGATCAGCTGCTGACCGTCGCTCAGGTCACCGACCAACAAGAGGGCGTCGGGCGCAAGTGCCGCCAAGACCTCTTCATCCAGACCATCCCACTGGCCATGCAGATCACCGGCGATGACAATGCGGAGGGTGGCCAAGCGGTGCCTAGGCTTCCGCCATCCTGCACCACTTAGGGCCAGAGCCTTGGTTTTCGCGGCAGCCCAGAACACCTCCTTCGGTTGCCCTGCTCACCGGGATCTCCCGGAGGCAATCGCCGCGTTGAAACGGCAGCGCAATGCCGTGATCCTGGCCCACTACTACCAAGAGCCTGAGATCCAGGACGTCGCTGATTTCATCGGCGACTCGCTGGAACTCTCCCGGAAGGCGGCCGCCACCGATGCGGACGTCATCGTCTTCTGTGGGGTGCACTTCATGGCCGAGGTCGCCAAGATCCTCAGCCCGCGGAAGACCGTGTTGCTGCCGGACCTGGAGGCTGGCTGCACCCTGGCGGACGCCTGCCCCGCGGATGGCTTCGCCCAGTTCCGGGCCGAGCACCCCGACCACCTCGTGGTCAGCTACATCAACTGCTCGGCCGCGGTGAAAGCGCAGAGCGATCTGATCTGCACCAGCAGCAATGCCGTTGATCTGGTCCGACAGCTGCCGGCCGATCGACCGATCCTGTTTGCACCGGATCAAAACCTCGGACGTTGGGTGCAAAGCCAAAGCGGGCGAGAACTCACCCTCTGGCCTGGCAGCTGCATCGTCCACGAGACCTTCAGCGAGCAGGCCCTACTGCAACTGAAGCTCGATCACCCCGGTGCCGAAGTGCTGGCCCACCCCGAATGCCAGCAGCACCTGCTCGACCACGCTGATTTCATCGGCTCCACCAGTGCTCTGCTGCGCCGCTCGGAAGCCAGCCCAGCCGAGGCCTTCATCGTGCTGACCGAGCCCGGGATCCTGCACCAGATGCGCAAGGCGGTCCCAGGCAAGTCCTTCTTTGAGGTGCCCGGCGCCGATGGCTGCAGCTGCAACGCCTGTCCCTACATGCGCCTCAACACGCTCGAGAAGCTCTGGCAGTGCCTGAGCGACCTCAGCCCCGCCATCGAGATGGATGAGGCGATGCGCCTGCGGGCCCTCGCGCCAATCCAAAAAATGCTGGAGATGAGCCGCTGAGTTCAGGCTCAGTAGCTGTAGTTCGCGACAAACAAGCTGCTGTCATCGGAGGGTTCCGAGCCGGGGACATAGCTGCCCAGGCTGGCGGCCCCATTGGCCCGCGCCCGCGCCAAGAGGGCTGCCTGGCCAGCCTTGAGGTCCTTGCCCGCCCAGTTCTTGATGCAGGAGTGCTGGAGCGCCCGGCCGTAGGAGAAACCCAAGTGCCAGGGGGCACCACAGCGAGCCGCCACCTGGTTGATGGCGTTCAAGCAGAGGCTGGCGTCTTCTTCGCTGAGGCCGCCACTGAGAAACAGGATCGAGGGAACGGCCGAAGGAACCGTGCGCCTCAGGGTTCGAACCGTGAACTCCCCGACCTCCTCGGCACTGGGCTGCTGGGAGCAGCTCGCCCCAGCGCAGGTCATCGATGGCTTGAGGAGGCTGCCTTCAAGGAAGACGCCGTTGACCGCAAGTGCCTCGTAGGTGGTGCGCAACACCCACTCCTGAACGGCCGCGGTGGTGGTGATGTCGTGGTCACCATCCATCAGGATTTCCGGCTCCACGATGGGCACCAACCCCTGCTCCTGCACGGTCCGGGCATAGCGAGCCAGGCCCCAGGCGTTCTCGCGCACCGAGAGCTCGGAGGGGGAGCCGCTGGCGCTGATCTGGAGGACGGCGCGCCACTTGGCAAAGCGCGCGCCCCGTTCGTAGTAGCGGGCTGCCCGCTCCGCGAGGCCCTTCAAGCCGGTGCACCAGGTCTCGCCGCTCAAACCGCCGGCGAGGGGCTCCACCCCCTCATCGACCTTGATCCCGGGGACGATGCCCTGGGCTTGAAAGAGCTCCGTGATCGGCGTTCCGCCCGCCTCCTTGGTGCTGTCCTGGAAGAGGGTTTCTTCGAAGAGGATCACACCGGAGATGTGATCGCTGAGGCCCGGGGTCGTGGCCAGAAGACTGCGGTAGGCGCGCCGGTTCTCTTCGCTGTTCTCGAGGTCGATCGCGTCGAAGCGTTTGCCGATGGTCCCGGTGGATTCATCGGCCGCCAAGAGTCCCGTCCCCGGGGCGGCCAAGGCCGCTGCGGTGCTGGCCAACTCATCGCGGAACGCTTGCAGGGCCATCGCACGGGCAGCAGGGGCTTCCCCCTAGCTAGCGCCAAAACGCAGTCCTGGAAGGTCCGTGGTCATGATTCAGGCCGATCACGCCGCCCAGCGCCCATGCCCCTCGCCCCAGGCGGCCTGTTGGAGCTCACCCCGGAGGGTCTCTACTGCGCGGCGGCTGGCGCCTGGATCGATCCCTGGCGGCCGGTCCCCAGGGCCCTGATCACCCACGCCCACGCGGACCATGCCCGGCCTGGCTGCGGCGAGTATTGGGCGGTGGCCTCCAGCGAAGGAATCCTGCGGGAGCGGCTGGGGGCAGAGATCAACCTGCTGCCAGTGGGCTACGGCGAACTCAACCGCATTGGCGAGGCGAGGGTCTCCTTTCATTCCGCCGGCCATGTCCTCGGATCGGCCCAGATCCGCCTGGAAGCCGGTGGGGAGAGCTGGTTGGTCAGTGGCGATTACAAGCGCTGCCACGACCCCAGTTGCACGCCCTTCGAACCCGTCCAGGCGGACGTCTTCATCAGCGAAGCCACCTTCGGCCTCCCGATCTACCGCTGGGAAACCGGAGCGGCGGTCGCCCGCCAAATCCAGAGCTGGTGGCAGACCGAGCCGGAGAAGCCATCAGTGCTCTTCTGTTACGCCTTTGGCAAGGCACAGCGCGTGCTCGCGGAGCTGCATCAACTGGGAGTGGAGGACACGGTCCTGCTCCACGGCGCCGTCGATCGACTGATGGGGCCCTATCGCGAGGCGGGCGTCGCTATGCCGCCGACAATGCCTCTCTCCCAGGTGCCGAAGGGGGAGTCCTTGGCGGGGCGTCTCGTCATTGCACCACCGGCCGCCCACCGCAGCAGCGGCATGGCTCGGCTGGCCAAGGCACAGAACGGTTTCGTCAGCGGCTGGATGGCGGTCCGCGGTGCCCGCCGGCGACGGGGCTATGGCCGCGGTTTTGTCATGAGCGATCACGCCGACTGGGCGGGATTGGTGCGCAGTGTGCAGGAGAGCCGAGCGCAGCAGGTCTATGTGACCCACGGTCAAAGCACGGTCCTCTCCAGATATCTACGGGAGCTCGAGGGGATTAACGCGGAACCCCTCGAAGGGGCCTTTGAAGCCGAACGCTTTGACGAGGAGGAGACGCCATGAAGGCCTTCTCCCAGCTGTTTGCCGAGCTGGATGGCACCAGCAGCACCACGGCCAAGTTGGGGGCCCTCGAGGCCTACTTCCGCAGTGCCCCTCCTGGAGATGCCGCCTGGGCCCTCGCCCTCCTGATGGGGAAACGGCGCAAACGGCTGATCAGTGGACGACGCCTCAGGGAGATCTGCCTGCATGCGGTCGGCCTACCGGATTGGTTGTTCGAGGCCTGTAGCAATCAAGTGGGTGATTCCGCAGAAACGGTCTCACTGCTGTGGAGCCAACAGCAAGCCGGTCCAACGGCGCCGAGTGGCGAGCGCAGCCTGAGCGAGTGGATGGTGCAGGTCTTGCCCACGCTGGCGGAAGCGGAGGGGGAGGCGCAGGAGGCCGCGGTGGTGCGCACCTGGCAAAGCCTCCCGACTGGGGAGCTGCTGCTGATCAACAAGTTGCTGAGCGGTGGCTTTCGCGTGGGCGTCTCCACCGGTCTGGTGACCCGGGGCGTCGCCCGCAGCGCTGGACTCGATGAGGCCCTGATTGCCCATCGCCTGATGGGAGGGTTCAACCCATCGGCCGAGAGCTATGGGGCCCTGACCGCAGAGGCCAGTGATGCGGATGCGCTCGCCGCCCGTCCCTTCCCGTTTTTCCTGGCCAGCCCGATCGAACGCGAGCAGATCGAGCAGACCCCCGCCGATCAGTGGCAGGTGGAGTGGAAGTGGGACGGCATCCGCGGGCAGCTGATCCACCGCAGTGGTGGCTGCAGCCTCTGGAGCCGCGGTGAAGACTTGATCAATGAGGCCTTCCCTGAGCTGATCGACCTGGCGGAGTCCTTACCCCAGGGGACGGTGCTCGATGGCGAGGTCTTGATTTGGCACGCGGACTCGGGCACCCCGGAACCCTTTGCCACCCTGCAACGGCGCCTGGGGCGCAAGGCCCCAAGCCGGGCGCTGCAAAAGGACTGTCCAGCGGCCTTCATGGCCTATGACCTGCTGGAACTGGACGGGATGGACCAGCGTCAGACCCCGCTCGAGCAACGCCGCCGGCGGTTGGGAGCGCTCGTTCAGAGCTGGAGCGAGACCGAGCGGGATGGGACCTCACGGCTGCGCCTCTCGGAGACACCACCCCTGAGGGGTTGGGGTGAGCTCGAGGGCTTGCGGGAGCAGGCGCGCCAGAAGGGGGCGGAGGGCTTGATGCTCAAGGCCAAGTCCTCGCCGTATCTGGTGGGGCGCAAACGGGGCCACTGGTGGAAACACAAGCTGGAGCCGTTTCACCTTGATGCGGTGCTGCTGTACGCCCAGTCCGGTAGCGGTCGACGGGCCAACCTCTACACGGATTACAGCTTTGGACTCTGGAATGACGAGGGCGAGTTGGTGACCTTCGCCAAGGCCTACTCCGGACTCGACGACGGGGAAATTCGCCAGGTGGATCGGTGGATCCGGGCCCACACCACCGAACGCTTTGGGCCGGTGCGTGCCGTGGAGCCAACCCTGGTGTTCGAATTGGCCTTTGAAGGTCTGCAACCCTCGAAACGCCACAAGTGCGGTCTCGCGGTGCGCTTCCCGCGGATCAGCCGCTGGCGGCAGGACAAACCCGCCGCAGAAGCCGACAGCGTCGCCACGGCCCTGGCCCTGATGGAGGGCCGATGAGCGCAACGCTGCAGCCGATTCAGGACTGGTTCCGCAGCCAAGGCTGGACGCCGATGGCCTTTCAAGAAGAGGTCTGGCGGGCCTACCTGGAGGGGCAGAGCGGACTGCTGCAGGTGCCCACCGGCTCGGGCAAGACCTACGGGGCCGTGATGGGTCCCATGGCCGAGATGCTCGAGCGCGGCGGGAAGGGGCTGCGGTTGCTCGTGATCACCCCCCTGCGCGCCCTCTCACGGGACTTGGCCCTGGCGATCGAGCAACCGATCGAGGCGATGGGCTGGCCGCTGCGAGTCGGGATTCGCAATGGCGACACGAGCACCTACGAACGCAGCAAGCAGCTGCGCACTCCCCCTGAAATCCTGATTACGACACCGGAATCCCTGAGCGTTCTGTTGGCCAACCCGAAGGCCCCGCAGCTGTTTGAGGGGCTGCAGGCGGTGGTGATCGACGAGTGGCACGAGCTCATGGGCAGCAAACGGGGGAGCCAGTGCGAGCTCTGCCTGAGCTGGCTCAGGCAGCTGCGGCCCACGCTGCGCACCTGGGCGATCAGCGCGACGATCGGCAACCTCGAGGAGGCGGCCCGGGCAGCCCTGGGTTCAACGGCAGCCAAGCCCCTGATCGTGACGGCCCAACTGCAACGGGAGACCGCGATCCGCAGCCTCTTACCCGAACAGATCGATGGCTTCCCGTGGGGCGGTCACCTCGGCCTGCGGATGTACGAGGAGTTGGTCGCCGGACTGGATCCGGCCATCAGCACCCTGCTCTTCACCAACACCCGCAACCAGGCGGAGCGCTGGCACCAATGCCTGCGCTTCGCCTGCCCGGAGATGGAAGACGCCCTGGCGCTGCACCACAGCGCCATCGACCGGACGGAGCGCGAGGCGATTGAGGCGGCGGTCAAGGCGGGGGATCTGCGCTGGGTGGTCTGTACGAGCTCCCTAGACCTCGGTGTGGACTTCCAGCCGGTGGAGCGGGTCGTGCAAATCGGCAGTGCCAAAAATCTGGCCCGACTGTTGCAGCGTGCGGGCCGCAGCGCCCACTGCCCAGGCGGCACCTCGCAGGTGCTCTTCATGCCAACGAACGCCCTGGAGTTACTCGAGGTCTCGGCGATGCGGCGGGGACTGGCCGATGGCTTGGTGGAACACCGCAAACCACCGGAACTCCCCCTAGATGTCCTGCTCCAGCATCTGGTGACCCTGGCCTGCGGCCCTGGGTTTGAACCGTCCCAAGAGCTGGAGACGGTCCGCAGGAGCTGGAGCTTCCGCGGCCTCAGCGAGAGCCAATGGCAGTGGTGCCTGGATTTTCTGGAGCACGGAGGGCAATGCCTGGGGGCCTACCCCCGCTACTGCAAATTGGTGCGCTGCCAGCCCGGCAGCGACGAACCCGCCGAGGAGGGCCAGCCCTATCGCTACAGGGTGCTCGACAAGACGATTGCGCGGCACCATCGCTTCAACATCGGCACGATCACCGCAGACCGCTCCGTCACGGTGCGCTTTGTACGTGGGGCCGTTCTTGGCCATGTGGAAGAGGCCTTCATCGGGCGGCTGAAACCCGGTGATGTTTTCTTTTTTGCCGGCCGCCAGCTGGAGTTCGTGCGGCTGCGGGAGATGACGGCCCAGGTCAAGGCCACCACCCGCAAGAGCTCCACCGTGCCGGCCTGGGCGGGGGGACAGATGGCGCTCTCGGACCTGCTGAGCAGCCATCTGCGGGAGGAGGTCGATCGCTGCGCCCAAGGCCTCAGCGATGACGCGGAGCTGGACACACCTGAACTGCGCGCCCTGCGGCCCTTGCTGCAGCGCCAAGCGGATCTCTCACGCATCCCCAGGCGCGAGCAGATTTTGCTGGAGGTCTGCTCAAGCCGCGAAGGCAGTCACCTGTTCGTCTTTCCCTTTGAAGGGCGGTTTGTCCATGAGGGCATCGGATTCCTCTGGGCCTGGCGCCTGGCGCGCTACCGGCCCAGCACGATCACGGTCTCGATCAACGACTACGGCTTTGAGCTCCTCGCCCCGAAGCGCTACCCCTTCGATGAACTGATCGAGCTCCATGGCGACGAACTGCTCGACGTCGCCAACCTCGATGACGACCTTGAGCAGGCGTTGAACTTCTCAGAGCTGTGCCGGCGTCGCTTTCGCTCGATCGCCCAGGTCAGCGGCTTGGTCACCCAGTCCATGCCCGGACAGAACAAAACGGGGGGGCAACTGCAGATCAGTGCGGCCCTGCTCTTTGACGTCTTCCAAAAACACGAGCCCAACCACCTCTTGCTCGAGCAGGCACGCCGGGAAGTGCTCGAGGAGCAACTGGAAACGCAACGCCTCCGCACGGTCCTGGAGCGCATGGCGTCCAGTGAATGGCTGATGGAGCGAACCCAACGGCCCGGTCCCCTGGCCTTCCCCCTTCTCGTGGAGCGACTCAACAACCGACTCAGCAATGAGTCCGTTCTCGATCGCGTGCAGCGCCTAATCGCGGAAGCGACGAAAGCCGAACGCTGAGGACGCGTTCAGTAGCCGTAGCGCAGACGCCGGACTTCAACCTCAAGGCGAACCATCTCACGCCGCGCCTTCGAGGCCACGGTCGGGCCTTGTTCGAGGGCCTCGTTGTAGCGGTACATCGCCTGGATGTAGTGCTGCTCCAACTCCTGGAGCTGGCCATTACCAATCCACCGTTTGCGCACCATCGCCGTCTAAGCGAACACCAAAGGCGAGTCCCCGTGGACCCACCCTCCGGCTCTAGCAAGAGCTGGGAAAAGCGGCTGCAGCAGGCCATAACCGAAGCAGAGGCCTTGGAGTTGGCCCTGGGGTTGTTCCACTCACGTTTTGCGGTGCCCGCTCACCAGGACGGTAATGCCCTCCACTGGGGCAGCCTTCTCACCTGATGCGGGCAATGCCCTTACTTCCGTTCAGAGAACAGCTACTGCCGCGCTTGGCACACCGTGATCACACCCAGCTCCCTCTGCTGGAAAGGCTGCCCCTACCGCGACAACGGCGTTCAGCCGGACGCGGATTAGGCATCAGAACTCATTGCTGAGCAGCGACGCCGCAGCAATAACAAGGCTGGTACGCGAGGTCGCCCATGTCTGTGTCACGGAATCGCTCCGCTGCCCGCCACAGGCTCGAGCAGCAGGTCCACGCGGAGGCCCTCTCGTTTGTGGATGGCTTTCGACCGCTCAGCCCCAGGCCCTGCGAAGCCGCCATGGCACGGCCGAAGACGAGCCAACACGGGGTGAAGCACTGGTGGTCGGTGCTGGTGCGCTGGTGGCAGAGCCTCAAGGCCCGCTTCGCTTCAGCTTGATCACCACTGGGGGGGCACCTGACTCCAGCCCTGTCGCAGCAGGTTCTGCCAGAGGCGGACCGCGTTGTAGCGGAGCATTCGGCTGTTGTGGAAGGCCTGGATCGCTCCGTCACTCGCCAGATCGGCGTTGACCACTTCGCACCACTGGGCGTGGGCCGTCGGATCAATCGTGGTGATGCGCACCACCTTGGTACCGCAGGCCGAGCGCAGCCATCCGGAACCGGGCCGGCCCAGACGCTTTTGCTCGCGTTTCTCCTGGGCTGCCATGCCGGCTATTCAACCCGCTGATTTCACGCTTTGATGCCAGCACGCAGAGACAAGACCCAAGCCCCCGTCCGGGGGCTTTTTTATGGCGAGGTCTGGGAGCCAAGGACCGGGAAGTTGGCATAGCGGCGGCACAACTTGGCCACCAACACCTCCCTGGGGTCCGAGGAATTCAACGCCCCTTGGCTGATCTTGAAGCGCGCCAGATTCTGCGCCACGCCGGGCAGGTCCTCCCGGACGCAGTAGGCCGTGACCCGAGGAAGCCGTTGGCGTTCTCCCTTCGGGCCTTCGACGACTGGAGCGAAGCGGGCCACGCGATAGAGAACACCATGCTCGCGCTCACTCTCCAGTAAGGCCTCAGCGGCGGCCAGACGGGCCTGATCCCCCTCGAGATCCTTCTGCCAGAAGTCAACGGGAATGCCGTCGCGCTCGATGAAGTCCACGTTCTTTTTCGCCCAGGCGATCTCGGCTTTGAGGGAGTCGAGATTCACCCGCTGGGCAATGCGACGGTCCTCCAGTTGCACCGAGTCCTCCTCCACCAGGAGGCGTTGACCGGAGCTGGTCTTCACAACTACCTCCTGACTGTCCTCGCTGCCCTGACAGCCGGCCAACAGCAGCGCCAAGACCAGCAGCAGGCGCATCGGGCCCCATCCATCGCCCTCCCCTTGTAGCCGCTCCCATGAAGATTCAGCGGGAATCCGAACGGACGGTCGCAAAGCCTGCATGCTGAGCGGATGAGCCCCCTGCACTGTCCCCTCTGCATCGGCTTGGCCGTTCTCTCGATTGGCCGCGCCGCAGCCCATCTCAGTGGGCTATGGCTCATGCTCTGGGGACCGGAACCAGGCGCATGCGCACCCTCAGCTGGGCTGACTTTGACCGGGCCCTAGACAGCGCCATCGCGCGGCTCGCATCGTGCTCCTTGTCCGGGGTCTACGGCGTTCCCCGCGGCGGTCTCGTCCTGGCGGTCTGCCTGAGCCATCGCCTCGGCATCCCCCTGCTGGAGCAGCCGCAGGCCGGATGTCTCGTCGTCGATGACATCTACGAGACCGGGCGCACCGTTGCGCCCTACCGCGAGCGCTCCGACCTGACGACCCTCGTCTGGATCAGCAAGGTGCCGCCGCTCTGGTGGCAGGCCCTCGAGGTTCAAGCCGACCCCGAGTGGATCCTCTTCCCCTGGGAGAACGCCGAAGCCGCCCTCGCCGATAAAGAGCAGTACCGCGCTTCCCGCTCCCATGACTAAACCTCGGCTCTACCTGGCCTCTCCCTACGGCTTCTCCGCCCACTGGCGGACCCGCCTGCTGCCGGATTTTGTTAGCGCCCTCGAACAGCTCGGCCTGGAGGTCTGGGAACCCTTCTCGCGCAACGACCAAGTGGACCTCGCGGAACCAGGCTGGGCCTGGCGTGTGGCCCAGGCGGATCTGCAGGACGTCCGGGACGCCGATGCCCTCCTCGCCATCGTCAACGGCACGCCTCCCGACGAGGGGGTCATGCTCGAACTGGGCGCCGCGATTGCCCTCGGCAAGCCCGTCTTCCTCTACCGCGATGACTTCCGCCGCTGCAGCGATTCCGAGGACTATCCGCTCAACCTGATGGTCTTCAGCGGCCTACCGCAGGAGGGCTGGCAGGACTGGCTCTACGGCTCGATCGAGGAACTCCAGAGCAGCGAGAAAGCCCTCGTGCGATGGCTGAAGGACTTCCAATCAAGCGGGACCTAGGGACTCTCCGGAGGCCTTCGCGATCTGGGCAGCGCGCATGGCCACCTCAACGGGGACGGTCCCGTCGCTCGTGTTTTTGGCGGCCAGCTGTTGAACCATCTGACGGCGCTGTTCGGGAGTCAGCTTCAACAGATCGGCCAACACCTCAGGGTTGATCCGTCCCAGCCGCTCCCGAGCCAGCCCATCCATCGGCGCCGTTCCATCCAAGGCCTGCCCTCCTAAGCGGAAAAGCCGCCAGAACGATGCTTTTTTTGGCACGCGTCAGCTCACCCAAACAGAGCGCGACAATGCGGCCCATGAACAACCACCGCCCCCTCTCCATCCTGTTCTTGGCGCTCGTGCTCGCCGTGGTGCCGCTCTCGGCGGCCCTGCTCATCCACGGCCATGCCAACGTCCAGGCGGTCTTCCAGAACGCTTTCGGTTGAATCCAGGGGGGATTCACACCAAAACGACAATCTCTCGCTACCAACCGGATAGAGCTGGTGGCCGCGGATGTTCTTCTACGAGCTGAGCGTCAACCTGCCCCACCGCACCCTGACCATTCCTCTCCAGGCGGAAAGCATGGAGCAGGCCTGGCATCTCGGCCGAGATCTCTTCCCTGATCACGAGATCGACCTGGCCCCCAGGCACAGGGACTGCGATCAAGAGTTCTGGGCCATCTAGGGCCGCCAAACGATCAGGACTTCTTCTCCAGACGGCGAACGATCCACGCCATTGCCCCCAAGGAACCGGCCAGAGCAATCAGCAACGCAATCGTCATAGGTGGGCCCGGCGGAAGACCTGATTATGTCGGCCTGGTGTTCGTCTACGGCAGCCTGAAACGCGGGGAGCGCTTTCACCATCAGCTGGCCGGCGCAACGTTTGAGGGAACCGCGGAGCTCCAGGGCCTCGAGCTCTACGACCTCGGACCCTTCCCGATGGCCATCGCCAACGCGCAAGCCGAGACACCCGTCAATGGCGAGCTCTATCGACTGAACGCGCAGCAGCTTCAGGCCCTGGATCACTTCGAAGGAGCACCCCGGCTCTACCAACGCACGTTGCACGTGCTTGCCGATTGTCGCGAGGCCTGGGTGTATCTCGGAACCCGCCAGCAGGTGAGGTTTGTCCGGGCCATACCCAGTGGGTGCTGGCGGGGATCAGACCGCCACCAACCAGCGGCCCGCGAAGGCCAGGGCAACGGCCAGACCTGAGGCCCCCAGCCAGACGGCCCGATGGGTCGCCAACTGACGCCGCAGCAGCACCACGCTGGAGGCCCAGCCGAGCAAGACGACCAGGCTCTGGCAAAACGCGATCACATGGGCATCCGCCTGCCAAGACGGCATGGACTGGATCCAAGTCCCCGCGAATGGCGAGAGGCTGACAGGCAGCAGCTGTCCGGCTTCGCCCATGCCCAAGGGCAGATGCCGGGCTAACAACAGCGCCCAAATCAGGGGCAGGAGTCCATACAGCGTGCGGCGGAGACGTTGACGGCTGAAGACCAACCAGGCCAGCCCGTAGAGCAGCGCCGGGATCGAGAGAGCCAGCAGAGCCAGGAGCAATCGGGGCAGCAGTGGCCCCTCCACCAGGCTCAACGGAGCACCAGGAATCCACCCCAGCAGGCGAGGGGCCTGGTGCAAACAGAAGTCGCCGGCCAGCACCAGCAGCAGGCTGGGCTCTCCAGGGGGCACGTCCATCTTCCGCTGGATGTCGGCGGCAGGTGGCCGCAAGGCGAGCTGCACCGAGCGATGGGGGCAGGCCTGGGCGCAGGTCAGACACAGAACACAGTTCCGGTTGTCGTTGAGGTGGGCCGGATGGGTGCCCAGAGGGCAACCCGCAGTGGCCAGCCCCTCGCCATCGGCCGGTCCGCCTTTGAAGCAGGCATAGCTGCTGCAACTGCCGCTGCAGGTGCCGACCTGGGCGCGGAGCTCGAGCACTGACAACTTCGCGAAGAGCCCGTTCATCCCGCCAACGGGGCAGAGATAGCGGCACCAAAAGCGCTTCTCAAAGCGCAATGAGCCAATCACCGCGCCAGCCGTGATCAACAACAGCAAACAGCTGCTCAACCAGGCCGTGTTCTGGAGGTTCCAGACCTCCTCCCAGAGCAGGATCAGGGCAAAGCCGGCCGCCAGCAGGGGGGAGGCCCACTGGTCACTCTCCCCGCGGGGCCAGCGGGCGGGTTACCAACCCAGGGCTCGCGCCAACCGTTGGCTGATCTCACCCCAGACCATGAATGGGCAAAAGGAACACCAGAGACGGCCAACCAGGGGGAAGCCCAGCAGGATCAACGGCCACCACCAGGCCCAGAAGAGGTTCAGGGCGCCGTTGTGGGCCCGGTCCTGCGGCCCCAGCCAGAGCCAGAGATTCACCAGAACGAACAGCCAGCTGACCAGGCCAAAGAGGAGGGTGTTCCAGAGCCGTGGGGCCCGCATCCACTCCCTGAGTTGAGGCTTCCAGCGCCAGATGTCGAAGCGATAGCGCTGTTGGCGAGGCGGCGTCCAAAAGACGTCCTCCGGAATCAGTGCCTGCACCGTGCTGCCCTCCTGGCGCCGGATCTGCTGCAGGGCCCGGTAGACCAGGGTCTCGAGCTCGCGAATGTTGTTCGGGAAGTCGTAGGCCTGGAGGCGTTTAATCACCGCCTCGGACACCTCAAGGGACTGGGGCCAGCCGAGTTTGCGGCTGCGCAATCGGATCCCGTAGCGCAGCCATTCCCCAAGGTACTGCCGGCGCACCCGCAGCGGCGGCACTCGAATCAGGCTGCAGCGCCGCTCCACGTCGGGGCAGACCGTCTCTGAGGTGAAGAACAGGCGTCCCCGGAAGCCGTGCCGCCCCTCAAGCAGCTCCAGGAGGAACGGTTTGAGGCCCTCTGGGGCACGGTCGAGCTGATCGATCAGGAGTGAGCCCTCGCCAACGAGCTCAAGGAGGGAGCGGCCATCCGAGGCCTCGAGGGGCTCGAGCAGGTCGCTCCCATCGGCCTTCAGCAAGGCTGCGTCCAGGCGCAGCATCAACTCCTTGCGCTGGGGGGATCCGAAGTGGATCAACGCCGCCAGGTTGTCCTTCTCCAGCCCCGGTTCTCCGAGGATGAAGACCGCGCGCCGCTGACCATCCGCGGCGGCCTGACGCACGGACTCCCGCAGCGTCTTGGCGTAACGACTGCTGCCCACGACACCGCGTCGGGCACGGCCCACCAGCAGGGGCGCCAAGCTCAGCAGAACAGGGGGTGCGGCCAAGGCCAAGCCAGTGCCAACGTCTTCAGTCTGGAAACAATTGGCCAAGCTGACCGCGGCTGAGCGGGACGGATACGCTCAGGCCGATCTCCTCCTGATCGATGGCCCTCACCCTGTTCGGAGACGCCCGCAGCCGTGCCTACATCACATGATTGGATGACTACAGGTGCGACTTCTTTTAGTGCTTGTCGACATAATTATCTGCTCCAGTACGCCGGAAAGCATCAATTGACAAAACGACATCCACACAACGAAGCCAATCAGAACAAACCAGCGGGAATACATAAAGACTGACATCCACCCACGAGACAAAAAGGTGTCATCGAGTACAATCGCAATATGCACCGGAATTTTGCGCTACTTCCCGCTGAGCGATGAGAGACTCCGAAGGCAGACGTATAGCAATCGTTATACATGGGGCCTTTCAGTCCCATGGAAATATTGCAGGTGCAGCCTTGGTCCTAAAGGACTCAGGCGTCAAGGAAGTTCACATGCCCGACCTTGCAGGTCACGGCGCCGAGAAAGACATAGAGAGATCAGAACAAAATCTGACAGAGAGACTTGCCGAGGAGCTACTGTCCAGGAGGGAAATAAACCAATCACTTAAAGAAGGCATTGCAGATAGCGTGACAGTTATTGGACACTCACTTGGAGCATCTGTAGCGCTCACTGTTGCCACACAGGCAATGGTACATTCAAAAAGCCTTAACCTGATCCTAGTTGAACCAATCTTTTGGCTAGGTAGCGAATGCGAAGGCCAAGACCATTTGTCGCAAAATCTAGATATCCATACACCACACAATAAAACTCATATTGAAATCACCGAGTACCTCAGGGCGCTTCTAAAAGGCGACAAGCAGCAATCTAGCGACTTCAGCTTACTGACCAATCTTGCGAACTTAGACAAAGCCACAATCACACTCATTAGAGGCGGAGTGAGAACTATTCAATCAAAAGAAGAATTCAAGATTGAGACCTCAGAGAAAGTCATTACTTACAGCGTCAGCGGGCAAGAGATTGGATCGCTAGTTCCGGACAATTACTGCAATAGGGAACTATTTGACAACCAGCTCACAATTAGAGATGCAGGTCACAACCCGTTTGCTAGTTCAAGTTTTTACAGGTGGTTGAGGCTTTTAATAAGCTAAGCCTACATGAGTGCCAATGTCATAACCTTTGCGCGTGATGCACACAAGCGGGCGGTTTGCACTTGCTGGCCACTACAACATCAGCAATTTATTGAGAACTATTGAGAACCCAATGACAATAACGCTTTACGGTGGATTGAGAAGCCGAGCAACAATTCCACATTGGTACATGGAGGAGCGAGGTATCCCCTACACCTGGCAGTTCGTCGATATGGAAGCTGGGGAACACCGCCGGGATCCCTACCTCGCCATCAACCCGTTCGGGAAAGTGCCGGCGTTGGTGGATGAGGATCCCGCTCTCCCCGGCGGTCGGGTCCAGCTGTTTGAGAGCGGCGCGATCCTGCTCTATTTGGCGGAGCGCTTCGGTGGGGAATGTCAGACCGCCGCTGAGCGGGGGCTGGCGCAGCAGTGGGTGCTCTTCGCGAACGCGACCCTGGCCACCGCACTCTTTGTTCCCTCCAACCGAGAACGGGAATTCCCCCGCCTAATGGAGGTGCTGGATCGCAAGCTCGTGGACGGTCCCCTGATGGGTGGCGACTGGGGCGTCGCCGATTGCGCCGTCAACGCCTACCTGGCCTACCTGCCGATCTTCTTCCCGCAGATCGACCTCAGTCCCTATCCCCAGGTTCAGGCAACCATTGCCGCCACCCAACAGCGGGCCGCCTACCAACGGGTGATGGGCCAGCGTTGAGCAGCCGCGCAAACCTCAGCTGGGGCTCGAGCACCCTCGAACTGCTGCCCGAGCGGGCCGCCTGGGATCCCCAACGACGGGCCCTCCTCGTGGCCGATCTGCACCTCGGTAAAGCCGAGAGCTTTCAGGCCCAGGGCATTTCCCTTCCAAGCGATGGCGACCAGGGGAACCTCAATCGCCTGCTCGCGCTCTGCACCCGCCTGGGCCCCGAGCAGGTGCTAGTGCTCGGTGACCTGATCCACAGCCGACTCGGCCTGACGGGCGAGCTGCAGGAGAAGCTCGCCGCCCTCCCCGACTTAATGGGCTGCGAGCTCGTTCTGGTCGGCGGCAACCATGACCGCGGCGCCGTCTTTCCCTCCCTGCGCGCGCAACCCTCGCTGCAACTGGGGGACTGGTGGCTCAGCCATGAACCCGAGCGACCGCCGCAAGCCGGCCTGCTGAACATCTGCGGCCATCTCCATCCGGTCGCGCAGCTCGGGCAGGGCGCCGATCGTCTGCGGCTGCCCTGCTTTGGCCTGGATCAAGTCCAACAACGGCTGCTGCTGCCGGCCTTCGGTGACCTCACCGGCGGACACCCCGCCCCGGCTGGACTGGAGCGTTGGGTGATCGCCGAGGACCAGGTCCTCAAACTGCCGGCCTAGGTCCGCGCTCTTCGTAGATTGCAGATCTCTGGTCCCTTCATCTGGACTCCGCCGCAGCGCCACCGTCCAAACCGAAGCGCCCCCCATTGGCGACGCAAACGCTGGATCCCGATCTGGCTCCCAGCGGGTCTCTTTGCGTTCTTCGTCGCCATCGCTCCCCCCTTGCCGGAGGGGGAACCCGCGAAGACGGGCTCGTCGCGGCTGATCCCGGTCAACGGCCAAGCGGAGCCCTTCCGCTATCTCCCCGACCAGGACGTCTACGCCCTCGATTTCGATCCGCGCAAGGTCCGCATTGACCTGCTCGAGGGTTGGGATCGGGAACAGGACGCCTTCAACGACAGCGCTGCCCTGGCCTATGTGTCCGGGCCGATGTACGAGCGGCACGTCAACGGCCTGGGCCGGGAAATCACCGTTCCCCTCGGTGACCTCAAGTTGGGCGATCAGGTCTGGAGGGGCCGCAACCGGACCGCGGCACGCCAACGGGCCTTTGTCGGGATTCGCCACGACGGCGGCGCCAATTTTGGGTTTGGCGAACTCACCCCAGAGCGGGCGGCTCGTTACGACACCTTTATCGGCGGACTGCACAGCCTCTACAACGACCTGCTGGATCCGCCGCCGGAGTACCGCGGCGCCTACAGCGTCTCGATGGGGCAGCAGATCCGCTACTACCTGCCCCGGATCCGCATGATGATCGGCCTCCGGGGCGATGGACGGCTCGAGGTGCTGATGAGCCGTGACGGCCTCACCCTTGAGCAAACCAAAAGCCTGGCGCGCCAGCGCGGCTTTAAGGCCGCCTACCTGCCCGATCACGCCTCCAAAAGCCGCCTGATCATCCCCGGGGTCAAGGGCTTCACCGAGGCCGATGCCAACTGGATCAGCGGCGGCGCCACCAGCATTGTCCACGTCCCCTACCTGCTGCGTCTCAGCCCCCGAGCCATCCCCCTGCGGGGCAACCTGCTGGCCAGCCTCACGCCCCGATTAGGGCAGCGGGATTGCAGCAATCCGCTGCAGTGCGGCCAGAGCTTTGGTGCACAGCTCGCCGATCGAGCCCTCGCGGGACTGAACCGCCTGATGGAGCAGGGGGTCGAGCCGGTCGCCCGCCTGATCTGGTCACCGGCGCCCGTGGCGCAGCCTCACGGGGACGGCAAGCGTGCACCGCTGCGGGAACCGCCGATCACCGCCGACCCCCTGGCCCTGCGCGAACTGCAGGAGAACGCCGCCAACAGCCAGCTGGACAACGAACTCACCCCCGACGCCCCGGACCTGCCGCCACCCCTCGTGCTGCTCGATGGTCAGTCCCTACCGCCGTCACCCGAGTTTGTGGACGGGGACTTCGATGCCCTCGCCCCAGCCGAAGCCCCGCCACCGGGGGAGAGGCCCCTGGGTGCTCCGCCACCGCCGCCCCTGCTGCCCCCGCGGCCGCTGCCGCCGATTAATGGCGCCAGCATGGTTCCCTTGACCGCGCCGCCGCCGCTCTAGGCCGAAGCCAGCGCCCGCACCACATCGCCGCGGGTGAGCACCCCCAGCGGACGCTTCTGCGCATCCAGGACAAACAACCGTTGGGTGCCCTGCTCATGCAAGAGCCGTGCAGCCTCCGGCAGCAAGGTCTCCGCGCTGCAGGTGTGGGGGCTCTGGCTCATCACCTCGCCCACGCTGTTGCCCAGCACTTGATGCACCTGCTTGTCCCACTGCAGCGGGTTGCGCAGGTAGATCACCGCGTCCAACAGCATCACGTAGGGGCCCGCATCAAAGCCGCTTTCGCGCACCATCAAGTCCTGCTCGGTCAGCTCGCCAATCAGGGTGCCGTTGCCATCAAGAACAGGCAGGCCGCTGATGTGGTGATCGCTCATCAACTGCACCGCGTCCTGGAGCGGCGTCTCGTTGCTGACGCTGCGAACGGGCGTGGTCATGACTTCCGAGACCCGGCGTTCAACGACCATGACTGCGCTGCGGCTGCCGTCATTGTGGCCGCTCCGTCAGGCGAAAGAATGAATCGCAACGCTTGGTCGGAAAGCCATGCCGAACCCATCCCTTAGCCGGCGGCTCGCTGATGGCCTCACCATCGCTCGCGCCGTCGTCGGTTTGCCCTTGATCGTGGCGTTGAGCCTCGGTCAGGCCTGGCTGGCCTGGTGGCTCCTGCTCCTGGGGGGCTTCAGTGATGCCGCCGATGGCTGGCTGGCGCGGCGGGCCGGCGGGGGATCGGTCTGGGGGGCACGCTTGGATCCCTTGACCGACAAGATCTTGATCCTGGCGCCCCTGCTCTGGCTGGGGGCTGCCGGCGCCCTACCGCTCTGGGCGATCTGGCTGCTGCTGGCCCGTGAGCTCCTCATCTCCGGCTGGCGGGCCGGTCAAGGCAGCGGTGGCCCGGCCTCCTCGGGCGGCAAGGCCAAGACGATCCTGCAGTTCGCCGCGTTGCTGCTCCTGCTCTGGCCCGGCGGCGGCGCCGCCCTGCTGAACAGCCTGGGGTTCTGGCTGTTCTGGCCGTCGCTGGTGCTCGCCCTGAGCTCAGCCTGGGGCTACATCAAAGCGCCAGCAACTGATCGTCGGAACTGAAATCCGGGCTCGTCGGCATCCGCTTGGCGTAGTCGTTGCTGTAGCTATCGACGAGGGAGCGCTCGACGTCGTAGTGCGGCGTCCAGGCCAGCTCGCGCTGCACGCGATGAATGTCCGTGAGGAAGTGGGCCATCCGCAACGGGAAGGCCTTGCGGGCTTTCTTGTCCAAGCTGCTGGGATCAAAACTGCGGATCTCGACCGAGGCCGGGTCCTTCCCACAGGCCCGGGCGGCGGCGGCCACCAGGCCACGGAAGCTGATGCCCTGGACGCTCGAGCAGTTGTAGATCCGATTGGTGGCCGCATCGACGCCGATGCTCAGGGCCATCGCCGTCGCCAGGTCATTGACATGGCCCAACTGGGTGATCGTGCTTCCATCGCCGGGCAGGGGGACGGGGCGACCGTGCACGATCCGGTCGAAGAACCAGCTCTCGACGGGGTTGTAGTTGCCGGCGCCAACGATGTAGGTCGGGCGGAAGCTGGTGAAGGGGATTTTTTCCGCCGTCAGCCAGGCCTCGGTGTCGAGCTTGCCGCTGTGGCGACTCTCGGGATCAGTCGGGGAGGTTTCACTCAGCGGCCACAACTCGCTGTCGGCGTAGACACCGGCGGAGCTCACGTAGACGAAGCGATGGCTCGGAGCCCCGGTCACCTCAACAACGGAGCGGCTGTCGGCAACCGTGCGCCCCGAGCTGTCGACGATCACATCAAATTGACGACCCGCCAGAGCTGAGAGCCCCTCGGCCGTGCTGCGGTCACCACAGAGGTGCTCAACGCCGGCTGGAACCGGGTTTTTGCCGCGGGTGAACAGGGTTAAGGCGTGGCCGGCGTCCTGCAGCTGCTGCACGAGGGGGCGTCCCACGAAGCGGGTCCCGCCCATCACCAGGATTTTCATCACAGCCATCCGATGCTGCGCCCATTCAAAACGCTGGGCACTCCCGCCAGAACGGGAGCACACTGAGGGTTCTCAGCGGTGGGCGCCATGGGGCGATTCAGCGAGGTTCTGCGCTCCCTCAACAACCTCAAATTGCTGGCGGCCGTCGGCCGCAGCGGAGGTGAACTGGGCACCATCGCTGACCTGGTGGACAACTTTCTGGGCAGCCCCCAGATGGAGGACTGCATTCGCCGCTTCCGCGCCCTCCCGGGCGGTGCAGAACTGATGGACGGGCGCTACCCACCCCTGGAGCCGCCCATCGCGCAACTCCAGACGCTCCCCGCTGGAACCCTGGGACGGGAGTACGCCCGCCTGATCCTCCAGCTCGGCTACGACCCCGAGTTCTTTCGTCCGCGGCCGATCGAGAGCGACGGGCAATGGCTAACCCAACGGATCGCCACCACCCATGACATCCATCACGTCATCAGCGGTTTAGGCACCGAACGGGCCGGCGAGACCGGCGTCCTGGCCATCACCGCCGCCCAGATCGGCTTCCCGGCCTACGTCCTGCTGACCAGCGCCAGCCAGCTGGCGAACTTCCGACTGAAGCTCGAGGAGTTTGAAGGCATCAGCCGCGCCGCCGCCCATGGCTCTGCGATCGCCCGCCAGGCCCAGTGCCTGGCCATCGCCCGCTGGGAGGAGGGCTGGGAGAAACCCATTCAGCAATGGCGCCAGGAGTTGGGCCTTATCGATCCGGCTGACCATGAGCCCTACGGCCTGGCCCAGCAGCTCGCCGACGCATGAAGTGGCCCCAGCAGTGGACAGCCCAGCCCCCTGTCCTGGGGCTGACCCGGGGCTATCGCCACTTCCGCGTCCTCGGGGAGATCGGTAAGGCCAAGGCACGACGCCTCGAACTCGAGGCCGTGCTGGAGAGGGGTTTCCGCCTGGTGGTTCCGCTGCAGGAGTTGCGGGATCGCAGCCTCTGGCAGCCTGGCTGGCAGTCCTTGAGCCGACCGGCCTCCATGCAGATCATCCCCGCCATCGACCTGCTGGACGGCCATTGCGTACGGCTGCACCAGGGTGACTACGGCCAGGTCACGCGCTTTAACGATGACCCGGTGGCCCAGGCCCTCGATTGGCAACGCCAGGGGGCCGAGCGGCTGCACTTGGTGGACCTCGATGGCGCCAAAACCGGGCAACCGGTGAATGACCAGGCGGTCAAGGCAATCACCTCGGCCCTCTCCATCCCGGTGCAGTTGGGCGGCGGGGTCCGCAGCGCCGAACGGGCTGAAGAGCTGCTGCAATGCGGCCTCGACCGCGTCATCCTCGGCACGGTCGCCATCGAGAAGCCCGAGCTCGTCAAGGAGCTCGCCGGCCGTCACCAGGGCAAGGTCGTGGTCGGAATCGACGCCAAGGATGGGCTGGTGGCCACCCGGGGTTGGGTCGAGACCAGCACCGTGCAGGCCACGGAGCTGGCCAAGAGCTTTGAAGGCACGGGCGTCGCCGCGATCATCAGCACCGACATCGCCACCGACGGCACACTGGCTGGCCCCAACATCGACGCCCTGCGGGCCATGGCGGAGGCCAGCAGCATCCCCGTGATCGCCTCCGGCGGCATCGGCACCCTCGAAGACATCCTTTCGCTGCTCTCCATTGCTCCGCTTGGGGTCAGCGGCGTGATCGTCGGCCGGGCCCTCTACGACGGCACGGTGGACCTGGCGGAAGCACTCCAGGCCATTGGGCCTGAGCGACTCCAAGACGCACTCAATCCGCCTACGGGTTCTATAACGGTGTAAGAGACCTGTTTGGGTCGTGGCTGCTCACCCGGCACCCAACACCGCAACGAATGGCGAGACCCACGGGGTGGATCTCGCTTATTCGCGCTGCAAAGACCTGGGGATGCGGCTCTCGCGCCAGCGGCGCATGGTCCTTGAGCTGCTCTGGGATGAGCGGGATCACCTGAGCGCCCGCGACATCTTTGAGCGGCTCAACGCCAAGGGCCGCAACATCGGTCATACCTCCGTCTACCAAAACCTCGAAGCCCTCCAAAGCGCCGGGGTGATCGAGTGCCTGGACCGGGCCAACGGCCGTCTCTACGGCTACCGCAGCGATCCCCACAGCCACATCACCTGCCTGGATTCCGGCGCGATTCAGGACCTGGATGTGGAACTGCCCGCGGATCTGCTCGATCGGATCGAGAAGGAAACCGGCTATCGCATCGAGAACTACACCCTGAGCCTCAGCGGCCGCCGGTTAAAGCCTTGAGCAGGACTGGAAAGTCCGGCAATCCCCGTTAACTTGAGCTCCAACAAGGCTTGACGCTGATCCGTGCCTGAGGCGAAGGACGCCCCTCCAATACTGATCCTTGCCGAGCCCTTGATTCAGGCTGGGCTGGAGCGGTTGCTGGAGGACGACTTCCAGCTCAAGACGAGCGCCGCAGCCGAGACCGGGCGCGTCGACCTGGTGATCTGGAGCGTCAGCTCCGGCATGCCCGCGGCCACCTTGGAGCGGGAACTGCTCCAACTGCGGGAGCGCTGGCAGCCCGCACCGCTGCTGCTGCTCCTGCCGGCCGAATCCGATCTGCCCAGCAGTTGGTTGCTGCAACTCGGGGCTGAGGGTCTGCTGCAACAGGCAGAACCGCAGGAGATCCGCACAGCCATCGACACCCTGCTGACGGGGGGTCGCGTCGTCGAACTGCGCCCGCTCCACGCCGTCCAGCACCCTGAAACCAGCCGCGAAGCCCTGGGCCTCGGGCAATGGCTGCTTCGCAGCGGCCTGGCGCAGATCGAAGCCGAGATGCTGCGCTGCCAGCGTTGGCTGGACCTGCAACCCGTGGGCTTAAACGCCATCCTGCTGGCGGGTCGCCTGCGGGAACTGAACCTCGCGAAGCGCCTGCTGCTCTGGCTCTGGGGTCCGATCAGCATGGCCTTCCCCGCCGAAGCCCCCGCGCAACCGCCTGCAGCGCAAACGGTGGTGGGCATCACCCTGCGGGAGCGCACCGCGATCGGCGTCTGGGACGCCATCCAAGAGCGACTGATCACGGCGGCCTCCGCCGGTGTGAGCAACAAGAGCGGTCAGCTGATGGCCCTGGAGGGGCTCAATGCGGATCACCGCCGCGACCTGCTGCTGGCCCTGTTGGCCCAGTTCGACCTGCTGATTACCCGCTTCCGCCACGAGCAATTGCGCGGCGAAGCCCTCGAGAGCCGCTGGCTCGGCCAGCAACCCGAGCTGCGGCGCCTCTCCCTGCGCTCCATGGCCGGCGAATACGTCCAGTTGCCGCTCGAGGGGGGCCTGCTGCCCGTGGCCCAGAGCCTGAGCGACGCCAGTGATCTGACCGCGGTCGATCCCGAACTGCCCGCCGCCCTGCCTATGCTGGCAGCCCTGGTCAGCGCCCAACCGATCCTCGTGGACGGTCGCCTACTGGCGCCCGATGAGCCCCAAGCCCTGCTGCACCTGGAAGCCCTGATCAGCAACTGGCTGATCCGCAGCGCAGAACTGATCAGCGCCGAAATCCTGGCCAGCTGCAGCACCTGGCCGGACCTGCGCCGCTACCTGCTGCGCAGCGACCTGCTGCCCACCCGCAACCTGGAGCGTCTGCGCAACCAGCTCAACTCCCAACAGCGTTGGGATGCCCTGTTTGAGCGGCCGGTCCAGCTCTACGAGAGCCGCCGTCTTCTCTATGGCCTCCAGCAGGGAGCGATCGTTCCGATCGAGCAGATGGAACCCCGCGACCGCGAACTGCAGCAACTCAGCTGGGGACAGCAGCTGATCACCCTGGTGCTGGAGGGCCGTGATGCCCTGGCCCCGCAGGTCCAGTCCCTGTTCAAGCGGCTCGGCGATCTGCTCGTGGTGGTGCTCACCCAGGTGATTGGCCGCGCCATCGGCCTGGTGGGTCGCGGGATTGTGCAGGGCATGGGCCGCAGCGTCGGCCGCGGCTGAAGGCCACAATGGCCTGAGCTTTCCCTGCATTGATGCCCCGCACCTTGGCCCGGCTGCTGAAGCCCCTCGCAGCGCTGGCCCTCAGCTTGGTCCTGGTGCTTGGCCTCGCCGCACCGAGCCAGGCCGCCCGGGACACCAACAGCTACGACGGGAACATCTACGCGCTTTATGCCGGCAACGGCTCCCTGGTGCCGCCGCGCACCACGCTCTCCCAGGCCCTCGATGAGCACCGGGCGATCGTGCTGGGCTTCTTCCTTGATGACAGCGCCGCGAGCAAGCAGTACGCGGTCGTCTTTAACGAGCTGCAGCGACTCTGGGGCCGCAGCGCTGAGCTGATCCTGCTGCAGACCGATCCGCTGCAAAACCGAGAGACCCACGGGCCCAGCGATCCGGCCAGCTACTGGAGCGGCGTCATCCCCCAGGTGGTGGTGATCAACAACGACGGCAAGGTCGTGCTGGACGAGAGCGGCCCGGTGAGCATCGATGCCATCAACGAGGCCCTCAGCCAAGTCACCGGCCTCCGGCCCCAGGGTGATGTGAAGCTCAGCCTCAACCGCGAGGTGAACGAACTCAACAGCGAAATCGTCCCGGCCCCATGAGTCAGCGCCAAGAGACCGACAGCCTCGGTGCCATCGGAGTCCCCGCTGAGCACTACTGGGGAGCGCAGACCCAGCGCTCCATTGGCAACTTCCCCTTCGGCCAGCGGATGCCCCTGGCGATCGTGCATGCCTTCGGTCAGCTGAAGGCGGCCTGCGCAGAAGCCAACCGGGATCTCGGCAAACTCGATGCGGGCCTCTGCAGCGCCATCGTGGCTGCCGCCGAGCAAGTGGCCGCGGGCGAATTGGACCAGGAGTTTCCGCTGAAGGTCTGGCAGACCGGCTCGGGCACCCAGAGCAACATGAACGCCAATGAGGTGATCGCCAACAAGGCGATTGAGGCCCTCGGCGGCGAGCTAGGCAGCAAGAGCCCAGTGCACCCCAACGACCACGTCAACCTCAGCCAATCCAGCAACGACACCTTCCCGGCGGCGATGCACATCGCCGTGGTGATTGAGCTGGAGCAACGGCTACTCCCGGCCGTCGAAAACCTGGCCACCGCGCTCCAGGCCAAGGCCACGGCCCATGCCGACCTGGTGAAAATCGGCCGGACGCACCTACAGGATGCGGTGCCCCTGAGCCTGGGCCAGGAGTTCAGCGGTTATGTCGCCCAGCTGCAGTTGGCGATCGAGGCGATCCGCCAGAGCCTGCCGCGGGTGCGGGAGTTGGCCATTGGCGGCACCGCGGTGGGCACCGGACTGAACGCCCCGAAGGGCTTTGGAGAGGCCGTCGCAGCGCGACTGAGTGAGCGGCTGGGCACCGGCTTCAGCAGCGCCCCGAACAAGTTCCAGGCCCTCGCCGGCCATGAGGCGCTGGCCTCCGCCCATGGCGCCCTGACGGTGCTGGCGGGTTCGCTGATGAAGATCGCCAATGACATCCGTTGGCTCGGCAGCGGTCCGCGCTGCGGCCTTGGGGAGTTGGTCCTTCCGGAGAACGAGCCGGGCTCCTCGATCATGCCGGGCAAGGTGAACCCCACCCAGTGCGAGAGCCTGACGATGGTGGCGGCCCAGGTGATGGGCAACAACACCGCGGTTCAGATCGGCGCGAGCCAGGGGAACTTCGAGCTGAACGTCTTCAAGCCGCTCATCGCCCACAACGTGCTCGAGAGCATCGAGCTCCTGGCGGGTGGCTGCAGCAGCTTCCGTGAGCACTGCATCGAGGGCCTCAAGGCCAACGAGACGCGGATCGAGCGGCTGCTGAACCAGAGCTTGATGCTCGTCACCGCCCTGACCCCCGCCATTGGCTACGACCGCGCCAGTGGCATCGCTAAACATGCCCACAAACATGGGCTGAGCCTCAAGGAAGCCGCCCTGGTGCTCGGTGAAATCAGCGCCGAGGAGTTTGACCAGTGGGTGCGCCCGGAGGCGATGGTCTGAGGCGCTAGAGCAGGTTCGCCGCCAGCTCCGCCAGTTCGCTGCGCTCACCCCGGATCAAGGTGATGTGGCCCGCCAGTGGCTGGCCCTTGAAGCGCTCGACGAGCCAGGTCAAGCCGTTGCTCTCTGCATCCACGTAGGGGTTATCGATCTGATAGGGATCGCCCGTGAAGACGATCTTGGTGCCCTCGCCCACCCGGGTCACGATCGTCTTGACCTCATGGGGGGTGAGGTTTTGGGCCTCGTCCACGACCATGTATTGCCGCGGGATGGAGCGACCGCGGATGTAGCTGATCGCCTCCACCTCCAGCAGACCCATACCTTTGAGGTCCGTCCAGTTGCTGCGGGGAGCGCGGTTGGTCCCCGCACGGTTCGCCGGACCCGATGCCCCTTTCGATCCCGAGCGACCCTCCTCCTCGGGGCTGTTGCCGAGCAGGAAATCAAGGTTGTCGATGATTGGCTGCATCCAGGGGCCCATCTTTTCCTCGAGGCTCCCCGGCAGAAAACCGATCTCTTTGCCCAAGGAGATCACCGGCCGGGTCACAAGCAGCCGCTCATAGAGCTGCTCATCCGCCACCTGGTGCAAGCCGGCCGCCAGGGCCAGCAGGGTTTTGCCGGTACCGGCCTTCCCCACCAAGGTCAGCAATTGAACCGAGGGATCCAGCAGCAGATCCAAGGCAAAGGTCTGCTCACGGTTTCGGGCAGCGACCTTGCCCAGTCGGGCGCGCGTGCTGCGCTGCAAGGGCACCAGCCGTTGACCCTGGGCCTCAAACCGCGCCAGGAGCGTGTGGTTCGGCTGCGCCTCATCCACCAGGGTCACCCCCTCGTTGGCTTGGAGCTCAGAACCCGATGCGGAGGGAAGCGCAGCCAGCGCTAAGCCCCCCTCCTGCTTGAGGGTTTCCATCGCCGTGGCACTGGCCGATAGCTCACTCACCCCGGCGTAGAGGTCCGCAATATCGACCTTGTCGGTGGTGTAGTCCTGGGCCGTCAGACCGACCGCATCGGCCTTGATCCGCAGGTTGGTGTCCTTGGTGACCAGCACCACGGGGGGTTGATCGGCAATCAAGCCGGAGCGGAGCTGCTCGAGCGCCACCGCCAGGATGTTGTTGTCTCCGCTGCCCCCTTTGAGCTCGGGTGGCAGCTGCGCCAGGGTTTCGCTGCGGCAGAAGACCACCTGAAGGGTGCCGCCACTGCTCCCATCAATCGGCACCCCATCCGCCAGGTTTCCCTTCTCCCGCAGGGCATCCAGCAGGCGCGAGATCTGACGTGCATTGCGGCCCTTCTCGGAGGGGTCCTTCTTGAAGCGATCGATCTCCTCGACCACCTCGATGGGGATCACCACCGCGTTGTCTTCAAAGCGGGTGAGGGCCTGGGGGTCATGCAGCAACACATTCGTATCGAGAACGAAGGTCTTGCGCATCGGGGTTCACCACCGCGTTACCGAAACGCTAAGCGGGTTTTTCGGCTGCACCACCTACGCTCCCGCAGAACGCAAAGCTCTGCCGTTGGCCGCCCTGTTTGCCGTCGTCTTGATCGCCGCCCTGGTCTTCGGCCTGGTGCTGCTCTGGCTGGAGCTGCGCCATCGCCTACGGCCGGCCTCCCCCCTGCGTCTCAGAAGCAGCGGCTGGAAGGTTCAACGCAGCAGCGTCAACCAGTGGCAGGTCAAGGGAACCATCAGCATTCGCAACCCCCATCCGCGGATGGAGGTCTTTGTCCCTGAAATTGAGCTCAAGCCGACCCTGTTGGGGCGCTCCGATCTCTCCAACGTCAACGTCCGCTGCAGCCTGACCCCGCAGCACCCCGATGAGGAGGCCCGCAGCGATGGCTACTGGTTCGCCTACATCGTTAAAGGACGCAAGACGACCCAGGCTGAGGCGCTGATCACCCTGGAAGCCAGCGACGGAACCGAGCTGCGCCAACTGCTCGACACCCTCTGGCTGGAGATCCTCTGGATCAACTACGGCCCCTTCGGTCGCCTCCAGCAACGCGATGGGGTGCTCATTCCCCTGCGCCGTCCCGCCCCCGCCCAGAGCTCGAGCAGCAACTGGCGCCAGGGTGATCGCTGCAGCGTGTTGCCCATCCGCACCCATCTGCTCGGAACCCTCGACGATCCCGCCGACGTGCTCCGCCACTACGCCGGTGCGGTGCTCCAACCCGGTGATGTCCTGACCATCGGTGAGACCCCCCTGGCGGTGATGCAGGGCCGCTACAACCACCCGGCCAACCTCCAGCCCTCGAGACTGGCCCGGCTGCTCTGCCGCGTCTTCCACCCCACCAGCTCCCTGGCGACCGCCTGCGGCCTGCAGACCCTGATCGACAACGTCGGTCCCGCCCGGGTGCTCTGCGCTTGGCTCGCAGGCACCGCCCTCAAGCTGGTGGGCTCCAAGGGTTGGTTCTACCGACTGGCCGGCGAACAGGCCCGCCTCATCGATGACGTCACCGGCACCACGCCGCCCTACGACCAGACCATCGTCTTGGGCCCCGTCCAGAGCAGCGAGGTCTGCCGGCAGCTCGCTGCCGAATTGGGCGTCGCCGTTGCGGTTGTCGATGTCAACGACCTGGGCCGGGTGAAGGTGCTGGCCTCCAGTCCCGGTTGCGATGAAGCGCTGCTGGCCCGCGCCCTCAAGCCGAATCCTGCGGGCAACGCCAACGAACGCACCCCCTTGGTGCTCGTTCGCCCGAACTAGCGATCGCCCATAACATTGATAGAGGCCCCCTCGGCGCCGCCGTGTCCTCAGCCGCTCAACCCAGTCTTCAGGTGAAGCCGCTGCGGGGATGGCAGCTGCCCTTTCTGCAGGATCCCTGCTTCACCGACCTCCTGCCCCTGCTGCAGCGCTCCCTGCTGCTGCAGGGACCGGAGCGGCTGCTGCAACGCCTCGCCCCCCGTCCGTCGTTGGCCTCGGAAACCTTCGTGGCCTTCCGGGACCCCCAGGCTCCGCTGGGGTTGGTGGTCAGCCAACGGCTCAACCGCAGCGGGAGCTGCTGGCAGATCCAACACCTGCGCAGCGGTGAGGCCAGCCTTGAAGCGGGGGAAGCGGGTCGGATGGCCATCGAGGCCGCCCTGGTGCGGGCCGCGATCCAGGGGAGCCCGAATGCCGCCAGTTGGATCGCCACCAGCCCCGGCACCGACAGCACTCGCCTCGGTTTGCTGCGGCAACAGGGCTTCCAACAGCTCCGCCACGAAACCCTCTGGCGCTGGGAACCGCCCCAGCAGCCCCTCGATTTGGCCCTGCCTGCGGAGCTGGAACTGCTGCCGCTCAATCGCCGAACCGCCCTGGCGATGTGGCAACTCGAGCAGGCCGCCCTGCCGGCCCAACTGCGGCAGCTGCTCGACCGACGTGTCGATGACCTCTTGGATCAAAGCGAGCAACCGAGCTTGATGCTGCTGGACACCAACCGCCAACAGGCCGTGGCGGGGGTGCGCAGGTTGCGGCCCGGACACCGCGAGATCCCCGAACTGGAGCTCAGCCTTCACCCCGGCTGGCAGCACCTGCTCGGACAACCCCTCCAGCTGCTCCTCGAGCAATGCGCCAGCGGCCTCGGGGAGGTGCTCATCCGCAGCGATGTCCTCCAACACGATCACAACCAATGGCTGCAAAGCCTGGGCATGGCCCCTGAGGGCGAAGAGGTGGTGATGGCCCGCAGTGTCTGGCGCCGCCATGCCCCCCAAACCAGCCAGGTAGTCAGCCGCAAGCTCGAGGCCGTCCTGGGGCAGCTGCAACCCGGGCAAAAGCCCATCCCCACCCCACTGGGGCGCTAGTGGCGGCGCCTGCTCCGCGATCGGTCCTTTCTCTGGACGTGGGCCGCAAACGCATCGGCCTCGCCGGCTGTGATGCCCTGGGCCTCACCGTCAAAGCACTGCCCGCTCTGCACCGCGGCCGCTACCCGGCCGACCTGGAGTGGCTGAAGACGCTCGTCCACGAGCGCCGGATCCTGGCGCTCGTGGTGGGGCTCCCCCTCGATGCCCAGCAGCAGCCCACCGCCCAAGCCGAGCACTGCCGCCGTTATGGCGAGCGTCTCGCCAGGGATCTGGATCTGCCGCTGGCCTTCGTCAATGAATACGCCAGCAGCTGGGATGCCGCCGAGCGCTTTGGCCTGCGCGGTGATCGCAGCGGCGCCCTCGACAGCGCCGCCGCCGCTCTGCTCTTGGAACAGTGGCTCCAGGAAGGACCCGAACCGGCAGCGGTCAGCAAGGCGACCCCGTCCCTTGGCCGCGGGCCCGATGCCCAGGCATCCTGAGTACATCTCCCCCACGCGCCATGAGCACTGACGGCCCCAGCATCAACGGCACCGGTGATGTCCCCACCGTGCTGGTGCGGGACCAGAGCGGGCGCCAACTGCTCTGCTTCCTTGAGCAACTCATTCCCCTCGAGGGCAAGGACTACGCCCTGCTGACCCCCGTCGACACCCCGGTCTGCCTCGTGCAGATCGCCGAGAACGAGAACGGCGAAGACGAGGTCATCGAAGAGCTCAGCAATGCCGAGCCGATCCTCTCGATCGCGGATGTCGTCCTGCAGGAGCACGACCTGACACTCGTGCGCTCCGCCGTCACCCTCACCGTCAGTGGTGATCTGGAGGAGCCCGACCCCGAGGAGTACGACGACGACGAGCTGGACGGGGACGACGAGGACGAGACCGACCTCTACGAAATGCTGATCCAGTTCCGGGCTGAGGAGAAGGAATACGGCCTCTTCATCCCCCTGGATCCTTTCTTTGTGGTCGCCCGCATGGAGAACGGCGAGGGCGTCCTGGTGGAAGGCGAGGAGTTCGAGCGCGTCCAGCCCCTGATCGAAGCTGAACTCGATGAGCGGGAGCTCGGTGACGACTGATTCGGTGACCCGTCGCTCCGTCTCGGATCTGCTGCAACCCAACCTGGTGGCCGCCGGCACCCTGGTGGATCTTCCCCTGGATGGCCTGCTGGCCCAGGGGATCAGGGCTCTCGTGCTCGATGTGGACCGGACCCTGCTGCCCCACCGGGGCTCCACGCTGCCGGAGCCGATGGAGGCCTGGCTGAAGCGTGCCCAGGCGACCATGCCCCTGCACCTCTTCAGCAACAACCCCTCCCGATCCCGCATCGGCGGTGTCGCCGAGCAGTTGGGCGTGGACTTCACCACCAGTGCCGGCAAGCCGCGCCGCTCTCCCCTGCGGCGGGTCCTGCAGCAACTCGATCTCCCCGCCGCCGAGGTGGCCATGGTGGGGGACCGGGTCTTTACCGACGTGCTGGCGGGCAACCGCCTAGGGATGTACACCGTGCTGGTGAAACCGATTGATCCCAGCGGGCAACCCTGCCGCCATGACCACTGGCAGCGCTTTGAGGTGAAGCTGGCCCAGCTCGCCGGAGCGGAACTTCCCTAAAGATGGGCACGCGCCGAGTCATTAAAGTCGGCACCAGCGTTCTGCGGGGCAGCGGTGCCCGCGGAACCGAAGCGGTCATCGCTGATCTGGCCTCCAGCCTCTGCGGCCTCTGGCGGCGGGAGGAGCCGGTGGTGCTCGTCACCAGTGGCGCCGTCGGTCTTGGCTGCAATGCCCTCCAATTGGGGGAGCGGCCCACGGAGCTCGAAGCACTCCAGGCTTCAGCCGCAGTTGGCCAGGGCCGGCTGATGACGCTCTATGACCAGGCCTTTGCCGCCCACGGCCGTTGTGTCGCCCAGGTGCTCCTGACCCGCGCCGATCTGGCCTCGCGGCGCCGCTACCAAAACGCCTGCCGCACCCTCGAGCAGTTGCTCAGCTGGGGGGTGACGCCGGTGATCAACGAAAACGACACCCTGGCGACCGATGAACTGCGCTTTGGCGATAACGACACCCTCTCGGCGCTCGCCGCGGTAGCGATACAGGCGGACGAGCTGGTGTTGCTGACCGACATCGACAGCCTCTACTCGGGGGATCCCCGCAGTGATGCCGATGCCAAACCGATCCCCGAGGTCCATTCCCTCGCCGAGATCGAAGCCTTAGCGGGCGTGGCCAAGGGCAACGGCCGCTGGGGAACCGGCGGGATGACCACCAAGCTCTCCGCGGCCCGCATCGCGACGGCCAGCGGCATTCCGGTGCGCCTGGCCGATGGCCGCGACCCCGCCGTGCTGGAGGCGCTCTTAGCGGGAGAACAGCTGGGCACCCTCTTCCGCCCCAGCGAGACCCCCCTGAGTAGCCGCAAGGGTTGGCTCGCCCATGCCCTGCTGCCCAAGGGCAGCATCACGGTGGATGCCGGCGCCGAACAGGCACTGCTCGAGCAGGGAGCCTCACTCCTGGCCGTGGGGGTCTGCAGCGTGGAGGGATCCTTTGGCCGCCGGGAAGCCGTCCGGGTGATCAGCGAGGACGGCCGGGAACTGGCCCGGGGCCTCAGCGCCCTTGCCAGCGAGGAGTTGGAGGGGAACCCGAGCCAGCGCGGTGTGGTCATTCATCGGGATCACCTCGTCGTCATCGCCGCCAGCTGAGACCTGCGGAATCGGCCTACCATCCGCTGCACATCCCCCTGCCGCCAATGCGCTTCAGCCAACTGCTCAGCCAACTGAGCGAGGTGAAGGCCGCAGGTGGGATCGAGTCCCTTCAGCACCACCTCGGGGAGGATCCCGAGCTGGGGGCGGCGGCGGCCCTCGATCAAGCCCTCAGTGGGCAGGTGAGTTTCCTGGAGGCCGGCAACGCCCTTGCGGCCGCCCTCAACGCCAGTGGTGCCAGCGCCGTCCTGCTGCCGGCCAAGGGCAACGAATGCGAGGCCGCCCAAGCGGAGGCCACCGCCAAGGGCATGGCTTGGATCGCCCTGGCTGATCCGCGCCTGGGCTTTGCAGAAACCCTCGACGCCCTCTATCCCCGGAAGCCCAAGGCTCCCGGCGTTCACCCCAGCGCCGTCATTGCCCCGGAGGCCGTGGTGGGCATGGGCAGCCACGTGGGCGCCCATGTCGTTGTCGGCGGCGACGTGCAGATCGGGGCCTCCTGCACGATTCACCCCAACGTCGTCATCTATGACGACGTGCAGATCGGCGATGGCTGTGAACTCCACGCCGGTGCCGTGTTGCACCCCGGCTCCCGCCTCGGCCGGGGCTGCGTGGTCCACTCCAATGCCGTCGTCGGCAGTGAAGGCTTCGGCTTCGTTCCCACCGCGAGCGGCTGGCGCAAGATGCCGCAGACCGGCCTGGTGGTGCTCGAGGACGGTGTTGAGGTGGGCTGCGGCAGCACCATCGATCGCCCCTCCGTCGGCGAGACCCGGATCGGAGCCGGCAGCAAGATCGACAACCTGGTCCACATCGGCCACGGCGTCACCACCGGCAAGGGTTGCGCCCTGGCCGCCCAGGTCGGCATCGCCGGTGGAGCCCGGCTGGGCAACGGCGTGATCCTGGCCGGCCAGGTGGGCCTGGCCAACAAGGCCGTCATGGGCGATCGCTCCATCGCCTCCTCCAAATCCGGGGTCCACGGAGAGGTGGCCGCCGGTGAGGTCGTCAGTGGCTATCCCGCCATCCCGAACCGCCTCTGGCTGCGCTGTTCAGCGGCCTTCAACAAACTTCCCGAGCTGGGCAAGGCGCTGCGCCAGCTGGAGAAACAAGTCAAGCCGTAGCCTCCCCGGAAGCCCAGGCGGACGTCGATGACCAGCTTCCGGATCACCCTGCTCCCCGGTGACGGGATCGGTCCTGAAATCACGGCGGTGGCCCGCCAGATGCTGGATGCGGTCAGCCGCAGCAACGGCTTCGAGCTGATCTACAACGAGCAGCCCATGGGGGGCTGCGCCATCGACGCCACCGGCGAACCCCTTCCCGCCAGCACCCTCGAGGCCTGCAAGGCCGCCGACGCCGTGCTGCTGGCCGCCATCGGCTCCCCGCAATACGACAGCCTTCCCCGCGAGAAGCGTCCCGAGACCGGCCTGCTGGGCCTGCGTTCCGGCATGGGACTCTTCGCGAATCTGCGCCCGGTGAAGATCATCCCGGCCCTGATCGATGCCTCGACCCTGAAGCGCGAGGTCATTGAAGGGGTCGACCTGATGGTGGTCCGCGAACTCACCGGTGGCGTCTACTTCGGCACGCCCAAGGGCCGCGTCGAGGCCGAGGGCCGCGTGCGCGGCTTCAACACGATGGCCTACTTCGACGACGAGATCGATCGGATCGCCAAGGTGGGCTTTGACATCGCCCAACAGCGCAGCAGCCGCCTCTGCAGCGTCGATAAGGCCAACGTCCTCGACGTGAGTCAGCTCTGGCGCGATCGCGTTGAGGCTCTTCACGCCAGCAGCTACGCGGGCGTGGAACTCAGCCACATGTACGTGGACAACGCCGCGATGCAGCTGGTGCGCAATCCCCGCCAGTTCGACGTGTTATTGACCAGCAACCTCTTCGGCGACATCCTCAGCGATGAGGCGGCGATGCTCAGCGGCTCGATCGGCATGCTGCCGTCGGCCTCCCTCGGCGAAAGCGGCCCGGGCCTGTTCGAGCCCATCCACGGCTCCGCACCCGACATCGCCCGCCAGGACAAGGCCAATCCCATGGCCATGGTCCTCAGCGCCGCGATGATGCTGCGGGTCGGCCTCAAGCAGGACGCCGCCGCCGCCGCCCTCGAGCAGGCCGTCGACCGCGTGCTGGCCCAGGGCTATCGCACCGGCGATCTGATGGCCGACGGTTGCACCCAACTGGGTTGTAAGGCGATGGGCGATCAACTGCTGGCAGCCCTCGAAGACTGATCCGCAACGGATTGGTGGGATTGGCACCGCGACCTGCCAAACTCGCCGTCAGTTCCACTGATCCCTGCGCATGTCGAAGCGTCACCCGGTTGTGGCTGTCACCGGTTCCTCCGGCGCAGGCACCAGCACCGTGAAGCGTGCCTTTGAGCACATCTTCAAGCGCGAGGGCATCACCCCGGCCGTGGTGGAAGGCGACAGCTACCACCGCTATGAGCGGGCCGCCATGAAGGAAGCCATGGCGGGCGCCCTGGCCAAAGGCGAGAACTTCTCCCACTTCGGCCCTGAGGCCAACCTCTTCGACAAGCTCGAAGAACTCTTCCGCAGCTACGGCGAATCCGGTGGTGGCCAGAAGCGCTACTACCTGCACTCCGTCGAAGAGGCCGCTGACCACAACGCCCGCCTCGGCACCAACCTCGAGCCCGGTCAGTTCACCCCCTGGGAGAACATCCCCGCCGGCACCGACCTGCTTTTCTACGAAGGCCTGCACGGCGGCGTGAAGGGTGAGGGCTACGACGTGGCCGGCCTGGCTGACCTGCTGGTGGGCGTGGTGCCCATCGTCAACCTGGAGTGGATCCAGAAGATCTCCCGTGACAACGCTGAGCGCGGCTATTCCGCCGAGGCCACCGTTGACACGATCCTGCGCCGGATGCCGGATTACATCAACCACATCTGCCCGCAGTTCAGCCAGACCGACATCAACTTCCAGCGTGTCCCCACCGTGGACACCTCGAACCCCTTCATGATCCGGAACATCCCCACCCCGGATGAGTCCTTCGTGATCATTCACTTCCGCAAGGGTGCTCGCGAGAAGTGGGGGATCGACTTCACCTACCTGCTCGACATGATCCACGATTCGTTCATGTCCAGCCCCACCTCGATCGTGGTGAACGGCGGCAAGATGGGCTTCGCGATGGAGCTGATCCTGACCCCGATCATTCACCGCATGATCGAAGAGAAAAAGAAGCTGGCCTGAGCCTGCTTCCCGCCTAATCTGGGGCGCAACTGGCGGACACGGTCCTCCCACCTCGGTTGCTCCTCAGACCAGTTCCATGGAGCGCCCCCGGCGCTCGAACCCACCAGCTCCTCTCTCGTTTGAGATTCGAGGGGCGGTGGGTTCTTCTGTATCCGCGCAACCCCGTTGGGACCGCATCAACAGCGCTGCCGTGATCGCTCAGGCGCGGCGGATCTACTTCCAGTTCCTGGAGCGCTCACCCTCAGCGCTGGAACCTCAGGGGATCGTCCTGGGTCCAGGCCAGGGCCGGGTGGTCTTTGAACTGCCGGTGCTCCTGCCCGACGAGCAGTTCATCCCCCTGGATTGGGTGCGAGCCCGTCCGTCCCGCTCCCGCACCTCCCGCTCGCCCTACCGCGGCCTCTAATGCCTCCCGCCACGCTGCTGCTGTCGATCACCGCCCTCGGGCTCTGCGTGGGCAGCTTCCTGAACGTGGTCGCCTGGCGCTACCCCCGCCAGGAGTCCGTGGTGCGCCCCGGCAGCCACTGCCCCCATTGCGGCACGCCACTGGCCTGGAGCGAGAACATCCCCGTTCTGAGCTGGCTGCTGCTGCGGGGCCGCTGTCGCCATTGCCAGAGCCCCATCAGCCTGCGCTACCCCGCCGTGGAACTGCTCTGCGGAGGCCTCTTCCTGGCAGCAGCCCTGGGCTGTCCCGAGGCCCTCGGCCAGGCACCAGGCGCTCTCACCGTGGTGGCGGGCTGGTGTCTGGTAACCCTGCTGCTGCCGCTGCTGCTGATTGATCTGGACCAGCTCTGGTTGCCCGAGCCCCTCTGCCGCACCGGCGTCCTGCTAGGCCTGGTCTTCACGCTGCTGGCGGTCTTCAGCCAAAGCGGTGGACCCGAGCCCCAGCTCCTGCTCTGGCACCTGCTCGCCGCCAGTGCTGGCCTGCTGGGCTTCGAAGCCACCAGCGCCGCTGGCCAGTCGATCCTAGGCAAACCGGCCCTGGGCTTAGGCGATGCCAAGTTGGCCGCCCTCCTGGGGGCCTGGCTCGGGCTGACGGGCCTGGGGCTGAGCGTGGCCCTGGCTGTCTTCTCGGGTGCGGTCTTTGGCGTCCTCGGTCTGCTGAGTGGCCGGCTCAAGCACGGGCAACCCTTCCCGTTTGGCCCCTTCCTGGCGGCCGCTGGACTGGCGGTCTGGATGGCGGGAAACAGCTTCTGGCTGCAACAGCTCAGCAGGCACTTGGGCTGGAGCGCCCTTTAATGGTCTGATCTGACCACCGGAGACCGCTTTCACCATGTCGCTATTCGACTGGTTTGCCGATCGCCGCAAGACCGCTCCTGCCGTGCGCAATGCCCAGGAGGTCAACGAAGACGACGGCCTCTGGAGCAAATGCCCCGAGTGCGGCCTGGTGGTCTACCGCAAGGACCTCGCCGCCAACGCCAGTGTCTGCAGCGGCTGCGGCTATCACCACCGGATCTTCAGCGAAGAGCGCATTCGCCTGATCGTCGACGAGGGCAGCTTTGAGGCGCTCGACACCGAGCTCTGCCCGACGGATCCCCTCGCCTTCAAGGATCGCCGCAGTTACGCCGATCGCATTCGCGACACCCAACGTTCCACCGGCCTGAAGGACAGCGTCATCACTGGGATGTGCACGGTTGAGGGCATCCCGATGGCCCTGGGCGTGATGGATTTCCGCTTCATGGGCGGCTCGATGGGCTCGGTGGTGGGCGAGAAGCTGGCCCGGCTGATCGAGACGGCCACCGCCAAGCGCGCTCCGGTGCTGATCGTCTGTGCCTCCGGCGGCGCCCGCATGCAAGAGGGGATGCTCTCGCTGATGCAGATGGCGAAGATCTCCGGCGCCCTCGAGCGCCATCGCCAGGCGGAACTCCTCTATCTACCGCTTCTCACCCACCCCACCACCGGGGGGGTGACCGCGAGCTTCGCCATGCTCGGCGACCTGATCCTGGCGGAACCCAAGGCCCTGATTGGCTTCGCCGGTCGTCGTGTGATCGAGCAGACCCTGCGGGAGAAGCTCCCCGATGACTTCCAAACCGCGGAATACCTCCAGGACCACGGCTTCGTGGACCACATCGTGCCCCGCACCAAGCTGCGCAGCACCCTGGCCAGCCTGTTGACGATGCACGGCTACAGCAAAGCCGTCGCCGCGTGAGCAGGATCCTGCGCGCCTGCTGCGCACTCCTGCTCGGACTGCTCCTGCTGGGCGGCCCTGCCCAGGCGGGTCCGGTGGACTGGCAGGAGGTGCCCGCCACCAGCGAAGGGCAGCAGTGGTGGGATCAAGGCAGCCTGCGCCTGAATAAAAGCGGCAACCTGACGGTCCTGAGTCGCTTCCAGCCACCGACCCCGGAGGCGGATGCCGATGGAAAGGAGCCCCGTCCGCCCGCCAGCAGCCTCTACGTGATGGAGCTGGACTGCGGCCAGCGGCTCTACCGGGACACCTCCATCAATGGACTGCCCCAATGGGGAAGCCAATGGCAGGCCTCCGCCAATGACGGATTGATCGAAGCCACCATCGAAGCGGTCTGCACCGCCGGGGGAGAGCTCCTGGCAGGCTCCTAAGACCACTGCCAGACCGCCGTGACCGGATCCAGCACCCACCAGCGTCCCTTGGGGGTCGCCCTTGTTGGTTTGGGGTTCGGCGAGAAGGTGCACCTACCCGCCCTGCGGGATTGCCACCTGACCGAGCCGGTCGCCCTCTGGCATCACCGCAACGAACGGCTCGACCAGGCCTGCAACGCCCACGGGCTACCGGGCTTCACTGATTTCGACGCCCTCCTGGCGGATCCACGGGTGGATGCGCTGGTGATTGCCACCCCCCCGGAACCCCGTTTCGCCCTCGCCCAGGCCGCCATCGCCGCCGGCAAACACCTGCTGCTGGAGAAACCCGTCGCCCTGGAGGCCGCCCAGGTCGAGGCCCTGCAGCGCCAAGCCCTCCAGGCGGGAGTGAGCGTGGCCGTGGACTTCGAGTACCGCGGCGTCCCGGAATTCCAGCAATTCGCGGCGCTCCTGCAGGACGGAGCCGTAGGCACCCCCTGGCTGGTGAAACTCGATTGGCTGATGGGCAGCCGCGCCGATGCCAGCCGCCCCTGGAACTGGTATTCCCAGCGGGCCGCCGGTGGGGGCGTGCTCGGATCCCTCGGCACCCATGCCTTCGACACGCTGCATTGGTTGGTGGGACCCACCCGCAACCTCAGTGCCCAGCGCAGCATGGCCATCCCCCAGCGTCCCTTGGCCGACGGCCGCGGACGCATGGCCGCCGTGGATGCTGAGGACATCGCCCTCTTGCTACTCGAGTTGGAGGATCGCCAGGGGCGTTGCATCCCGGCCCAAGTCGCCCTGGCCTCCGTGACCAAGCCGGGTCGCGGCTACTGGATTGAGGTCTACGGCAGCGAAGGCAGCCTGGTGCTGGGCTCGAGCAACCAAAGCGATTACGTCCATGGCTTCAAGCTCTGGCGCTCCGGTCCCTCCGGTGCCCTCGAGGAGATCAGCCCGGATCCGAGCTTGGCCTTCCCCCAGACCTGGCCGGACGGTCGCCTGGCCGCCGTGCGCCGCATCACCCAGTGGTGGGCCGAGGCCGCGATGGACGGCAGGCCCATGGTTCCCGGCCTGTCAGAGGCGGTCTTGAGCCAGCGGGTTTGCGATTTGGCACTGGAATCCGCCGACAGCGGGCTCAGGGCCCGGCTTTAACGGAAAAGGCGCCGGTTAGGATCCCCGCCATTCCCTTATTGGTGTCCCCATGGCGCTCGTTCCGCTTCGGCTGCTGCTCGACCACGCCGCTGAAAACGGCTACGGCATCCCTGCTTTCAACGTCAACAACCTGGAGCAGGTGCAGTCGATCATGGAGGCTGCCTACGAGACCGATAGCCCCGTCATCCTGCAGGCCTCCCGCGGTGCCCGTCAGTACGCCGGTGAGAACTTCCTGCGTCACCTGATCCTGGCTGCTGTTGAGACCTATCCCGACATCCCCGTCGTGATGCACCAGGACCACGGCAACAGCCCCGCCACCTGCTTCGGTGCTGCTGCCAACGGCTTCACCTCCGTGATGATGGACGGCTCCCTGGAAGCCGACGCCAAGACCCCTGCCAGCTACGACTACAACGTGGCTGTCACCAAGGAAGTCGTGGACGTGGCCCACGCCATTGGCGTCAGCGTCGAGGGTGAGCTGGGTTGCCTGGGCTCCCTGGAGACCGGCATGGGCGAAGCCGAGGACGGCCACGGTTTCGAGGGCAAGCTCGACCACAGCCAGCTGCTGACCGACCCCGCTGAGGCTGCCGACTTCGTCGCCAAGACCAAGGTGGATGCCCTGGCCATCGCCATCGGCACCAGCCACGGCGCCTACAAGTTCACCCGGAAGCCCACCGGTGAAGTGCTGGCCATCAGCCGCATCGCTGAAATCCACAAGGCCATCCCCAACACCCACCTGGTGATGCACGGTTCCTCCTCCGTGCCCCAGGAATGGCTGGAGATGATCAACAAGTTCGGTGGCGCCATCCCCGAGACCTACGGCGTGCCCGTCGAGGAAATCCAGGAAGGCATCCGCAACGGTGTCCGCAAGGTCAACATCGACACCGACAACCGCCTGGCCTTCACCGCCGCTGTGCGTGAAGCCGCGATGAAGGATCCCGCCAACTTCGACCCCCGTCACTTCAACAAGCCCGCCCGGGCCTACATGAAGCAGGTCTGCCTCGATCGCTACCAACAGTTCTGGTGTGCCGGCAACGCCAGCAAGATCAAGCAGCGCGACATCAACTACTACGCCGGCCTCTACGCCAAGGGCGAACTGGACCCCAAGTCCGCCGTGGCTGCCTGATCCAGGCGCACTGATGTCATCCGGGGCCCGCAAGGGCCCTTTTTTTTGCCTATGGCAGGAGCGGCTGGGGCAGGGTCAAGGCCCGCATACCGGTGCTGGGCTGAGCGGCCACCAGCTTGGCGAGGGCCTCATCAAAGGTGGGCTCCATCACGAAGCGCCGGCCATCGGTCACGACCACCCGCACCAAGGTCGGCAGGGCGTTGCTGTTGCTCTGGAGGTAGATGGGCTCCACGTAGAGCAGGCCCTGGCCCACGGGCATCGCCAGGAGGTTGCCCCGCAGGAGGCGGGAGCCCACCCGGTTCCAAAGACCGAACTGATAGCTAATCGCCGGGTCCTGCTCGATCAGCGCCGAGATCTGCTGGGGTCCCAACAGCAGCCGCTGCTGCGGGAAGCGCACCAGGAACAACTCGCCGTAGTTCGGAGTGTCGTTGCGGGCCGCCAACCAACCGACCATGTTGGGCCGCTTCAGCGGAGTGAACGGGAGCAGCAGGACGAATTCAGGACGCTGCTGCCCGGGAAGCTGCATGGTCACGTGGTACGGACGGACCGGCACCGGAGCCTCGGCGTCGCCGTAGATCTCCACGGGCAACGCCCAGACGTCATCACCGTTGTAAAAGGTGCGCACGTCCGTGACGTGGTAGCGCAGCAGGCGTTCGGCCTGAATGTTGAACTGACTCTTGGGAACCTGGATGTGGGCCAGCAGGGCCTTCGGCATCGCTGAGAGCGGGAGGAAGAGATCCGGGAAGACCTTCCGCCAGGTGCGCAGTACCGGATCGCTCGGGTCGTTCACATAGAGCCAGACGTCGCCGTTGTAGGCATTGACGACCGCCTTGACCGGGTTGCGGAAGTAGCGAATCCCATCGGGATTGACATCGGAATAGGGGTAGCTGCGGCTCTCCGTGAAGCCGTCGAGCATCCAGTACTGGTGATGCTCGGGCCGGTAGTCGGGGTCATCGTCCACCCGGGCCGTGACCAGATAGGGCTTGCTCTCAAAGCGCAGGAACGGGGCCAGGGCCTGGAGACGGTCGTTGACCTGCCGGCGCACGAGCAGGCGCGACGAGGGGGTCAAGGACCCGGTGAACAGCAAGCGGGCCTCATTGAGATAGATCGCCGCCATCAGGCGATCCAGGGGGCCATGGATCGGAACCCCGGCCTTCCCGTCGTAGTGGGAATAGACGTTGAGGTCACCCTCGGGGTAGTCGAACTCCCGCACCTGGGAGGGGGCGATCGCGTAGGGCGCCGGGGCTGAGGCGAAATAGAGCCGCGGGCGACCCACCGGCAGATAGCGCTCCACGCGCTTCTGGCTCTGGCCGAGCTGGGGCAGGGCCTGAACACGGCCGCTGCGGCCCAGGTCTTTGACGAAGTACAGCGGCAGCCCGTCGCTGCCCGAGACGTTCACCGGGGACACCGTGAAGCCGTAGCCATGGGTGAAGACCAGGTGGCGGTTCAGCCAGGTGCGCGATCCCTTGGCCAAGGCCGAGGAGTCCAGTTCACGGGCTGCGATCAAGACCTGCTGGGAGCCCAACGCGCTGGCGTCGGCATTCAGGGGATAGCGATCGACGGCGGCGGAGGGGAAGTTGTAGTAGAGCCGCAATTGCTGCAGCTGACGGTTGGCCTCCAGCAAGGGGGTGCTGTCCCAGAGCCGCACGTTGGCCAGGGTCCCCTCAGCGCTCTTGAGATCCGCCGCGCTGAGTTGCTGCTTGGGCTCGAGATCGAGCTCGCGCACCGCCTCCAGACCAAAGGCCCGGCGGGTGGCCGCGATGGCCCGCCGCAGATAGGGGGTTTCCAGTTCCAGCTCCCGGGGCTGCACCCAGACCCGCTGCACAAGCGGTGCCAGTCCCCACTCCACGATCGGCAGCAGGCAGGCCGCCGCCAGCAAGGGGAGCATCGCCGCCCGGCGAAACCAGGCGCGGGGAACGGGAACCAACAGCCCGAGGCCACTCATCAGGAGCAAGAGGGCCAAGAGCAGGCGCAGCGGCAGGCGGATGTGCAGGTCGACGAAGCCGGCCCCTGAGGCGACCCCACTCCCTTCCACCATCAGGTCAAAGGGACTCAGGCCATAGCTGAGGGCGGCCATCAGGGCCAGAACGGCCAGCTGGGGTTGCAGCACCCGCTGCTGCTCGCGGCTCAAGCCCGGGAAGCGCAGGTCGCTCAAGACCGTGCCTTCGCTGAAGGTCAACCAGAGGCAGCCCACAAAGCCGATCAACACCTGGGCGATCACCAGGCTCACCAGCAGGTGCAGAGCCGGCAGGCGCAGCACCGTGAAGCTCAGGTCAAAGCCGGTGAGGGGATCAGCCTCGCCAAAGGGAACCGCCAAGAGGCCCGGGAGCCACAGGCTCCACCCCCGGGCACAGGCGGTGGCCGATCCGGCCAGGGCAGCCGCCAGGCTGATGCGCAAGGTCGTGTACGGCCAACGCAGGAGGCAGGGGAGCAGCACCACCGCCAGGCCAAACACCAGGGCCGGCGGCAACTCAGCCAGGACCGAGAGGCCGGTGATCACCTCACCGCCGAAGGGATCCAGGATCAGCCCTCGGGCCTGCAAAAAGAGATAGCTCAGGCCCATCACCAGCAGGAGCAACAGACCCACGAGCACGGCTACGAGCGGCCCGCTGGAGAGGGGGGCCAGGGGGCGCTCCCGCAGTTGCTTACGCGCTGCCTCCTGCCTGAGGCGCCAACAACGGCGCAACTGCTGAAGCTGCAGCGGTAAGCCAAGGCCAAGCACCAGGGCAAAGGCCAGGCATTGGAAGAGCCAGCGCCGCAAGACCACCGTCACGGCATCGAATTGGGCGAACCACTGCGCCTCGATCACCAGGCGCGGCAGGAGCACCAGCAAACCCAGCACCAGGGCGGCGCCTGCGGCCCAACGCAAGAGCCGCCTGAGGCCTTGAACCGATACCTGCACAAACTGAGCCGATCCCTGGCCGAGACTAGGCAGCACAACCGCTGGGTCAAGCCACAGACCAGGGATCAACACGACTTTCAGCCAATACCCGACCTCCAGGATCGGGTTTAAACAAGTCGGTGAATTGCCGCTGCTAGTTTCAATCGAACGTTCAGGGTCTGAACTTGACGGCAACCCTTTCCCGCTCCAGCGTGGGACCGACCTTCACCGGACTGCGCTGCAAGGAATGCGGCCAGGCCTACGACCCTGGTGCCCGCCACGTCTGTGAGGACGTCTGCTTCGGTCCCCTCGAGGTGGTCTACGACTACGAGGCGATCAAGAACCGCGTCAGCCGCGCCACGATCGAAGCCGGCCCCGCCTCCATCTGGCGTTACCGCGATTTTCTGCCGATCGAGGGTGACCCGATCGATGTCGGCACCGGCTTCACCCCCCTGCTCAAGGCGGACAACCTCGCCAAGCGCCTGGGCCTGAAGAGCCTCTACATCAAGAACGACGGCGTCAACATGCCGACCCTGTCCTTTAAGGACCGGGTCGTTTCTGTTGCCCTGACCCGAGCCCGCGAACTGGGCTTCAAGACCGTCAGCTGCGCCTCCACCGGCAACCTCGCGAACTCCACCGCCGCCATCGCCGCCCACGCGGGCCTCGATTGCTGTGTCTTCATCCCCAGCGACCTGGAGCTGGGCAAGGTGCTCGGCACCTTGATCTACAACCCCACCCTGATGGCGGTGAAGGGCAACTACGACCAGGTCAACCGCCTGTGCTCGGAAGTCGCCAACACCTACGGCTGGGGCTTCGTCAACATCAACCTGCGCCCCTACTACTCCGAGGGCTCCAAGACCCTCGGCTATGAGGTGATCGAGCAGCTGGGCTGGGAACTCCCCGACCACGTCGTCGCCCCCCTGGCCTCCGGCTCCCTCTTCACCAAGATCCGCAAGGGCTTCGACGAATTCATCAAGTGCGGCTTGGTGGACGAGAAGGCCGTGCGCTTCAGCGGCGCCCAAGCCGAGGGCTGCAACCCCATCGCCGAGGCCTTCCGCGAAGGCCGTGACTTCATCACCCCGGTAAAGCCCAACACGATCGCCAAATCGATCGCCATCGGCAACCCCGCCGATGGTCCCTACGCCATCGACATCGCCAACCGCACCGGCGGCAACATCACCGACGTCAACGACACCGAGATCGTTGAGGGCATCAAGCTCCTGGCCGAGACCGAAGGCGTGTTCACCGAAACCGCTGGCGGCACCACGATTGCCGTCCTCAAGAAGCTGGTGGAACAGGGCAAGATCAACCCCGAAGAGCGCACCGTGGCTTACATCACGGGCAACGGCCTCAAGACCACCGAAGCCGTGGTCGACGCCATCGGCAAGCCCTACACGATCGAAGCGCAACTCGACAGCTTCAACAGCGCCTGGAAGCAAGCCCAAGCCGATCAAGCACAGGCCTGATCTCCACGACCTCCGTCCGACCCATCCCCCCCCTGCCATGCCCGTTCAGGTCCTGATCCCCACCCCCCTGCAGAAGTTCACCAACGACGAGGCCAGCGTCGCCCTGGACGCCACCAGCGTGGACGGACTGATCGACGCCCTCGATGGCCGCTACCCCGGTCTCAAGGGTCGCCTCTGTGACGAGGCCGGCAAGCTGCGCCGCTTCCTGAACGTCTACGTGAACAGCGAGGATATTCGCTTCCTCGAGAACCAAACCACCCCCCTCAAGGATGGGGACGAAGTCAGCATCGTCCCCGCCGTTGCTGGGGGCTGATCCTCCGCTGTAGCGATTCCTGCAGCAGCCCAGCGCCAAAGCTGACTGAATCAAGACTCTGCAGGTTCGCCCTGGAGCCGCCTCTCTCTGGACCTGGTGTCATCCGATGACTCAAACCCCGAATCGTCCATCAACGGACCTTGGGCTCAACGTCCAGGGCGAGGCCGCTCAGCAGACCCCCGTGGCCGACAAGGCCCAACTGTTTGATTACCGGCAAGCCGCGAACCCGATCCGTAGCGGCCTGACCGAACCGATTCCCTACCGCTGCTGGGGTGCCGATCTCCACAGCAGCGGGCCCAGCGGCATTCTTCCGTTGGACCTCAGCAGCGAGCTCGGCACCAGTGGCCCCGCCACCAGCCCCGGTCTCGCCGCCCACTTCATTCGCATCGAAGCGGGAGAAGGGGTGCGCGCCGCAGCCAGCGCCACCAGCTCCCTCTTCTTTGTCCTCTCCGGTGAGGGGGTCTGCCGCGTCCGCGAGACCGACCAAGACACCACCATCCACTGGGGCGAAGGGGACCTCTTTGTCCTGCCCTGTGGCGGGACCCCGTTGCTCGAGGCGACCTCCACGAGCGTCCTCTACTGGGTGCACGACGGCCCCCTGCTCCACTACCTGGGCGTCCTCCCCAGCGAGCCCCGCTTCGACGCCACCCATTACCGGGGGGATTGGCTGCGCTCCGAGCTGCTCAAGCTCGTCGAGCAGCCCGGCAGCGCCAGCAGCAATCGCATCAGCCTGCTGCTGGCCAACCGGGATTTGCCCAGCACCCGCACGGTCACCCACGTCCTTTGGGCGATGTATGGCATCGTCCCGCCCGGCGCGACCCAGGCGCCCCACCGTCACCAATCGGTCGCCCTGGACCTGATCATTGATTGCCAGCCCGGGGTCTACACCCTGGTGGGCAGCGAACTCAACGCCGATGGCAGCATCCACAACCCGAAGCGGATCGACTGGGAAGCGGGTGGCGCCTTCATCACGCCTCCCGGCCATTGGCACTCCCACGTCAACGAGAGCGGCGAACCGGCCTATTTGCTGCCGGTTCAGGACGCCGGGTTACAGACCCACCTGCGCAGCCTCGACATCCGCTTTGCCTAGGTCGCCGGCGCGTTCGACCACGGCCCGGAAATCAGGCCCCTCGATGGTTTCGCGTTCGATCAACAGGTTGACCAGCTCATCCATCAGATCCCGGCGGGGCTCAAGCAGCGAGACCGCCTGATCGAGGGCGTGGCGCGCCAACTGCTGCACCTCGGCATCGATGCGGTTGCTCGTCTTCTGGGAGTGGTGCGGTTCGGAACGCAACCAATCGCGGCCTAGGAACACCTCAGAGCCCTCGCCCTCCAGGGAGAGCGGCCCCATTGATGAGAAGCCGTAGCGGGTCACCATCTCCCGGGCGATCCGGCTCACCATCTCCAGGTCACTGGAGGCCCCCTGGGTGATCTCACTGGGGCCGAAGACAACCAATTCAGCGGCTCGGCCGCCCATCGCCATCACCATCCGGGCTTCGAGATAGGCCTTGCTAATCAAGCCCGAATCGAGGACCTCCTCATCGGGCATCGTGCGGGCAAATCCACCGACGCCCCCGGCCCGGGGCAGCAGGGTGACTTTGTCGAGTTCATCCGACTTGGGCAGCAGGGTGGCCAAAAGGGCATGGCCAATTTCGTGATACGCGATCAGGCGTTTCTTCGCGTTGTCCTGAAGCGGCGCCGCCGTCAGGCCCATCGTGATCCGCTCCAGGGCATCGCTGATGGCCTGGTCGTTGATGCTTTGGCGCTCACGACGGGCCGTCAGGATGGCCGCCTCATTGAGCAGGTTGGAGAGATCAGCGCCCGAGAAGCCGGGCGTTCGGCTCGCCCAATCCGCCAGGGAGACCTCCGGTTCCAGTGGCCTGGAGCGGGCATGGACCGCCAGGATCGCCTCGCGGCCCCGGCGGTCGGGCAGATCCACATGGATCCGCCGGTCGAATCGACCGGGACGCATCAGGGCAGCATCCAAGACATCGGGGCGGTTCGTCGCCGCCAGCAGGATCACCCCGGAGTTTTCCGCAAAGCCATCCATCTCCGTCAGGAGTTGGTTCAGGGTCTGCTCGCGCTCATCGTTGCCGCCTCCGATCCCCGCGCCGCGCTGGCGGCCGACGGCATCGATCTCGTCGATAAAGATGATGCAGGGAGCCTTCTCCTTGGCCTGGCGGAAGAGATCACGGACGCGGCTCGCACCAACACCCACAAAGAGCTCCACAAATTCGGAGGCGGCCATCGAGAAGAAGGGCACACCCGCCTCACCGGCAATCGCCTTGGCCAAGAGGGTCTTACCCGTCCCTGGAGGCCCTACCAGGAGGACGCCCTTCGGGATGCGCGCGCCAACGGCCGTGAAGCGTTCGGGCTCCTTCAAGAAAGCCACCACTTCCTGGAGTTCTTCCTTGGCTTCGTTGATGCCGGCGACATCTTCAAAACGAACTGCCACCGCCGATTCTGGTTCGGCCATGCGGGCCTTGCTTCGGCCAAAACCCATCGCGCGATTGGCCACCTGACTGGAGCGGCGAATCAAGAGGGCCAAGCCCGCGAAGAGCAACAGCAGCAGCAAGCCGTTGGAGACCAGGCTGGCCGTCGCGCGGTCCTGCCGGTCATCGCGGACCGTGAGTGGGACCTGCGCCTCCTGGGCCGTGCGCAGCAGGACCTGATCGTTACTGAAGACCGGCACCTGGGTGCGGCGGCCATCGGTGTATGTCACCTGCACCTCGCGGCGGCCCGGTGAGAGAACGAGTTCTTTGACGCTCCCGCCCTTGAGCTGCGTCAGCAACTGGCTGTAGCTGGGTGGTGCCGGACGGTTGATGCCGAGATCACTCCAGAGTTCCGCGCGCCTGGAGGCAGGGGCGGGCGAGGCTTGTGAGGAGGGCACCTGCTGCGCTTGCTGATCCGGAGACGCGCCGCTGCTCACATCGATCTGTCGTTGGTCGGAGCTTAGCGATTTGACGAAAGGAAAGACGGCAAGGGAAGATCTTGGTTTGGCTGACTAGGTAAGCGGGATGGCTGTTCCCAAGAAGAAAACGTCCAAGGGCAAGCGGAACCAGCGCCACGCCACCTGGAAGGGCAAGGCTGCCGTGGCAGCACAGAAAGCACTCTCCATCGGCAAGGCCGTGCTGAGCGGCCGCGCTCAGGGCTTCGTCTACCCCGTGGCTGAAGAGGACGGCGACGAGGCCTGATCGCCCGTCTCCATCGTCCGCTCTCCTCTGCGGAGGAGGGCAGAAGCATCGAAGCGCTGCTCAACCGGGTGGCGCTTTTTTGCTGCCAAGCACTCAGGAGCCGAGCTTGAAGGCCTCCAGGACGACGGCATAGACCAAGCCGATCCTGAGGTTGTCGAGCACAAGCCATCCCAAAGCCGGACGGCACTGAACGACCCGGGTGCGGATGCGCACGACCAGCTCGAGCAGCAGAACCACGGAGAGCACCACCAAGGGGCGCTGGCCGATCGTCTGCAACCACCAGCTGGTGACGTTCTGGCCCGCATAGAAGCCGAAGAGCAGGGCGAGCACCCCGACGCTGCGGCGACGCCAACTGCCCTGGAACGATCCCGAGAGCACCTGGGCACCCTGGCGTTGCAGACGGTCAAAGCGGGTGGCCTGAATGGGCATCCGGGTCATCCGCCTGGAAAGAGCTGCTGGAGATAGGACAGCGTGATCTGCCCCTCAGGGCAAGCCGGTCCGCGCAAGACCTGACAGGGCATTGCGGGATCCCCCAGACCATCGACCAAGGCAGCGGCACCGGTGAAGTGGGCGTCAGGTTCCTGGAAGCTCGAGGCACTGCGGGTGGCCAAAACCGTCAGCCCCGCTCCGCAGGCCGCCGTCACCCCATGGCCGGAGTCCTCCACGGCCAAAACCCGATCAGCGCTGCAGGCCAATCGCTCGAGGGCACGGCCATAGCCCTGGGGATCGGGCTTTTTGGCCGTGACGTCTTCCCCGCAGACCCAAAACTCCAACCAGTCCCGGTGCTGCTGCAGCTGGCGCGAGAGCAGGGCCTCCACGGCGGAGCGCCCACTGGTGGTGACGATGGCCTGCCGCACTCCCGCGGCTGCGGCGGCCCCCATCAGGCGCATGACACCCGGCCTGAGACGGATCTCGCCCGCCGCCACCAGCTCGCCGTAGTGGCGCTGCTTGGAGCGCTGCAGGGCATCCAAACGATCCTCACTCGGGCGCTGGCCCTCCGCTTGCTCGAGAAAGACCGCCATCCGCTCGCGGCCGCCAGTCACCCGGAGCAACGTGAGATAGAGGGAGGGGTCCCATTGCCAGGGCAGGCCTGCCTCGGTCATGGCGCGGTTGAAGGCCAGACGGTGCCCATCGAGCTCCGTCTCAGCCAGGGTGCCGTCCACATCCCACAGGAGCGCCTCGGGGGCCAATCGCGACACGGAGCGGCGGACTGCTGGGGTGAGGCTAAGGGAGCTGGACGGTGGGGCCTCGACAGAGTCTTTCCACGGCACACAATGGAGTCCGACGAACCGCAGGCGTGCTCCTCGAGTCTCCAGAGCAACGCCTGTTGGAGCAGCGTCTCCAGCAGAACTGGCAACTCCCCGCCGCGGTGGACCTGGAGGCTCTCCCCAGCGGGATGCAGCGGTTGGGGCTCTCGGAACCCATTCTGGCCCTGCTGAACCGGCGCGGCTTCGGCAGCGCCGAGGCGATCGAAGCGCTGCTGGATCCCGCCGAAGCCCCCGACCCAAAAGAGCATTTCCCCGACTTAGGCCTGGCGGTCAAGCGCCTCAAGCAGGCCTGCAAAACCAACGAACGCCTGGCGATCTGCGGCGACTACGACGCCGATGGCATGACCAGCACGGCGCTCCTGATCGGCGTTCTGCAGCAGTTGGGGGCCCAACCCCAAGCGGCCATCCCCAGCCGCCAGGCCGATGGCTATGGCCTGAATGTCTCCATGGTGGAGGAGCTCGCTGAGGACGGAATCCGGCTGATGGTCACCGTCGACAACGGAGTGTCGGCCCGGGAGGCCCTCGAGCGCGCCCAGGAGCTCGGTTTGGAGGTGATCGTCACCGATCACCACACCATCCCGGAGCAACGGCCACCCCTTAGCGCCCTGCTCCACCCCCACTGCACCCCCGAGGGTTCGCCCTACCGGGGGCTGGCCGGCGTCGGCATCGCCTATGTCCTGGCCGGGGCCCTCGCCAAGGCCAGTCGCTCCGCGAAGGCCCTGGCCATGGCGCTGGACCTCTTCTGCATCGGCACCATCGCGGACATGGCTCCGCTTCAGGGGGTCAACCGCCGCTGGTTGATGGACGGTTTGCCGCGGCTCAAGGACAGCCCCCTCCCAGGTCTCCAGGCCCTGCAGCAGGTCGCTGGTTTGGACGACGCCCCCATCGATGCCGGGGCCGTTGGCTTCCAACTGGCACCGCGCATCAATGCCGTCGGACGGCTCGGTGATCCGCGCCTGGTGGTGGATCTACTGACCACGGATGACACGGAGCAGGCCCTCGAGCTCGCCCGGGAATGCGAAAGCCTGAATCGCCAGCGCCGGGAACTCTGTGATGCGATCGAGGCGGAGGCACGGGCCCTGGCCGAGGCCGATGGGGAGCAGCGCAGCCCCTTCCTGCTGCTCGCCCAGAGCCACTGGCACCACGGGGTGATCGGCATCGTGGCGGCGCGGCTAGTGGAGCATTTCGGCGCCCCCGTCGCCCTACTGGCCGCCGAGGGGGATGGGCGGATGCGCGCGTCCGTGCGGGCCCCCAAAGGCTTTGCCGTGGATGCCGCCCTCCAGGCCTGCGGCGATCTGCTGGAGCGCTTCGGCGGTCACCCGGCCGCGGGGGGCTTCACCGTCAAAGCGGAGCGAGTCACAGCCCTGCATGAACGCTTGAATGACCTGGCGCAGGCCTGGCGGGAACGGGAAGGCCTGCAGTTGGTTACGCCGGAAGCCCTGCTGCAGCTCGAGGAGATCAACCGGCCCCTCTGGCGTGAACTGCAGCGGCTCGAACCATTCGGCATCGGCAACCCCACCCCACTGTTCTGGAGCTGCGGCTGCACCATCAGCCAACAGCGGGAACTGCGGGGCGGGCACCTGCAACTGACCCTGCGCCAAGGGGAGGCCCGGGTGCGGGCCATGGCCTGGCGCTGGGGAGCCATCGGCCACCTCCTGCCCAAGCAGGTGGATGTGGCCTATCACCTGCGACTGAACCGCTGGAACAGCCAAGAAACGCTGCAGCTCGAACTGGTGGGCATCCGCCCCAGCAGCGGAGACGCCCTGGTGCTGCAGCATCAGCTGCGCAGCTATTGGGTGCGGCGGGACGGCAACGCGGTCGTCATCCGCAACGCCGACGGTGAGGAATTACGCGGCGAAGCCCAGCGGGGCGGTCCGGACAGCCTCCAGATCGATCACCCCAAGGCGGACCATCCCTACGTCAAGGCTCTCGTGCAGGACGCGGCTCGCGCGATGGGGCTGGCGGCCTAGTCAAAACAAAGCCCCCAGGACGGCCATCGTCCTGGGGGCTTTGAACGCTTGCAGACCTCAGGGGATCAGAGGGCGCCGCGGCGGTAGAAGAGGATGAAGATCACGGCTGGACCCACCAGGGTGATCAGGAACAGAGCAGCGAAGTTGGCGATCAGGTGGAAGTCGATTCCCATGGGAGAACGGCTCAGGAGCTGCACGTGGTTGATGCAGCCTAAAAGCAGAGGGGCCCAACCCGATCGAGCGGGGATCGCTCCTGTGACGGGTTGTCACAGCACCAGGAGGTTGAACGATGGCTGAGACCCTGCAATGGCGCTGCATCAGCGGCTGCGGCTCCTGCTGCCGCCTGGATCCGGGGGAGCGCAACGAGGCCCTCGAAGCCCTCGATGAAGAGCAACAACAGCTCTATCTGTCGATGGTGGGGCCCGATGGCTGGTGCATCCACTTCGACACCGGCTCCAGTTCCTGCCGGATCTACGAGGAGCGGCCCGTCTTCTGCCGTGTGGAGAACCTGGCCCAGTTGTTTGAGGTCCCAGCGGAGGAGGCCAACGACTTCGCGATTGCCTGTTGCCGGCAGCAGATCCGCTGCGAACACGGTGGTCGTGGCATGGTGATGAAGCGTTTCGAGCAGGCGATCCGCCGGCCCGCTGAAGACACCGATCGCCAGCCCTGATGCCTGAGTCCGCCACGAGCAGCGACAGTCCCAAACCCAAAAAAGAGGACCAAGCTGCCAGCTTTGGCGCGGTCTTCCTGACGACCTTCACCACCGTCTTCCTGGCGGAACTGGGCGACAAGACCCAGCTGGCCGCCCTGCTGCTCTCGGCTGAATCCGGTCGACCGGTGCTGGTCTTTATCGGAGCCTCCCTGGCCCTGATCAGCTCCAGCCTGGTGGGAGTGGTGCTCGGCCGCTGGTTGTCCCGGGTCCTGCCCCCCGGTCAACTCGAGCGCCTGGCCGGCATCTTGATGATTGGCCTCGGCCTCTGGCTGGGCCGGCAAGCCGCCGTCAGCATGTTCCCCCTGGCCTGATCGTCATGCAGCTCCCCCTTCTGGCCTCCACCTTTCTGACGGTCTTCCTCGCTGAACTCGGGGACAAAACCCAACTGGCGATCGTCACCATCAGCGGCACCTCCAACCGCAGCGGAGCGGTCTTTGCTGGCAGTGCCTCGGCCCTCGTCCTCGCCAGCCTGCTCGGCGCGGGAGCGGGCGGATCCCTCTCGGCCGTCATCCCAACGGACGCCCTCCAATTGGCCGCTTCGGTTGGCTTCCTCGTGATTGGAGGCCGGCTCCTGCTGAAGGCCGGTCAAGAGGACGACGAGGCTGCCGCAGAAGTCACAGAGGACGCCTAGCCAAACAGCTCAGTAGGATGGAGCTGTTGCAACCCTGCTGGAAGGCGTTGGCCGTCTTCGAGTGATCGCTGCAGCAAGCAGAACCTCCATCCCCCTGGGGCTTGTCCGCTCCGCAGAAGCCCTCCCCAACAGCCATGAAGTTCACGGTCGCGGACCTCATCGAGCAGCTCCCCCACCAGGAGCCCCTCAGCCTCAGCAAGCTTGAAAAAGGGCTCGGCCTGAGCACCAAGGCCGATAAAGAGCAGCTCCGCATCGCCCTCACGGCCCTCACCCGGGTCGGCGTGCTCGAAGAAGCCGATGACGGCATTAGCCGCGTCGAAGACGAAGGCCTGATCGAAGCCCGACTCCGTTGCAGCAGCAAAGGCTTCTGCTTTGCCCTGCGCGAGGACGGCGGCGAGGACATCTACATCCGCGACAACCAGCTCAACCACGCCTGGAACGGTGACCGCGTGCTGGTGCGGGTCACCCGGGAGGGCGGGCGCCGCCGCTCGCCCGAAGGGGGCGTGCAGTGCATCCTGCAGCGCAACACCACCAGCCTGCTGGCGCAGGTGGAGCAGCAGAACGACACCCTCGTCGCGGTCCCACTGGACGATCGCCTGCTGACCGCCATCAACCTGCCGGCCGGCGACAGCGAACACCTCAAACCCGCCACGGAAGCCGTGGTTGAGGTCAAGTTGGACCGCTACCCCGTCGGCCAACTTCCCCCTGAAGGCCATGTGGCCCGCAGCCTGGCGGTCAACGCCGGCCCCAAGGCCGACCTGGACCTCTTGCTGACCAAGCACGGCCTGCGGGAGTTGCCGGCGGCGCCCAAGGCCAGTGCCAAGGCCCCCGACCTCAAAACCCGGGATGACCTAACCGCCCTCCCCACCCTGCTACTGCAGCTGTGGGGTAGCGCCGATGCACCGCTCCTTCCGGCGGTCTCCTTGGAGCCCCTGGAGAACGGTCAGCGCCTCTGGGTGCACGCCCCGGCCATCGCCGAGCGCGTCAGCTTTGGTAGCGCCCTCGATCTCTTCCTGCGGGACCGCAGCGAAGCCCTCTGCGTGGGGGACAGCTGGCTGCCGTTGCTCCCCAGCGCCACCACCAAGGCGGCGGCCTTTAAGGCTGGGACCCCGGCGGCGGCCCTCTCGGTCGCCCTCGACCTGAACGCCGAGGGGCAGCTGGAGCACTTCCGCTTCTGCCGCAGCACCATCTCGGCCGATGGACTGGTCGATGCCAAGGCGCTCCAGGCCCTGGCCGATCGCAAGCCCAAGGCGCGCACCACCCCTGCGGCCCTGAAAGGACTGAAGGATCAGCTCCCCCTGCTGGAGCAACTGATCGCCCTGGCCCAGACCCTCAGGCAAAACCGCCTCGACCAAGGATCCATCGATCTCGACCTCGGCATCCCGAACCTGGAGGGACTGGCTGAACTCGCGATTCCTGAACCGGATGAGCGTCGCCAGGGCTGGATGGTTCAACTCGACCCCGCCCTCTCCACCGCGGGGCTCTTGCGGGAGATGGTCCTGCAGGCCCACCGGGCCTTTGGCCGCCACATGGCCGCCCTCGAGCTACCGGCCATCTACGCAGTCAATGCCGCCCCGGAAGCCGAGGCCCTCAACGACGTGGCCAAGGCGGCCCTCGCCCTCGAGATTCCCCTTGAACTGTCCGCCGATGGCAACGCCAGCGCCCAAGAACTGGCTGTGGCCTTTGCGGCGAGCGATCGCTCCCGGGTGCTCCTGCAGCAATTGCGGGATCCGCTCAAACCGGTGAGCCTCAGCACCGAGGCCGGCGGCAACACCCTGGCGGGCGAAGAGCAGGCCTATGCCCCCTGGTGCTGCGCGGCCCTGCACTACGCCGACCTCTGGAACCAACACCTCCTGGTGCTGCTGCTGAGCGAAGGCAAGGATCGCCCCTCCGTTCGGCACAAAACCCGGGTCGACATCGCCTCGGATGCCAGCCATGGGGTGATCGACTGGCCCCTGCTGACCGCCAGTCAGCTCTCCCCCGTTGAAGAGGGGCTGAGCGGAACCCTCCTGAACCGCCTGAATGAGCGCAGCCGCTTCGTCAGCGAGCTCCAGGGGGATGCCCTGGCCATGGCCCAGGCACGCCAGGCCGAGCCCCTGGTTGGTCAAACCCTGAATGGGGTGATCAGCGGGGTCCAGAGCTACGGCTTCTTCGTCGAGGTGCCCCCCTCCCATGTGGAGGGGCTGGTGCACGTGAGCTCCCTGAAGGACGACTGGTACGAGTACCGCTCCCGTCAGAACAAGCTGGTGGGGCGCAAGAACCGCCGCGCCTACATGCTCGGCGACCAGGTCGAGGTCACCATCCAGAAGGTGGATGTGCTGCGCCATCAAATCGATCTCGCCGTGGTGCTGCCGGAGGGCTACGAAGAGTTCTCCCCCGATGACGCCGATGCGGGCGACGGCGACGCCAGCAGCGAGGACTGAACGTTGAGCGACAACACCGCCCAGGCAGCGCTGCTGCCGATTGTTCTGGCGGTGTCCGGGGCCAGCGCCCAACCGCTCGCGGAGCGGGCGTTGCAACTGCTGCTCCAGGCCGGTGAATCCGTCGATCTCATCGTCAGCCGCGGTGCCATTGGCGTCTGGCAGGCGGAATTGGGGGTGCGGGTCCCGACGGACCCCTCAGCCCAGGAGCGCTTTTGGCGGGAGCGCTGCGCATGCGACACCGGCGAACTACGCTGCCACCGCTGGAACGATCAATCCGTGTCGATTGCCAGTGGCAGTCACCGCACCCGCGGCATGGTGATCCTGCCCTGTTCGATGGGAACCGTCGGCCGGATCGCTTCGGGGGTAGCCACGGACCTGATGGAACGCTGCGCGGACGTCCATCTCAAGGAGGGACGGCCCCTGGTGATCTGTCCGCGGGAAACCCCCTGGAACCTGATCCACCTGCGCAACCTGACCGCCCTCGCTGAGGCCGGCGCACGGATCGCGCCCCCGGCCCCGGCTTGGTATCACCAGCCCCAGTCCCTTGAGGAGATGGTGGACTTTTTGGTGATCCGCGTGTTCGATTGCCTCGGTTATGAGCTTGGCCAGCTGCAGCGCTGGACCGGGCCGATCCAGCCCTGAGGCCTCCCACCGCCCCTGTGTTGAAACGAGTCCTGCTGCTGCCGCTGCTCTCGCCCGTCCTGGCGATGCTCGTGGTCGGGGCCATCAACCCGAAGCCGCCGGTCACGGTGCGCGTGCTCACCTGGACATCACCAGCACTGCCACTGGGTCTCTGGCTCGCCGGGGCCTCCTGCCTGGGCGCAGGCCTGAGTGCGGCCGGTGCGGCGCTGACGCTGCAGGGGGGCGCCCCTGAAATCCTGCCCCGGCGCTCGGTGCGGCGACGGGCTGAACGGGAGGTTTGGGACGAAGAACCGACTCCCAGGCCACGTCGAACGGCCGAACCCAGGGAGGACTGGGACGCCGGGGCGGCCCCCGAAGCCGCAGCACCCTGGGCTGGCCCCAGCCGAGGGGCGGCCGAACCGGCTCCAACCGTCTCGGTGCCCTTCCGCGTGATTCGGAAGGGCCAACAAAGCGCCAGCAATGAACCCGCAAGGGCGACCGCCACCACGACTGCTGCTGTGAGCACGGCTGATCCTGACGATTGGGGCAGCAGCGGCGCTGAGGAGTGGTGAGCACTCCCTAGAGTCAGCGAACGTCTGGATTGAGGCCTTCGCCGGTGACCGATTCCGCCCAACCCGCAGCGAAGGCCGCAGACGCCAAACCCGCCAAGCCGGCGAAGCCCCCCGCCCCGGAGGACAAGCCCTTCGCCGAATTCGTCCCGAATCTGCTGATTCCGGCGCTGGCCAAGGAGATCGAGGCCTATGGCGGCCCGAACTGCGAGCTCAGCTTTGAGCAGGGTCCGATGCCCGTGGTGGGCAGCAGCTGCTGGCAGGTCAAGGGCACCCTCCCCAGTGGTCGTCGCTTCTGGCTGTGCTTTACCAGCGACTCCATTAGCTCAGCCAAAACCATTGCCCTCGCGGAATCCGGAAGCGAGCCGAGCCTGCTGGAGTCGTTTTTGATTGACGAGAAAAAAATGACCCAGGCGCTCCTGGTCTCCCGTTTGGTGCAGCGCCTCAACGGCCAGAAGTGGCTGGGGGCGAACTAAGTCTGCGAGTGATGAAGGCGGTCAACGGGCTGGCACCAAAGCCGCTTACGATGGTCTTTGCTCCGCTCAAGCTGCCCGATGGTGCCTCCCACCGCCGTTGCCTCACCTGACGCCGCAACAGCCATCGGCACGCCCAATGCACCGGCCACCAAGGATCCGGTCAAAGACACAATCCTGACTCCGCGGTTCTACACCACGGATTTCGAGGCCATGGCGGCCATGGACCTCAGCCCCAACGCCGATGAGCTGGAAGCCATTTGCGAGGAGTTCCGCAAGGACTACAACCGCCACCACTTCGTTCGCAACGAGGAGTTCGAAGGCGCGGCCGACAAACTCGATCCCGAGACCCGCAAGGTCTTCATCGAGTTCCTCGAGCAGAGCTGCACCTCCGAGTTTTCTGGTTTCCTGCTCTACAAGGAACTGAGCCGTCGGATCAAAGAGCGCAACCCGCTGCTCGCCGAGTGCTTTGCCCACATGGCCCGCGATGAAGCCCGCCATGCCGGCTTCCTGAACAAGTCGATGAGCGACTTCGGACTGCAGCTCGACCTGGGCTTCTTGACCGCCAATAAGGCGTACACCTACTTCAAGCCCGAATACATCTTCTACGCCACTTATCTGAGCGAGAAGATCGGCTACTGGCGCTACATCGCGATCTTCCGCCACCTCGAGAAGAATCCCGACTGCAAGATCTTCCCGATCTTCAACTTCTTCGAGAACTGGTGCCAAGACGAGAACCGCCACGGCGACTTCTTTGACGCCCTGATGAAGGCTCAGCCCAAGAGCGTGACCGGCCTGCGTGCCCGCCTCTGGTGCCGCTTCTTCCTGCTGGCCGTCTTCGCCACCATGTATGTGCGTGACGTGGCCCGCAAGGAGTTCTATGAAGCCCTTGGCCTCGATGCCCGCGAATACGACAAGTACGTGATCGCCAAGACCAACGAGACCACCGCTAGGGTCTTCCCGGTGGTCCTCAACGTGGACCATCCGAAGTTCTACACGCGTCTTGAGCGCCTGGTGCGCAACAACGACAAGTTGAGCGCGGCCGATGAAGGCAACGCGCCGGCCCCCCTCAAGGCCCTGCGCAAGCTGCCCTACTGGGTCGCCAACGGTGCCGAGATGGCCAAGCTCTTCTTCACGAACCCGATCCGCAGCGAGAACTACCAAGCCGCCGTGCGCTGAAGCCGTCCCTGCTTCGGCATGCCCTTCAGGGAGAGGCCCTGGTCGCTTCGGCCAGGGCCTTTTTGCTAGGACCGTGATGGCCGGCTGCCGTCCATGCCCAACCGTCGATAACCCGCGTGATTGCCTCCGTTCCCTCCCACGCAGAGCTGCTGCTCGGCCCCTTTGATCAGCGTTGGAGTCCCCGCCTGGAGGCCCTCTTGGCCCTGGGCAAAGCCGCCGGCGCTGACCTGGTTGAAATCTTTCTGGAACGCACCGATCACCTCGGGGTCCTCGCTGAGCAGGACACGATCACGAGCGTGACCCCCGCCTTTGGCATGGGCGCCGGCATCCGGGTCTTCCGAGACCAACAGGATGGCTTCGTCAGCACCAATGACCTCAGCGAGGCCGGACTGACCACGGCGCTGACCCAGGCCCTGGGAATGTTGGGACTGGATGTCAGTGGGGCAGGTCGCAGTGGGTTTGACGGCCTGCCGGCGATCCGGGACTTCGCGCTGGACAAGGGGCTCTGGCTGAGCAGCTGCCCGGAGCTGACCGAGACCACCCAGAAACTGCTCGACGGCACCGCGCAGCTAGAGCAGAAGGGCAAGCATCTGCAGGCCCGCCGCGGCAGCTACGCCCGGGACTGGCAGGAGGTGATGGTGGCCGCCAGTGACGGCACCTTCGGACGGGACATCCGTCTGCACCAATCAGTCGGCCTCAATGTCCTGGCTGCCGATGGTGATCACCGCGCGGGGGTGGGCCGGCGCTACGGCACCTCGGACCGCCCGGATGATTTGCGTCAGTGGGACGTGGCCCAGGCCGCTGACGAGGTCTGCACGAGCGCCGGGAACATGCTCTACGCGGACTACGTCGAAGCCGGTCAGATGCCAGCGGTGCTCGCCAACCGCTTCGGCGGTGTGATCTTCCACGAGGCCTGCGGCCACCTGCTGGAGACGACCCAGGTGGAGCGCGGCACCACCCCCTTCGCCGAGAAGGTCGGCGAACCGATCGCCCACGAGGCTGTGACCGCCATCGATGAAGGGCTGACGGGGGGCGCCTTTGGCTCCCTCTCTATGGATGACGAGGGTCAGGAGGCCCAGCGCACGGTCCTGATCGAGAACGGCGTCCTCAAGCGCTTCCTGAGCGACCGGGCCGGCGAGCTGCGCACGGGCCACGCGCGCACCGGCAGCGGCCGCCGCCAGAGCCACACCTTTGCGGCCGCGAGCCGCATGCGGAACACCTACATCGCGGCAGGTCCCCATCAACCGGAGGACCTGATCGCCTCAGTGGACCGCGGCCTCTACTGCAAATCCATGGGCGGCGGCAGCGTCGGCCCCACCGGTCAGTTCAACTTCGCCGTGGAGGAGGGCTACCTGATCGAGGACGGCAAGCTCACCAAGCCGGTGAAGGGGGCCACCTTGATCGGCGAAGCCAAGGAGGTGATGCCACGCATCTCCATGTGCGCCAATGACCTGGAACTGGCCGCAGGCTTCTGCGGCTCGGTGAGCGGCAGCATCTTCGTGACCGTCGGACAACCCCACATCAAGGTCGACTCCATCACCGTGGGGGGCCGCTGACATGAGCAACACCAACGCAACCCTCAGCGCCGAACACCTGCGCAGCCAACTGGCAGGCATCGCCAGCCAACACGGCATCCGCCAGTGGGACCTGGGGGCGGCCTGCAGCACGGACACCTCCGTCCAGGTCGACCGCGGCGAACCCAAGCAACTGAAAGGAGCCCAGCGCAGTTCGATCACGATCCGCGTCTGGAACAGCGACGGTCTGGTGGGCACCACCAGCACCTCCGACCTCTCCCCGAGCGGACTGGAGCGGGCCCTCTCCGGCGCCCGGGATGCCGCAGCATTCGGCAACGCCCTGGAGACCCCGGCCTTCTCGCCCCTGGCGACAGCGCCGCTGACCGCCCTGGATCAACCGCTGCATCAACCCCAGGGCATTCTCAAATTGCTCGAGCAGCTCAAGGCCGCTGAGCAGGACCTGCTCGGTCGCCACCAGGCCATCAGCACCGTGCCCTACAACGGCCTGGCGGAGCGCAGCAGCGAGCGCATCTACCTCAACAGCGAGGGGGCCTGCCGCCAGCAGCAGCTGACCACCGCCAGCATCTACCTCTACGCACGAGCCGAGGACACTGGCCGTAAACCGCGCAGCTCCGGTGCTGTTCGCCTGGCCTACGGCGCCTCGGACCTCGACATTGCCGGCTGCATCGACGAGGCTGCCGAGCGCACCATCAGCCACCTGGACTACGCCCCGGTGGAGACCGGCCGCTACACCTGCGTCCTCAGTCCCGAGGCCTTTCTGGACCTGATCGGCGCCTTCAGCAACCTCTTCAACGCCCGCTCGGTGCTCGATGGGGTCAGCCTCAGCCAGAAGGACTCCATCGGCCAGAGCCTGGCGGTGCCCTTCCTCTCCATCCACGACAACGGCTTGCACCCGGGCAACATCGGCGCCTCCAACTTCGACGGCGAGGGGACCCCGACCCGCAAGTTGGCCCTGCTTGAGGGGGGCGTTCTGAAGAACTTCCTCCACTCCGAAGCCACCGCACGCGCCTTCGGCGTGGAGCCCACCGGCCATGCGGGCCTCGGCGCCAAGGTCTCGGTCGGACCGGATTGGTTTGAGATTGGGCCCACCCCCGGCAGCACTGGCGGCCAGAGCGGCCTGGATCGCTTCAAGGCCGACCAACCGATCATCTGGATCGACTCCCTCTCGGCCCTGCACGCGGGGGTCAAGGCCAGCCAGGGCTCCTTCTCGCTGCCCTTCGATGGCTGGCTGATCCAAGGCGGCGAAACCCGCTCGATTGAGGCCGCCACCGTGGCCGGCGACATCCGCCAGGTGTTGAGCGCCATCGTCGGCTTTGAGGGCGACGCCAAGGTCACCCCCGATGGGCTCTGTCCGATGGTCTGGGTGGAGGGGCTATCGATTACCGGCGAGGGCTAACGAGCAGTGATGCGGATCCTCTTCTGGGGTACCCCGGCCTACGCCGTGAGCAGCCTTGATGCGCTGGTTGATGCCCGCCACGAACTGGTCGGTGTGGTCACCCAACCGGACCGGCGGCGGGGGCGCGGAAAGGCACTGGTGCCTTCCCCAGTCAAGGCTCGGGCCGTGGAGCTGGGTCTGCCCGTCTTCACGCCCGAGCGGATCCGCAAGGAACCCGACTGCCAGCAGCAGCTCGCCGCGCTCGGGGCTGATGTCTACGTCGTCGTCGCCTTTGGCCAGATCCTGCCGAAGGAGGTCCTCCAGCAACCGCCCCTGGGCTGCTGGAACGGCCACGGCTCGCTGCTGCCCCGCTGGCGCGGCGCCGGTCCAATCCAATGGAGCCTGATCGAAGGCGACGCCGAGACCGGCGTCGGGATCATGGCGATGGAGGAGGGTCTCGACACCGGCCCGGTGCTGCTGGAGCGTGCAATCTCGATCGCCCTACGCGAGAACGCCCACCAGCTGGCCGAGCGTCTGGCACGCCTCACCGGTGAGCTCCTGGTGGAGGCCCTGCCCTTGATCGAAGCCGCGGGCCCCGGTCCTGAAGCGGAGCGCCTCGCACGGCTGGGGGTCCGGACACAGCCGGACGAGGGCATGACCTACGCCCGCATGCTCACGAAGGAAGACGCCCAGATCGATTGGTCGGCGTCCGCCCTTGCGATCCACCGCCAGATCATGGGGCTCTACCCCGCGGCCACGAGCAGCTGGAAGGGGAAGCGGCTGAAGGTGCTCTCCTCTGAACCCCTGATCAAACGCCTGAAGCAGGACCTCAGCCCAGAGGCCCAGGCCCTGGCGGAGCGGTGGGGACTCAACGCGGGGGAGAGCTCCAGCCATACACCCGGGACCGTGCTGGAGTGCGTTGATTCCACGGGGTTCGTGGTGGCCAGCTCGGGCTGTCCCCTCTTGATCCGCGCGGCGCAGCTGGAAGGGAAAAGTGCCAGCCAGGGCACCCAGCTGCTGCAGCAACTCGCTGCAGTCGCCGGCGACCGACTGGGGGACTAGGCCACCAGGAACTGATAGGCGTCGTTCACGCGCCGAAAGGCCTCCGCCGTCCCGCCCACATCGGGATGGTGCTGTTTCACCAAGCGTCGATGGGCCTGCTTGATCGCCTGCTTGGAGGCCCCCCACTCCAACCCCAGCACGGATAGAGCCGCCACCCGTTGCGGGTCCCGTCCGCGGTCGCCAGTGCTGCCGTTGCTGGACTGCTGCTGGCGGTCCGTGCGGCGCTGATCGCTGCGCGTCCTGCGGTTGTTGCTCTGACGCGAGCCCTGCCGCTGGCGCAGCTCCAAAACCACCCGCTGGGGGTCGTCATCGAGCCATTCGATCGCGCTCACGCCGTAAAGGGCAAAGGCCGCCAAGACGGCACAGCGCTTTTTGTTGAACGGGGTGGCCATCGCCCCATAGAGATCACGGCCCAAACCGGGCACCAGGTGATCGAGGCGCTGCTGCAGGTTCAACTGCGGCAGAAAGCTGCTGCGGTTCAGCTGCTCGATCAACTGCTCAAGACCGCTCTGCCGCAGCACGGTCCAGCCCTTCTGCTCCGCCAGGGCCGCCCCCCAACGCTCCACCTGGGCGGAGGTCACCAGCGCTTGCGGTGGCGGAGGGTCCTGCCGCCACCAATGCTGGCGGCTCGGTTCCGGCCGCTGGCGCAGCAACTCGAGCTGCCGCCGCAGCTGGCGCACCTCGCGTCTGAGGGCTTCGTTCTCTTGGAGCAGCGCGTCCACGTTGCTCGTGACCCGCTGCTGCGGGCGCGGCTCTGCGGACCAGCGCCTGGGATCAAACCCCACGCCGGCTCAAGGGCGGCGCGAGGAGGAGCGTGCCGCGGGACGCCCACCGCGGCTGGCACCTGCCCGTAGTCCACGGCTCGGACCACCACCACGGTTGCCGCCGCCACCACGGCTGGAGCGCCCGCGGCCGCCGCTGAGATCCAGGGGAGGAGCGGAGAGCACCGTGGGCTCAAAGCCCGGAATCTCCTGCTTGGGGAGCTTCTTGCCGGTGAGCCGCTCAATCGCCCGCAGCAGCTCGTGCTCTTCTGCGGCCACCAGGGAGACGGCGTGGCCGCTGTGGCCAGCCCGACCGGTGCGACCGATGCGATGGACGTAATCCTCGGCCTGGTTCGGCAGGTCCAGGTTCACCACATGGGGCAACTGGTGAATGTCGATGCCGCGGGCGGCGATGTCGGTGGCCACCAAGACCCGGAGCTCACCGCTCTTGAACCCCGCCAAGGCACGGGTACGCGCTCCCTGGCTCTTGTTGCCGTGGATCGCCGCCGCCGCCATGCCCTCAGCCGTGAGGCGATCGGCGACGCGATTGGCCCCGTGCTTGGTGCGCGAGAAGACGAGCACCTGCTGCCAGTCATTGCTGGCGATCAGATGGCAGAGCAAATCCGCCTTACGCCCCATGTCACAGGGGTGAAGGATGTGCTCGACCGTGGTCGCCGTGCGGTTCTCAGGGGTGACCTGGAGCTGAACGGGGTCGTGGAGCAACCCCGTCGCCAAGCGACGGATTGAGGCTTCGAAGGTGGCCGAGAAGAGCAGGTTCTGGCGCTTGGCGGGCAGCAGGCGCAGGATTTTTTGGATGTCGCGGATGAAGCCCATGTCGAGCATCCGGTCAGCCTCATCGAGCACCAGGATTTCGACGCGATCCAGGCTGATCGCCCCCTGCTGCACCAGGTCCATCAGGCGACCCGGCGTCGCCACCAGCACATCGGCGCCGGCCTGCAGGCGGGTGATTTGGGGGTTGATCTTGACCCCGCCGAACACGACGTCGGAACGCAGGTCCAGATGGCGGGAGTAGGCCTTGACGTTGTCGGCCACCTGGGCCGCCAGCTCCCGAGTCGGGGTCAGCACCAGCGAGCGCACAATCCGGGCGCGGGCATGGGGGCCGTGGCGGAGCCGCTCCAGCATCGGCAGGGTGAAGCCAGCGGTCTTACCCGTGCCGGTCTGGGCGGCCGCCATCACGTCGCGGCCGGCCAGCACCGCTGGAATGCACTGCTGCTGAATCGAGGACGGCTGGCTGTAGCCCTTCTGCAGCACCGCCTCGACGATCGGTCGCCCCAGACCAAGGGCGGTGAAGGGAGACTCCGCGAGCTGCTCCTCATCCACAGGGGGCAAAGCCACGGGGGCCTCGGCCGCCGCCTGGGCAGTGGTCGGCAGCCGCTTCACCGGAGCGGGCCGGCGCCGACGCCGGGGGGAACGATCGGGGGAGGAGATAAGCAAACCTCGCGAAGCTTCACCCTACGGCTCAGGACTCGGTGTACAGCTGCCGGGCCCGATCCAGGGTGAGCTGCACCTCGGCATCGCTGAGCACCGAGGCTTCCGGCCAGGACTCTTCCAGCCAAGCCCGCAGCCGCGGTAGCTCTTCGAGAAAGAAGGTCTCCTGGGCGGCAAGAACCCGAAACTTCAGAAACTCCAGCAGCCGTGCGCGCAAGCGGGCGACGGGAACGAGCTGGCAGCGGAGCGGATCCACCGCCAGCTCCAGCGCGGCTCCAAGCTTGAGCTCGGGCAAGGGGGGTGCCAGCAACTCCAGGCGGCCGTCCCGCTGGAAATGGCGCACCTTGGTCTCGGGGTGGGGGTAATAGATCCAGCCCTGCCGCGGCTGCTCCTCGCCATGGCGCAACAGAACCCGCCAAAACGAGAAGGTCTCAGGGGGGTGGAGCGGCGTCCAATCCAACTGCTCAAAGCACCATTCGGGCTGGCTCAGGGCCCAGCGACAACCCGGGAAATCCAAGTTGATCGTCCCCGCAAAGCAATCGCTGAGGTCCAAGCCGCGCTGCAAAAACAACGGGGACTGCAGGGCAATCGTTCCAGCCGGATAGGGGCTCTCACGCGCTGAGCCCGAGGCCACCCCATGGCCTTGGGCCACGGTGCCGCGATGCCAGATCCACTCCGTCACGGCACGTCGCTGCGGGCACTGTGGTGGGCACAGCGCTCACAGGGGCCAGCGGGCAGCACCGCGCAGCGCAGCAGCGGCGAGCGGGCATTGAAGCTGCAACTGGGATCACCAATCACCCAACGGCCCTCCCACCAGCGAGCATCCGCAGGACGGCGTTGCGCTTTGACCTGCAGGGCGATCGAGCTCAGCTCGTAGCGCCCGCCGCGTAATTGATAGCGGTGGTGGCGCTGCATCACCAGGTAGCTCCGATCGGGGAGTTCCAACCAACGGCCGGGGTGGGGCACCTCCTCCAGCTCGAGCCGATCAATCAGTTGGTTGCTGCCGGCCTGCCGCAATTCGACGCGCATCGCTCCTAGCCCTCGGCCTCCGCGTCGCTCACGCGGTTGGAGAAACCCCAGGCGAAGAGCAGCGCCACGATGCCCAAGAGCGCCCATTCCGGCGGAACAACCTGCGGGGCCGCCAGACGCAACAGCAGGCGGATCCCCACCAAGCCGACCGCCAAATACCCCGCCGCTTCCAGACGGGTGTAGACCTCAAGCCAGCGGATAAAGAGCCCGGAGGTGAGCCGCAGAGCCACCACGCCAAGAACCCCGCCGGTCATCACCAACAGCAGGTTGTCGCTGACGGCCACCGCCGCCGCGACGCTGTCGAGGGAAAAGGCCAGATCGGTGAGCGCCAGGGTGACCACCACGCCGGACAGGCCCGTCTGGGCCGCCTCAGCGCTGGAGTCATCGGCTGGCTCGTCGTCCTCCGCGTCCGCCTGACGCAAATTGGTGACGCAGAGCCACAGCAGGTAGCCCGCCGCGAGCAGCTGGAGCGGCCAAAAGTCCAACACCCACTGGGCCGCCGCGATCAAGACCAGGCGGAAGACCAGAGCCAAACCCAAGCCCAAATTCAGGGCCTGCCCTTGGAGCTTCGGATCATGCAGCCGGCGAGAGATCGCCGCCAAGGCGATCGCATTGTCGGCGGAGAGGACCGCCTCCAGGGCCACCAGGAGCGGGAGCAGCACCAACAGCTCACCCCATTGATCCGCCGCCTGGATCAGGGGTGAAAGGGATGGAATTGACTCCGCTTCCATTCAGTTGCTGCAGAGGATTCCAAGGCCCGCCAGTCTAGAAACGCCGCACCGAGGTCCCGAGCATGGAGAGCAGCCTGTCCTTCCGGGCACGTCTGGTGCATGCCGAGGCCGGCAAGCGTGTGGTCCAGCTCAGTGCCTGGCGGGGATCCAGTTGCCTCGGGAGCGCGCTTGGCGAAGCGGAGAACGCCGAGCTCGCTGAGGACAGGGCCCTCGAAAAACTGCAAACCCGGCTCGGCCATCAACCCTCAGCCGAGGCGGCCGCACCGAGTCCGCAGGAGGTTGAAGCGCCACCGGTGCGCCACCCCGTGGTGCGCCGTTCTCCGGCCGACGAGCCGGTTGCTCCAGCCGCGGAGGCAAGACCGACGCCGGATGCGCCTCCGGCAGCACCCGCAGAAACCGTTCAGCCAAGTCTCTCGACGCCACCGGCGGTGGAGCCGCAGGAACCCGTGGCAGACCCCGAGGACTGGAGTGATGAGCTCGCCGAGATCGAGGTGCAGCTCAAACGCCTGGGCTGGGACCGGACCCAAGAGGGGACTTACCTGCAGCGGGCTTTTGGCCACCCCAGCCGCAACCGGATCACCAGCTACGCCGACCTGGCGTCCTACGTCCGCAGCCTGAGGGTTCTCGAACCGGGCAACGACCCAGCGTCCGCGGCCATTCCTCTGCGGCGCCGTGATCTGCTCGAGCAGAGCGACAGCCTTCTGGCAGCCCTGCAATGGGATGCCAACCGCGGCCGCCAAGCCCTCGAGCAGCAGTTCAAACTCAGCAGCCGTCAGCAACTCAGTGACGAGCAGCTCTTGGCGTTCAACATGCAGCTCGAGACCACCCTCATCGGCTCCGGCAATGCCGCGCCAGCAGCTCCCATCCCAGGTTGAGCTGCTCCTGGTTGGCGTAGGCCTCCTCCTCCAGCAGTCGCTGTTCCCGGGAGACCTTCGCGTAGAGGGGCTGCTGAAGACTGCGGCGGCCTGAGGCGCTCAAGCTGCGGCTGAGGCCCAGCAGCCGCGGGCGGGCGTAGAGCGAGCCCCCCTTGCAGCTCTGGGCGACGTGAATCGCCTCATGGTTCAAGACCCGCGCGAAGTTCACCGTTCCTTTGGAGGCCACGTCCGGACGAAGCCGCAGCTCACCCCGACGCGGGTTCCACTCACCGGCCGCCCCCCTTTGTTTGGGCTGACGCACCACGATCACCACGCCGCTGCGCTCGAGCTGCTGCAGCAACACCCCAATCGCATCCCGCTCACTCCGGTAGCTGGGGGGTTGGCGATCAGCTGACGCAATTGCGCTATGGACAGGGGCTTCTCGCCAGCCCGGCGCCGATAGGTGATGCGCTGCCCGCCACCCGGTAGACGCTCCAATCGGGGGCGCCAAAGTCTATCGGCCTGATCCAGCCGCTGAAACAAGGCCCGCTCAGTGGAGGTCGTCAGCTGCCAGTTGAGCGGCAGGGTCAGCTCCGCCGCCGTTTCCCCGCCACTGGCCTCCTCTTGGGGGGCATCACCATCGCGCTGCAGCCAACTCAGACCCGCACCGGCGAGGAGCAGCACCGCCAGGGAGAGCCAGAGGGGACGTCCTCGCATCGCTGGAGCCGGCCTCAGCTGCTCACCATTCTCTTGCCAAGATGGGCAGCTGTGCTTTGAGCCCCATGCCCCTCTCCGCCCTGGTGCGCCAACTGCAGCAGGTGCCCCTCAGTGGAGAGGTGCTGCAGCGGTGCGCCCGGGACGAGCGGCTGCGGCTCTCCGGGGCAGGACGCGGAGCCCGCGCCTTGATCAGCAGTGTCCTGGCGGGCTGCGCCGAAGCCCCGCTGCTGGTCGTGGTGCCCACCCTGGAGGAGGCCGGCCGCTGGGCAGCGCTACTGGAACTGATGGGCTGGAGCAGCGCCCAGCTTTATCCCACGAGCGAGGGCAGCCCCTACGAGCCCTTTGATCCCACCAGTGAGATCATCTGGGGACAACTCCAGGTCCTCAGCGAACTTCTGGATGCCGGCAGCCGCTGCGCGATCGTCGCCACCGAACGCTCCCTGCAACCGCACCTGCCGCCGCCGGCGGCCCTGCAGGCCCAGTGCCTCAGCCTGCGCAAGGGGGATGAATTTGACCTCGAGGCCCTCGGCGAAACCCTGACCCGTCTGGGTTACGAGCGGGTCACGAGCATCGAACAGGAGGGCAGCTGGAGCCGTCGCGGCGACATCGTCGACGTCTTCCCGGTCAGCTCCGAACTTCCCGTCCGTCTGGAATTCTTCGGCGAGGAACTTGAGAAGCTGCGGGAATTCGACCCCGCGAGCCAGCGTTCCCTCGATCCGCTCGAGGTGGTGCGTCTCACCCCGAGCGGCTACGGCCCCCTGATCGCGGATGCCCTGCGCGAGGGCATGCCGGAGGGCCTTGACCAACTGCTCAGCCCCGAAGCCAGCGAGCAACTGCTGGAAGGGGGCACCCCGGAGGGGATGCGGCGGCTGATGGGCCTGGCCTGGAGTGAGCCGGCTTCGCTGCTCGACTACCTGCCCGAAGGAACCCTGATTGCCATCGATGAGCGGCGCCATTGCCTCTCCCACGGCCAGCAGTGGTTTGATCACGCGGTCGAGCACCACGCCGAGGTCTGCGCTGAGCTCGGTTTCGAGCTGCCGGCCGTCCTGCACCGCAGCCCCGAAGACGCCCTGGCGGCGGCCGAGGGCTTCCAAGGCTTTGACCTGGCCGAGCTGCAGGAAAGCGACAACCACCCCAACAACTTCGATCTCTCCAGCCGGCCAGTGCCGGCCTACCCCAACCAATTCGGCAAGCTCGCCGAGCTGATCAAAGGCTTCCAGAAGGAGAAGGCCCGGGTCTGGCTGCTCTCCGCCCAGCCCAGCCGCGCTGTGGCCCTGCTGGAGGAGCACGACTGCATCAGCCGCTTTGTCCCCAACCCGGCCGATCACCCGGCCATCGATCGGCTGATCGAACAGAACACCCCCGTCGCGCTCAAGACGAAGGGCACCGCCGAACTCGAGGGCCTGCAATTGCCGGCCTGGAAGTTGGCGTTGATCACCGACCGGGAATTCTTCGGTCAGCACTCCCTGGCCGCCAGCGGCTACGTGCGGCGCCGGCGCAAGGCCGCGAGCCGAACGGTCGATCCCAACAAGATGCGCCCAGGGGATTTCGTGGTGCACCGCAACCACGGCATCGGCAAGTTCCTGAAGCTCGAGAAGCTTGCGATTGGCAGCGAGGCCCGCGATTACCTCGTCGTCCAGTACGCCGATGGCCTCCTGCGGGTCGCCGCCGACCAGCTGGGCAGCCTCGGCCGCTACCGCGCCACCAGCGATAGCCCGCCGGACCTCAACCGCATGGGTGGCACCGCCTGGAACAAGGCCAAAGAACGCGCCCGCAAGGCCGTGCGCAAGGTCGCCCTCGACCTGGTCAAGCTCTACGCCGAACGGCACAAGGCCCCCGGCTTCGCCTTCCCCGTGGATGGCCCCTGGCAGAACGAACTCGAGGATTCCTTCCCGTACGAGCCCACACCGGATCAGGTCAAGGCGATTGCCGATGTCAAGCGGGACATGGAGCAACCCCAGCCGATGGACCGCCTCGTGTGCGGTGATGTCGGCTTCGGCAAAACCGAGGTGGCGATCCGGGCGATCTTCAAGGCCGTGACCGCCGGCAAGCAGGTGGCGATGCTCGCCCCGACAACCGTTCTGGCGCAGCAGCACTGGCGTTCACTCTCCGAGCGCTTTGCCCCCTATCCGATCAAGGTCAGCCTGCTCAACCGCTTCCGCACCACCACTGAGCGCAAGGTGATCCAAGAGGGGCTCGGTGAAGGCACCGTGGACGTCGTCGTCGGCACCCACCAATTGCTCGGCAAGGGCACCCAGTTCAAGGAGCTTGGGTTGCTCGTCGTTGACGAGGAGCAGCGCTTTGGCGTCAACCAGAAGGAAAAGATCAAGGCCCTGCGCAAGGACGTCGACGTCCTGACCCTCTCCGCAACCCCGATCCCGCGGACGCTCTACATGAGCCTCTCGGGGGTCCGCGAGATGAGCCTGATCACGACGCCACCGCCGTTGCGTCGGCCGATCAAAACCCACCTAGCCGCCCTCGACGAAGAGGCCGTGCGCAGTGCGATCCGTCAGGAGCTCGATCGCGGCGGTCAGATCTTTTACGTCGTCCCCCGGGTGGAGGGCATCGAACAGGTCGCCGAAGGGCTGCGCCAGATGATCCCCGGCCTACGGCTCCTGGTCGCCCACGGTCAGATGGCGGAAGGCGAACTGGAGAGCGCCATGGTGGCCTTCAACGCCGGCGAGGCGGACCTGATGCTCTGCACCACGATCGTGGAGAGCGGCCTGGACATCCCTCGGGTGAACACGATCCTGATTGAGGACGCCCATAAGTTCGGCCTCGCCCAGCTGTATCAGCTGCGCGGTCGCGTCGGCCGCAGCGGCATCCAGGCTCACGCCTGGCTCTTCTATCCAGGGGACGCCTCCTTGAGCGATGCGGCCCGGCAACGCCTGCGGGCCATTCAGGAGTTCGCCCAGCTGGGCAGCGGCTACCAGCTGGCCATGCGCGACATGGAGATTCGCGGCGTCGGCAACCTGCTGGGGGTCGAGCAGAGCGGCCAGATGGAGACGATCGGTTTTGACCTCTATATGGAGATGCTCCAGGAATCCCTCGCGGAAATACAGGGCCAGGACATCCCCGCGGTAGATGACACCCAGATCGATCTGCAGCTCACCGCCTTCATCCCCGGCGACTGGATCAGCGACAACGACGAGAAGATGGCGGCCTACCGGGCCGCGGCCGACTGCACGAGCCCCGATGGCCTCATCCAGCTGGCGGCCGACTGGGTGGATCGCTACGGCGCCATCCCCGCACCGGTCATCTCCCTGCTGCAGCTCATGGAGCTGAAACTGCTGGCGAAGCGCTGCGGCTTCTCCCGAATCAAACCGGAGAAGCCCAACATCGCCCTCGAGACGCCTATGGAGGAGCCGGCCTTCCGCCTGTTGCGCCAGGGCCTCCCCCAACACCTGCACGGCAGGCTCGTCTATCAGGCCAGTTCCGGCAGCACCGCCAAGGTGCTGGCCCGGGGCCTGGGGGTCCTGCCGATGGAGAAGCAGGTCGAGGAACTGATGAACTGGCTCAAGCAAATGGTCGAGCAGATCCCCGGGGCCGATGGGCTGACCGACGCCCAACGGGCCGAGCAGCTCAAGGCCAAAAACGAAGCCGTGCTGGCGGTTTAGGCCTGCCGCGGCCCAAAGATGAGCGAGCGGCGCAAAAGTCCGTTACAATCTTAATGAAGCAACGTAACGTACGCTCATGGGTCCCGGCCTCGGCGAAGTCATTGATCTCGGAACCGGCTTCGGCGGTGGTCTGAGCCTGATCTCCGGGCTCATCAGCCTCGTGGCTCTCGGGGTGTTTGCAGTGCTCCAGTCGGACACCGGCAATGACGATGACGACTCCACCCCGGGCGGTGGTCTGATGCAACCAGTGGGCAGCGCCGCCTGACTCCAGTCAGCACTGTTTTCTTCGGCCTGCGGCCTAAGCCGCGGGCTTTTTTATGGCTGGCCCCTACTGAACCGGTGCCGCTAAGGCGGCGGGGACGTTGGCACTGGCGGGGTTGTAGGGACGTGACTTGGTCAGGCTGCCGTCGGCCTTCACCTGCTTGAGCAGGGTGGACTCCGCCACGCGGTACTGGCTGTCCTTCTGGGTGCCCAGGTCCTCCAAGCGCAGGCTTTGGATCTCGCGGGCGCTGAGCTTGGCGCGCACATCGGGATCAATGCCGTGCTTGTGGATATCCCGGCCGCTGGGGGTGAGGTACTTGGCGATCGTGACCGTCATCCCCGATCCATCGATCAGGCCGCGCACCGATTGGACGAGGCCCTTGCCGAAGGTGGTCTCGCCGACAAGGACCGCGCGGTGGTTGTCCTGCAGGGCGCCGGAGAGAATTTCGCTGGCGCTGGCTGAACCCTCATTGACCAGCACCACGAGGGGAAGCCCGGTCAGGGCGCGACCCACCGCCCGCTTGGTGTCCTGGATGCCATCGCGTGTCTTCGTCGAGACAATGACGCCCTCGTTGAGCCATTGACGCGCAATCGCGATGCTGGCCACCAGCAAACCGCCAGGGTTACTGCGCAGGTCGAGCACGTAGCCCTGGACCTGCTGCTTCTCGAGATCCTTCAACGCCTCCGCCATGTCCTTGGCGGCATTGGCGTTGAACTGCTTCAGGCGGATGTAGCCGATCTTGGTGCCATCGGCACTGGTGTTGACCTGAGTATCGACCGCATGCAGCTCAATCCGAGCCCGCACCAGAGGGGTATCGAGCAGCTTGCCGTTGCGGCGCAGCTGCAGGGTTACCGTGCTGCCGGGCTTCCCTCGGATCAGCTTGACGGCATCCTCGGTGGTCATCCCCTTGGTGCTCTTGCCATCGATCGCCGTGATGACGTCCTTCGGCATCACCCCAGCACGGGATGCGGGAGACCCTTCGATGGGACTGACGACGGTGAGCTCTTTGGTGTCCTTATCGAGGCTCAGCTGAATACCGACCCCGGAGAGTTCCCCCGAGGTGTCGATCTGCATCTCCTTGAACTCACGCGGATCGAGGAAACGCGTGTAGGGATCGTCCAGGGTCGCCAACATGCCCCGGATCGCCTCATAGCTCTCCTTAGTGCTGCCGTAACTCTTGGAGAGCACCTGGCGACGCAGGTCTTTCCACTTGTCCGTGGTGTATTTGCCGTTGGTATCGAGATAGTCCCGGAAGACGATCTGCCAGGTCTGATCAATAACTTCCTTCGGGCTGTCGCTCACCAGCGAGGCCGAACCCGGAAGCAGCAGCGGCGGCAGACAGATGGCCCCAACCGCTCCGGCGCCGGCGAGAACAATCAAGGCGCGATGACGGGAGCGGCTGCCGCGGGGCTGAGTCATCAAGGCGCTCCTGACACCGGGAGATGGCTTCAACGTAGCTCCAGTTCTCCAACCGCAGTTGGCGTGAAAACCGGAGAAATCTGCGGGTTAACCGAGGGGCCTCAGGGGTCCACCCAACGGCCGTCTTCCTTGATCAAGGCAATCAAGGCCTCCACGCCTTCGGCCTCGGGAACACGACGGATCTCGTCGCGGCCGCGGTAGAGAGAAATCACGCCGGGGGTTTTACCGACGTAGCCATAGTCCGCATCGGCCATCTCGCCGGGGCCATTGACGATGCAGCCCATCACGGCGATGTCCAGACCGGTGAGGTGGGCGGTGGCGTTGCGCACCTTGTTGAGGACGTCCTCCAGGTTGAACAGGGTGCGCCCACAGCTGGGGCAGCTGACGTACTCGACCATGGTCTTGCGCAGACCCAGGGACTGAAGGATCGAGTAACAGACAGGGATTTCCTTCTCCGGTGCCTCGGTCAGGGACACCCGAATCGTGTCGCCAAGACCATCGGCCAAGAGGGTCGCAATGCCCGCGGTGCTCTTGATGCGGCCGTAGTCCCCATCCCCGGCCTCCGTTACACCCAGGTGCAGGGGGTAGTTGAACCCTTCGGCGTCCATGCGGTCCGCCATCATCCGGTAGGCGGCCAGCATCACGGGAGCCCGTGAGGCCTTCATCGACACCACGATGTTGTGGAAGTCGAGGCGATCACAGATCCGGATGAATTCCAGGGCGCTCTCCACCATCCCGAGGGGGGTGTCGCCATAGGTGAACAGCATCCGCTCCGCCAAGGAGCCATGGTTCACGCCAATGCGCAGCGCCTTGTCCTGGTCCTTCAGCAGGCTGACCAGCGGTTCGAAGGTCTCGGTGATGCGCTCACCGATCTGAGCGATCTCCTCGGGGGTGAATTCGGTGCGGTTCGGATCAGGCTTGTCGAAGACGAAAAGACCCGGGTTGATCCGGACCTTGTCGACATGGTTCGCCACTTCCAGGGCGATCTTCATCCCGTTGTGGTGGACATCCGCCACCAGCGGCACGGGCTGGTAGGTGTCTTCCAGGCGTTTGCGGATCTCGCCCATCGCCTTGGCGTGGGCCAGGGACGGCACCGTGACGCGCACGATTTCGCAACCCGCTTCATGCAGGCGGCGGATCCCCGCGGTGGCCCCCTCGATGTCGAGGGTGTCCTCATTGATCATCGACTGCACCACAACGGGGTGCTCGCTGCCGATCCAGAGGTCGCCGACGCGAACACTGCGGGTCTGGCGACGGCGAATGACCGTGTCGTAACGGGAGGACAGCTGCCCCGCCTCGGGCGTTGCGGTTAAGGAGGCAGTCATGGCAGCAGCGTTGGGCAGGCCGGTTGGGGCAAGCCTGTCACAACGGAGCGTCCAATTGGGCCAAGCGGCGCTGCACATCCTGCAGGTCCTGCCAGGTGAGCCACTTGGGTGCCCCCCGCTCCTTGGAGGGGTTGCGCAAGAGATAGGAGGGATGAAAGACCGGCATCAGCCAGCGGCCCTCCCACTGGCGCCACTGGCCGCGGATCTTGGTCATCCCACCCTTGATTCCGAGCAACCCCTCCACGGCCGTTGCCCCAGCCAAAAGGATCACCGCCGGATCCACCAGGGCGATCTGGCGATCCAACCAGGGCTTGCAGGACGCCATCTCCAGGGCCGTGGGCTTGCGGTTCTCCGGCGGACGGCACTTCACGATGTTGCAGACATAGGCATCGCGGTTGCTGTCGATGCCGACGCTCTCGAGCATCCGATCCAGCAGCTGCCCCGAGCGCCCCACGAAGGGCTGTCCCTGCTCGTCCTCTTGGGCACCGGGCCCCTCGCCGATCACCATCAGTCGAGCCTTCGGGTTGCCGCGGCTCACGACGACTTGGCTGCGGCTGCTGCCCAACTTGCAGAGGCGGCAGGCATCGCAACTCTCCTCCAAGGCCGCCAGATCCTGTTCAAGGGAGGTGGCCGTCATCGCCCTGCAGTCACTCGCGCGCCTCTCTAGCAATCAGCAGCAGCGCATTGCCTTCGGGATCGTTCAGCCAGGCCTCCCAACCAAAGGACTCCTGGCGCGCAGGCTCCAGCAGCTGAGCCCCGTGCTCCTGGGCCCTGATGATCGCGGCCCCCAGTCCCGTCTCACCGCCAATGAGCTGGAGGGCCACGGCCAGACGCCCCCGCTGCCGGGGCAGGGGCCGAGAGCGACTGGGGGCATAGACCTCGAGCCAGAGGGATCCCGGCAAGGGCACCCTCCAATGGGACGCGCTCAATCCCGGCGCCGCGGCGGCGCCACAGACGTGGCCGTAGAAGCGGGCCAAGGCCGCGGGGTCATCGGCCGCCAACACGAGGCCAACCGTCGGAGATGGTGCAGCTGACATCGAAAGGGGGCCTGGCATGCGGCAGGATGCACAACATCACCGGTAAGCCGCAAGGCACTACCCCCTGACGTCGCTGCTCGAATGCCGCGCCCGTTGAAACTCTCCGCCCGGGCCCAAGCGCTGCAGCCCTCGTTGACGCTGGCGATCACAGCCCGCGCCAAGGCCCTAAAGGCCGACGGGCGGGACATCTGCAGCCTGGGCGCCGGCGAACCGGATTTCGATACCCCGGCATTCATCCGCCAAGCCGCGGCCCAGGCCCTTGAGAGCGGTCTGACCCGCTACGGCCCCGCCGCCGGCGAACCGGCCCTGCGGGAGGCCATCGCCCAAAAACTGACCCAGGAGAACCAGGTCCCCACGAGCGCCGACCAGGTCCTGGTGACCAATGGGGGCAAGCAGGCTCTCTACAACCTCTTTCAGGTGTTGCTCGAGCCCGGCGATGAGCTGCTGCTCCCCGCTCCTTACTGGTTGAGCTACCCGGAGATGGCGCGGCTGGCTGGGGCCTCGGTTCGCCTGATCCCGAGCTCCGCCGGCGAAGGCTTCCGGCTGGATCCCGAGCGACTGGAAGCGGCGATCACGCCGGCTAGCAAGTTGCTAGTCCTCAACAGCCCCGGCAACCCCACCGGCACGGTGCTCAGCCGCAGCGACCTCGAAGCGATCGCCGAGGTGCTCCGCCGCCATCCCCAGGTGGCCGTGGTCTGCGACGAGATCTACGAATTCCTGCTGGCTCCAGGCCACAGCCACCACAGCTTCGCGGCCGTTGCCCCCGACCTGGCCCATCGAGTCTTCACAGTGAATGGCTTCGCCAAGGGCTGGGCGATGACGGGCTGGCGGATCGGCTGGTTGGCCGGCAACAGCCCTGCACTCAAGGCCGCGAGTGCCCTGCAGAGCCAGAGCACCAGCAATGTCTGCACCTTCGCCCAATACGGGGCCCTGGCGGCGGTGACCGGCTCCCGCGAGTGCGTGCAGACCATGGCTGCCCAATTCAGCCATCGGCGTCAGCTGCTCAGCGATGGCCTCCAGGCCATCAACGGCGTCCAACTCTTGCCGCCCCAGGGGGCCTTCTACGCCTTCCCCAACATCAGCAGCAGCGGCCTGGACTCGATGGTCTTCTGCGAACGCCTGCTCGAAGAGCAGGGTTTGGCGGTGGTGCCCGGTGGCGCCTTCGGCGACAACGACTGCATTCGCCTGTCCTGCGCCGCCTCCGACGCCACGATCGAGGACGGCCTGGCCCGGCTGCGGCGCTTCATCGAAAGCCTCTCGTAGCAAAATCGTGGATTGCTCTGCAATCCATCGATGACCATCCGTTTCAACGGCCGAGAACGTTGGGCCGCCGCGGCCGTGGGCGTCTCGCTTGCGCTGTTGCCGGTGGCCGCCCCTCTGCCCTTGAGCAGTGCCGTCACCCCCGCAGCCGTCGCACAGACGAGCAAACCCGTGCTGCGGATCGGTGCCATTCCCGATCAGAAGCCCGAGAAGCTGAACCGGCTCTACGGATTGGTCGCCAATGAACTCAGCAAGCAGCTGGGTGTGGACGTCAAATATGTCCCCGTCACGAACTACGCCGCGGCGGTCAGTGCCTTCCGCACCGGCAATTTGGATCTGGTCTGGTTTGGCGGCCTGACCGGCGTCCAGGCCAGGTTGCAGAAACCCGGCTCCCAGGTGATCGCCCAACGCGACATCGACGCGAAATTCCAATCGGTCTTCATCGCGAACAGCAAGAGCCAGCTGAAACCGATCAGCAGCATCAATGGCCTGAAGGAGCTCAAGGGCAAGCGCGTCACCTTCGGTTCCCAGAGCTCCACCTCAGGACGCCTGATGCCCCAGTACTTCCTGGCGCAGGCCGGGGTGAAACCGAGCCAGTTCGCCGGTGGAGCGCCTGGCTTCAGCGGCAGCCATGACGCCACCGTGGCCCTGGTGCAGAGCGGCGCCTATGACGCCGGCGCCCTGAACAAACAGGTCTGGGAAGCGAACCTGGCCAGCGGCAAAGCCAACAAGGCGAAGGTCTACGCGATCTGGACCACCCCCGGCTACCCCGACTACCACTTGATCGCCCAGTCCGACCTGAACCAGCGCTTCGGCGCCGGCTTCACGGGCAACCTGCGTCAGGCGATCTTGAGCTGGCGCACTAGCAACCCTGAGCAAAAGGCGATCCTCGAGCTCTTCGGGGCCCAGCGCTTCATCGGGGCGAAGGCCAGCGATTACGCCAAGATCGAGCAGGTGGGCCGGCAGATCGGCAAGATCCGCTGAATCCAGGAGCAGAATGCGGGGATCGGCGTGATCACCGCGTTGTCCACAACCCTGCTGACTGACCTGCTGCTGCTGGTGGCTGGCCTGCTGCTTTGGCAGCGCAGCTGCAGCGATGGGGATGAGGTCTGGGTGCTCTTTCTGCGCTCGATCGCGGCCATCGATCTGGCGGTGATCCTCTTGAGCAATGGGGTTCTCTGGCTGGAGATCCCCTTGCTCGTTTTGGTCTTTGGCCTGCCGTCGGTGGCCAAACTAGAAAAACGGGAGGGTCGCGGATGAACCCGCGCGGCCCCGACGTCATTGAACTCACCCTGGTGGGCCTGATCCTGGCCCTGATGGTGTTCCGCTTCACCCAGACCTAACGGCCCCATGCCTGCACCCGTCCTGGAGTTGAGGGGTGTCCGCGTCAACGGACGCCAGCAGCCCAGGCTCGATCGGATTGACCTGAGCGTTCAGCCCGGGGAGCGGATTGCCCTATTGGGTCCAAGCGGTGCGGGCAAGAGCACACTGCTCGCGGTCGCCAACGGGCTCCAAGCGATGGATCAAGGGCAGGTGCTCTGGTCCGGTGAGCCCATCGCGAAGCGCGCCCGGCTGAGGCGACGGCAACAGCGGCAGATCGGAACGCTCTGGCAGGACCTGCGCCTGATCGACGAACTCAGCGTGCAACAGAACCTGAACTGCGGCCGCCTCGCCCAGTGGGGCTGGCCCCGGGCCCTCCTCAACTTGCTCCTGCCCCTGGAGACCGAGGCCTGCAGCGCGTCCCTGCGGCAACTCGATCTGGATCCAAGCCTGCTGAACCAGTCGGTGGCGGACCTGTCAGGCGGCCAACGGCAACGGGTCGCCATCGCACGGCTGCTACGGCAGGACCCCGTGCTCTGGCTCGCCGATGAACCCCTCTCCAGCCTGGATCCACGGCTGGCCAAGGAGCTGCTCACCCTGCTGCTTCAGCAGACCGAGGCACCGAGGGCGCTGGTGATGAGCCTGCACCGCCCCGATCTCTTGGCGGGCTTCAGCCGCGTGATTGGTCTACGGGAGGGGCACATTCTCTTCGATGTCCCCAGCAGCGCCCTCGAAGACGAGGCCCTGCAGCGCCTCTACGCCGGCACACCCGCCCCTTGAAAGTCTCGGCGCCCCTACAGGTTCTGATCCCCGCCGCGGTGATCCTGCCCCTGGCCCTCGTGCTGCCCGGTCTGTGTCATGGCGGGGGCTGGGAGCTGATCGGGGCCTTCGCCGCGGCGGCCCTGCAGCCCTCACTGGATCCAGTCGTCCTCGACTCCCTATTCAGGGGGCTGGGGATCACGGTCGGGGTGGCCCTGGTGGGTTGGGCCCTGAGCCTGCTGCTGGGGCTGGTGTTGGGACTGGCGAGCTCACGCCTGGTCTGGACGACGCTGCTGGGAGGCGCATGGCCCGCGGAGCTGCTGCGCCGGCTGCTGGCCCTACCTCGCTCGATCCATGAACTGATCTGGGGCCTGCTGCTACTGCAGGTGCTCGGACTGCAGCCGGCGGTAGCCGTGCTGGCGATCGTGATCCCCTATGGGGCCCTGGTGGCCCGGGTGATCAGCGATCAACTCGATGCCCTGCCGGATCAACCCCTGCACGCGCTCCTGGCCTCGGGCAGCAATGGCCCGGCGGCCTTGATCAGTGCGATCGCGCCTCCGCTGTTGCCGGGGGTGATCAGCTACGGCGGTTACCGGCTGGAGTGCGCCCTGCGCAGCGCCACCCTGCTCGGGGTCTTTGGCCTAGGAGGCCTCGGCAATGAACTCCTTCTGACGCTCCAGTCCCTGGAATTCCGCGAGCTCTGGAGTGGCCTCTGGCTCCTGCTGGCGGTGATGCTCGGCCTGGAGGGCCTGATTCGGGCCCTACGCCAACGCTGGGGCATGGCCAACCGTTTTGGCCGCAGCCCGGCGGGGGTCGGCCGTCGGGGCCAAGAACTCCTGCTGCTCCTGCTGGCGCTGGTGCCCCTCTTGATCGTCATCGGCCGCAGCCTGGGCATCGATCCCGCGGCCCTGCTCCAGTGGCAAGCACTGCCCCCCATGGACCTCAGCCACTGGCGGGAGGCCTTGGCCCTGCCCTGGGGACGCTTAATCAGCAACACCCTGGGCCTAACCCTGCTGGCGGCCTGCCTGGCGGTGGGGGGCGCGCCCCTGCTGCTCCTGCTGGTGGCCCCCTGGCGGATTGGGCAGTTGCTGCTGAGGCTGCTCTGGGCGCTGGGGCGGCTGTGGCCACCCCCGCTCACGGCGCTCTTGTTGCTCTTTGTTTTCAAGCCCGGCATCTGGACGGCCGCGCTCGCCTTGGGCTTCCACAACCTGGGAATCCTGGGTCGGCTGTTGCTGGAGGGGGCGGAGTCCTGCAGCGACGCTCCGGAGGCGTCCCTTCTCGGCCAGGGCGTGGGGCCACGGGTCGCCTTGCTCTACGGACGCTTCAGCGGCCTGGCCCGCTCCTACCTGTCCTACGGGGCCTACCGCAGCGATGTGATCCTGCGGGAGACGGTCGTGGTTGGCCTGATGGCGGGCACCGGCCTGGGGTCACAACTGCAGGAAAGCCTGAGTTCCTTTGCCTGGGATCAGATCGCCCTCTTGCTGGTGGTCTATGCGGCCTTGACCCTGGTGGGAGAAGATCTGAGCGATCGCGCCCGGCGGCGCCTGCTCTAGCCCTCCATGGTCTTGGCCGTTCCCCGCAAGTTGATCGTGCTCGGGGACAGCGGCGTCTACGGCTGGGGGGATCCCGAAGAAGGGGGCTGGTGCGAGCGGCTGCGGCGCCACTGGATGGGCCTGCCGGGCGGACCGGTGCTCTACCCCCTCGGCGTCCGCGGCGATGGACTGGAGCGGGTGGCCGCGCGCTGGACCAGTGAATTCGCCTGCCGGGGGGAACTGCGGCGGCAGCAGCCCCAAGGGATCCTGCTCTCGGTCGGCTTAAACGACACCGCCCGGGTCGGGCGCCGGGACGGGCGCCCCCAACTGGACCCTGAAGCCTTTCTCTTTGGCCTGCAGCAGCTTCTCAAACAACTGCAAACGGCAGCACCGCTGCTGGTGCTGGGGCTGACCCCGGTGGATGAGCACGTGATGCCCTATGCCGATCTGCTCTGGTACGGGAACGAGCAGATCCTTCAGTACGAGGGGCTGTTGGAGGAGGCCTGTATGGAGGCCGACGTTCCCTACCTGCCGCTGTTGGAGTCCTTGATGGCGGATCCGGCCTGGCTGCAGTGGCTCTCCCCCGATGGAATCCACCTCAACAGCGAAGGGCACCGTGAGATCTACGAACGGGTACACCGCTGGGGCCCGCTCTTGAGCTGGGCGGACCTGCAGCCCACCAGCGCCCCAACCCCCCTCGTCTGAGGGAAATCAGACCCCCTCAAGGGTGAGCCAGCCAGCGGCCCAAGCCGTTGAGGCTGAGGACAGAGCAATGGATCCGCCATGGCCGTCCAAGACCAACAGCAGTGGCTCTTGAGCCGTTATCTCAAGGACCCCAACCCCGAACATCGCAACGCCGTCGCCGCCGCCAACCTGCCCCTGGTCTGGAAGGTGGCCCGCCGTGAAAGCGAACGCAGTGGGCACAGTTTTGAGGACCTGGTGCAAGAGGGCGTCAGCGGCCTGATCAAGGCGATCGAACGCTTCGATCCCAGCCTGGGTAACACCTTGAGCACGGCCGCCGTGCCCTGGATTCGCGGAGCGATGCGCCACTACCTGCGGGATCGCTGCCGCGTCATCGGTGGAGCCCGAAGTGTGATCGAACTGCTCCAACGGGGAGCGACCCTGCAACGTCGCCGCGAGCTGCAGGGGCTCGAGATCTTGGATGACAGGGCTATGGCCGAGGCCCTGGGCTGCTCGCTGCAGCGCTGGCAAGAGGCTCAGGCCCTGCAGGCCTGTTTACGGATCGCGAGCCTGGATCAACCCGGAGCGGGCCCGGAGCCAGACCTGCCGCTGGTGGAGCAGCTGAGCGACCAGCAGGCGCCCGCTCCCTACGGCTGGCTGGAGCGCTGTGAGCTGCGCCGCCGACTCTGGAGAGGGCTGAAGACCTTGAGTGCCCGCCAACGCAGGCTGGTGCTGGCCCGGGTGCTGCAGCAACGCAGCTGGCAGGAGCTCGGGGCCAGGGCCGGACTGAGTGCCCGAGCCGCCCAACGGCATTACCAGCAGGCCTGCGCCCAAGTCCGCCAGCAGCTGGCGTAAAGCGCAGACGTTGGCGGTACAGACGGTATGGGCGGATGAACCGATTCGCTGATCGCCGCCTCAGTCCAGCTCCTCGATGTGCAGCGCATGGCTGGCCATGAACGCCAGAGCTTCCGCTCTGTCGAAGACGCTGCCCGTCGCTGAGGTGCTGCGCACGCAGCTGGCCCCCATCGCACTGCCCCAGCGAAGACAGCCCCGGAGATCCTGGCCATTGAGATGGCCGGCGATGAACCCAGCATCAAACGCGTCGCCGGCACCGGTCCCCCCCCCCTGAATGTCGTGGGGTAGGCGTCACTGCGTAGACGCAAACCGTGCTGCATGACATGCACGCCTTGTTCGCCGCCCGTGATCACGACGGTGCTGACTCCTGCATCAAGGAACGTCCGTGCCTGATCCCAAGGGTCCGTGGATCCGGTCAGCAGAGCCGCTTCATCCGTGTTGGGGAGAACGACATCGGTGTAGGGCAAAAACCGAGTCACCCTCTCCATGGCCGCCGGATCGTTCACCTCAATCACATCCAGCACAACCAGGGCGCCATTGGCGCGTGCCCGGCGCAATCGGTGCAGGGTCTCCTCGGTTTCCAACGCATCCAGCATCAGAAAACCACCGATGTAGATGACCCGGGAGGATTCGATCAGTTCTGCCGGCACCATGGCCTGGCTGAACAAGCGGTTGGCACCAACGGCTGCGATAAAGCATCGGTCATCACCGTCCACGTTGATCACCGCTGTTGTGGCTGTTGCTGCATCAGCGGTGCAGTGGATGCCGTTTGTGTTGACGCCAGCGTGATCCAGGGTGTGGATCAGATAGCGGCCGAAAACATCGTCCCCAAGACAACCTCCGACGCCAACCGTGATGCCGAGGTGGGCGAGGTCGTAGGCCGCATTCGACGCACATCCCCCGAGACTGAGATCCATCCTCCTGGTCTCCACCAACTGACCGGGTTTCGGCAGCGTCTCGATCGGATCGCAGACCAAATCCGCACACAGCAGACCAAGGCAGAGGCAATCAAGCGTCATGGGCTGGTTTCAAGGCGCGGGAAGTGGTCGATGCCCGGCGGGGGAGCTGCCGTTGATCGCGAGGCTGGCCACTCGCGAGCTGGCCAATGCCTTGAAGCGCGCTTAGGCCAGTGCCAGGCGCACGGCCAAGCCCATGGCCAGCAGGGCGGCGATCAGGGTCTGGAGCGCATTGACCAGTTCATTGCTCAGCCAGGGGAGACGGTCCTGGACCGTCGCGCCAATCAGGCTCTCGATCAAGGTCGCCGCCAGACCCACCAGGGTCACCAGCAACCAGGTGGCGCCGCCCTGGATCAGACCCAACTGCAGCATCAGCATCGCCATCAGGGCACTGCCACCAGCACTCGCCAGCGTCCCCTCCAGGCTGATCGCCCCTTCGGTGCCAGGGGGGACCGGTTGGAAGCGCGTGATGGAGACCGTGCGGCGGCCCCAGCGCTTGCCGATCTCACTGCCGCAGGTGTCGCCCAACTTGGCGGCGAAGCTGGCCGCAAAGCCGATCTTCAACAGGATCACCGGCGTCATCGGCCAGACACTGAGGACCGCGAGGGCCGCGCCCGTGGCCGCCGATCCCCAAACGTTCTCAGGACCGCGCCGGCCGCCGCGTCCCTCCGCGAGGCCCTGCTCCTGCTTGCGCCGGTAGCCCAATCGGGTCACCAAAGACCCCAAGGCCAAGTAGAAGGCGACCGCCAGCCAACCCGGCCAATCCAAGCTGCCGAGCAGGAGGGTGCCCAAGATCCCGGCATGGACCCAACCGGAGCGGGTGAGCAGCGGCAGGCGCTGGGCCGCGGCGATCAGCACCCCGTTGATCAACAGGGCCGCCAGCCAATGCTGCAACCGCTCGGGGCCCAGCAAGATCTGCAGATCGAGCATCCCTGGGATCAGCCACTCCCTCCAGAAGAACACAACTGCTGGAACTTCTGTTGCACTGCCCTACGGGCGCTGTTCAGATGCACCGCCTACAGCGGATAATCCTTCAAACGGTCACTTAACCGGCGCCATGGTGTTCAACCGCAAGGGCAGCTTCTTCCTGCAGCTCGATGAGAAGGCTGCTGAAACGCCTGCGGTTGTGGCCCCCGTCACCGAAGCCCCAGCCAAGGCCAAGACGGCGAGCAACACGGAAGCCAAGGTTGAGGTGAAGGCGGCCGCGGCTCCTGCAGCTGCTGCTGTCAAGAGTGAGTCCGCCGCGGCTCCTCAAGCTGCTGCCATGCAAACCACCGCGGAAGCCATCGCCGCTGAACTCGCTGCCGAGCAGGCCGCCCGTCCCATCCAAACCGACTCCACCTTTGCCCCCGAGTGCGTGACCGCTGGGGGGGCGCTGCCCATGCGCCGCCGCCGCGCAGGAGCCAACATTGCGGGCTTCCGCGACATGGCCAGCGGCATGTTTGGGAAGAAGTGATCTAAGGATCGCTAGACCCCGCAGCGCTCCGCGCGGGCGCTCGCTAAAGTAGATAATCCACTGACGCAGGCCGTTGAGCTGCGCAGGATGCGAGGCCCCAGATCCACGGGCTTCCATCCCGCCGCCTCAGCAGCCTCCTCTTCGTTGGGGGACCAGCCCCCCTCCGGACCACAGGCCAACCAAAGGCTGGGGAGGCTCTCGAGCGGCAGTCCCGCAAGAACCGGCCCCAACAGCGGGAGCTCCGTCTGCCGCGTGGTCATCCAGAGCCCCTGGGCCCCGGGACCCTTCAGGGCAAGGAGCTGAGCGAGCTCCATTGGCTCCTCAATGACCGGGGACCAAAGACGCTCGCACTGCTCAGCCGCCTCAGCGGCAATGCTGCGCCAACGCTCAGCGCGCAGGTTCCCTTTAACCGCCGTTCGCTCGCAGAGCAGCGGGATGAAGCGATCCACCCCCAGCTCAACGGCCATCCGGACCACCAGCTCAAAATCCCGCTTCACCACCGCCGCCGCCAGCACCAAGGAGGGGACCGGCGGTTGGTGCTGCTCGAGCGGCGCGGTCAGGTCCTGCTCCAGCTGGGCAGAACCGTCTTCCTGCAGCACGGCAGTCCAGAGGCCCCCCTGTCCGTTGATGACCGCAAAGCGATCCCCGGACCCAAAGCGCAACACCCGGGTGAGGTAACGCTCCTCCTCACGGGTCAACGCGACCAGCGGAGCCAGACGCTCCGGTGCGATCAGCAGCCGGCGCAGCTCCCGGGCCATCGGCGCTACGCGTCCGGAACGCCGACGGGGAAGAGGCTCTCGGGATGCTCCTCCACGGGCCAGTCCTCATTGGCGCCACCAATGAGCAATTCCTCGATCTGGACGACATCCGAATCGATCTGACGCAGGGTATTGATCAGGACATCGATCGCAAAGCCGTCGCTGGTACCCAGGTCCATCCAGCAGCGGGCCCAGGCGCCCTGGTATTCGATTTCGCCCATGTTGTGCATCAGTGCTGGCATGGCGCGCTCGGCCGTGTCGGCGTCGTAGCCCATCCAGCTGACCTCGGCGCCCTCCTCATGGACCTGGAGGTTCTCAGCGTTGAAGCCGCCCAACTTGCCCAGAAAGAACCAGCTGTCCAGGGTGGTTTCGATGTATCCCCGCTCCCCCTGGCCCGGGGGATTGCTGAAGCGCAACCAGATCCAGCAATTGAAGGGGTCAAATTCTCGAAAACGAATCTCCATCGCAGCGACCGCAGCAGGGCTTGCTCCCATCAAACATGCTGGGGGCACCTCACGGCCATGGGCCAGCAATGCTTGAGCTCGACGCGCTCCGCTACCACGCGGCAACGGCACCCGAGCCCGTCCTGCGGGGGGCCAGCCTGCGGATCGAGCCCGGGCAGATCGCGCTGGTGGCGGGCCGCAGCGGCTCCGGCAAGTCGACCCTGCTGGAGCTGATCTGCGGCTTGGCGGACCCCAGCCAAGGGGTGATTCGCTGGCATGGCAAAGCAATCAACGCCCGCCAGCGCCGCTGGCTCTGCGGCCTCGTCTTTCAGTTCCCCGAACGCCACTTCCTGGGGCTGACCGTCGGCCAGGAACTGCGCCTGGGCCAGCGCCGCCTGCCGAGCGAAAAAGCAGAGGCCGTCCTGCAGCAGGTGGACCTTAGTGGCCTGTCCTTCCAGCAGGCGCCCGAGGAGCTCAGCGGCGGCCAGCAACGGCGCCTGGCGATGGCCGTCCAACTGCTGCGGGACCCCAAGGTGCTGCTGATGGATGAACCCACCGCTGGGCTGGACTGGTCGGTGCGCTCAGAAATCATCGAGCTCATCGGCGAACTCAGCCGCGATCGCATCGTGCTGATCGTGACCCACGAACCCGAACTGTTCGAGTCCCTGACCCAGCCAGACCAGCGCTGGACCCTGCGCGATGGGCAACTCCAACCCGCCCTCATCCCCTGCTGAAGCGGCTGCATACAGTGCCCCGAGCAATGGCCTCGGTATGGCAGATCGGTTGGTGCGCGCAACAGCGGCAGGTGGAGGCATCCGCCTGGTGGCTGTCAGCACCAGCACGACGGTTCGCTACGCCCGCCGCCGCCACAACCTCTCCTTCCTGACCACCGCGCTGCTGGGCCGGGCCATGACGGCTGGCCTACTGCTGGCCAGTTCCATGAAGGTCAGCCATGGGCGCGTGAACCTGCGGATCTCCTCCGATGGCCCCCTGAAGGGCTTGATGGTGGATGCCGGACGGGATGGGACCGTGCGCGGCTATGTCGGGGCCCCGGACCTGGAACTCGATCTGGTGGACAGCGCCGATGGTGCCCATCAGTTCGACTTCAAGCAGGCCACCGGGACGGGCTATCTCCACATCGTCCGAGACCTCGGGGAAGGGGAGCCCTTCAGCTCGACCGTCGAACTCGTCAGTGGAGGCATTGGTGATGACGTCGCCTCCTACCTGCTGCACTCTGAGCAGACCCCATCGGCGGTCTTTGTCGGCGAGCGCATCGACAGCACGGGTGTAAAGCACGCCGGTGGCGTCCTGGTGCAGGTGCTGCCCAAGGCCGCCCGCGAACCGGCGCTGGTGGCGCTGCTCGAGGAACGCTGCCGAGAGATCGAGCACTTCAGTGACCGCCTCGCCGCCTGCGAGGGCAACCTTGAAGCCCTGCTCCAGGACATCTTCCCGGACCTCGATCCCAAGCTCCTCGAGGACGCCGAGGCCAGCCAAGACATCACCTTCCACTGCCCCTGCAGCCGCAAGCGCAGCGTCAATGCCCTCAAACTCCTGGGCCGCGACGAGCTTTCGCAGATGCTCAGCGAAGACGGCAGGGCGGAACTGACCTGCCATTTCTGCAACGAGGTCTACGACATCCAAGGCGCAGAGCTGCAGGAGCTCATCGACGAGCTCTCCCCCGCCGCCTAACGGCTGAAGAAGTGTCCTCAGGCCAGCACTAGAGCCGCCCGACCGGAGCTGTAACAGGGTTGTGCTGCAGGTGCTGGCGATGACCTGGTTTCCCCACTGCCTGAACTGCAGTCACTTCCGGCTCAGCAGCTCCAACCAGAGCGGTTGCTGCCGCCTCTGGGCTATCACGATTCCGGCGGGATCCGCACGGACCCTGCGCTGCCACGGCTGGATCCGCCTGGGGGAGAAGGCGAACTAGGCGATCAGCAGGGCGCCCAGGAGCAACAGCAGCAACGCCGGCAGGCTCTGCACCTGATGGGCATCCAGGGGAAGTCCCAGGGGCAGGCTCGGATCCAACACCTGCAGCAGCAGAGCACCGAGACCAAGGCCCAAGCTGAGCAGCAGCACGCTGAAGCCCACGGCCTGCAGGAACCGACGGTTGCGCCGCTGCAGCAGCACCACGCTGAACAGGGTGGCGAGGGCGAGGACCAGCTCAGCCGATGAGGCCGGGGTGAATAGCAGCAGCAGGGTCAAGGCCGCAAAGCCACCCAGCGGCAGCCAGCGCTGTTGCCCCTCCGCCAGCTCCAGGCTCGGCAGCGAGAACGAACTGGAGGGAAGGGACGCCTTCGGCAGAGCAGGGAGCTTGGGCAGGGAAGGCAGGGAGGGACGCGCGGCAGCCGCGGCGGCCGGCGCCTTGGCCTCGCGCGCGGAGGCATTCAAGGCTGCGGTGCTGACCTTGCCCTGCTGCCGCTCCTTGAGGCGGTCCATCAGCACGGCGTCGTAGGCCGCCTCCAACTGAGCCCTGGCCTGGGGGTTCTCACCCACTTCCTCCAGCCGCGCCTGCTTGGCAGCCTGAACCGCCTCGAAGCTGGCGCCGGTCTCAATGCCCAGGCGCTCGTAGGGACTGGGCTGGGAACCGGTCGAGGAGGAGTCAGGACCCTGGTTCATGCCACCGAGCGCCGCAGGAAATCACTCCCGAGCGTAGTCAGAACAGGGGCTCGCTGGACTGAAACCCCTGCTGGCCGAGCAGCAGGGAGCGCTGGTATTCAGCCTCATCGAGCTGGAGCCAGCAGCGGCGCTTCAGCAGGGGCATCTGCGGCGGCAGATGGCTGCCTTCACGCATCTCGATGCCCATGCCGCCACGGACAAAATTCACGTAATCGTTGCCCCCATCTGTCCTGGGGCGAACCAACCAGAGAGAACCAGGCATCAGCCAATCAGCCTGTGATATTTCGTTGCGCCGGATTCTGGCGCCCCATGAGAAGCAACCGCGAGCGCTCTCCGTGGCTCACAGGGCAATGGGCTCCACACCGCTCACCACAGGGGCCACGGCGCTGAGTTCGAGGTCGGGATGGTCCTCCGCCAGCTGGTTGAGGTTCCAGTCGTTCTTAAACAGCAGCACCGGGCGATCCCAGGCATCCCGCACGGTCTTGCAATTGAAGATCCGACCGACCTTCTCCAGCTCACTCCAGCCGCCAACGACCCAGCGGGCCACCGAGAACCCGAGCGGCTCAAGCCGGGTCTGCACGCCGTACTCGCTCTCGAGGCGGTACTGAACGACCTCCAATTGCAGTTGGCCAACGGCCGCCAGGATCGGATCGCGCTTGCTCTGGTCGGTGTCGTAGAGGATCTGCACCGCACCCTCTTCCCGCAGCTCGTTGACGCCCTTGCGGAAGCTCTTGAAAGCGGACGGATTCGGGTTGCGCAGCCAGGCAAAGATCTCCGGGCTGAAGCAGGGGATGCCCTCGTACTCCACCTTGGCCCCGAGGTACAGGGTGTCGCCGATGGAGAACATCCCGGGGTTGTTCAGGCCGATGACGTCACCGGGGTAGGCGTCCTCCACCACGGCCCGGTCCTGACCGAAGAGTTTCTGGGGACGGGACAGACGAATGGTCTTGCCGGTGCGGGCGTGCTGCACCGTCATGTCCTTTTCGAACTTGCCGCTGCAGACCCGCACAAACGCCACGCGGTCGCGGTGACGGGGGTCCATGTTGGCCTGCAGTTTGAAGACGAAGCCGCTGAAGCCCGGTCTCACCGGTTCGATCTCGCCGGCGCTGCTGGAGCGGGGGGTGGGTTTTTGGGCCAGCTCCAAGAAGGCATCCAGGAACGGCCGCACCCCGAAGTTGGTCATGGCCGAACCAAAGAAGACCGGGCTGAGCTCCCCGGCGTGAACCAGCTCCAGATCGAGCTCGTTGCCGGCAGCCTCCAGCAGTTCCAGTTCCTCGAGGGCCGCCTCGAGCAGCTCCTCCTCAACCGAACCACGGGCTTCATCGACGCTGAGCACCTTCTCTTCCGAGGCCCGGCCACGCTCGGCCCGTTGAAAGAGGATCACCTCCTTCGTGCGGCGATCGATCACACCCCGGAAGCGATCCCCGCTACCGATCGGCCAATTCACCGGCCAGCAGGCCAGACCCAAATCCTGTTCGATCTCATCGAGCAGCTCCAGCGGTTCGCGCCCGGGCCGATCCATCTTGTTGATGAAGGTGAAGATCGGGATGCTTCGCATCCGGCAGACCTCGAACAACTTGCGGGTCTGAGGCTCAAGGCCCTTTGCGGCGTCCTCAAGCATCACCGCGTTGTCCGCAGCCGCGAGGGTCCGGTAGGTGTCCTCGGAGAAATCCTGGTGACCGGGGGTATCCAGCAGGTTGACCGTGCTGCCGCTGTAGTCGAACTGCAGCACCGTTGAGGTAATCGAGATCCCCCGCTGCTTCTCCAGCTCCATCCAGTCGGAGGTCACCTTGCGTTGCTCGCCCTTGGCCTTCACGGCGCCGGCTTGCTGAATCGCACCCCCGTAGAGCAGCAGCTTCTCGGTGAGGGTGGTTTTACCCGCGTCGGGGTGGGAAATGATCGCGAAATTGCGGCGGCGGGAGACGGCCTCCGCCAAGGCCTCGAGCTCAGGGGTGGTGCTCACGCTGCTGCTGGTCATGGCGCCAGCCTGACAGGTGAACTCACGGCAATTCCCCCCAGACCTCTAAGTAACGGTCATCCACCTCGGCGACCTGCAACATCTCCAAGCCCGAGCGCTGCAGCTGCTCCGTCACCTCAGCGGCCGTAAAGGCGGCATGCAAGGAGGCCAGGTAGTCGTGTTGCAGCACCGGCGGTGCCTCGGCCAGATAACGCTCCCGCAACGCCTCCGCGGCCTCGGGACTAGGGGGGCGGCGCAGGTCCTTCAGGTAGACACGCGCCCCTGGAGCAGCCGCTTGGGCGATGGCCAGCCAGAGCATCAGCGGATCGTGCAAGTGGTGCAGGGTGCTGTTGCTCACCACGGCACTGCAACCCGCAGGCAGATCCGGCGATGGCAGGCAACGCTCCACAAAGGAGAGACGCCCAACCAGGTCTCCTTCCTGGTGCAGGCGGCGCTCAGCCAACTGGAGCATCGCCGCAGCACCGTCCAGGCCGATCACCACAGTGTCCGAATAGGCCCGGGCCAGACGAAAGCTGATGTTGCCTGGGCCGCAGCCCAGATCCAAGATTCGCCCCCCCAAACCACCGGGGAAGAGCTCGGCGATGCGCTCCACCAACGCCTGGTCACCTGCACTGAAGTCAGCCGCGGCATAGGCGGACGCCTGCTCAGGGGCATCCATCAATTCCGGTTCAGGGGTGCGCTGCATCCACGAGCCGACCAAGTCAGATTCAGTCTGACGAAAATTCCAGATTTTCCACATCCCAGTCCCCCACAGGCAGAAGGACGGCGAAACCCATTGCGCACCGCCACTAGTGGCAACGGCAACTTGCAGACCCCACCAGTGGCGTTAAGGTGCCGGCACGCTTAGAGATCGACGCCCGTGACCGTGTCAGTTCCTGGAGCCAGTGCCGCGAGCAGCACCAGCGCCCTGAACAGCCCCAGACCTGACTTTCCTGCGACTGCCCCTGCCGCGAATCCGGTCTTCTACCGGACCTACAGCCGCAAAACCCCGAACGGCCGCGAAAGCTGGAACGAGGTCGCCGAGCGCAACCTCTCGGGCCTGCGCAAACTCGGCAATCTGAACGAGGCAGAAGTGACCCTGCTGCGCCGGATGCAGCAGGAACAAAAAGCGCTGCCCTCGGGCCGTTGGCTCTGGATTGGTGGCACCCCCTGGATCGAGCAGGAGGCGAACTTCTCCGGTTCCTACAACTGCACCTCCACCAACCTGGTGGATTGGGAAGCCTTCGGTCTGATGATGGACCTGGCGATGATGGGCTGCGGCACCGGCGCCATCATTGAGCCGCACCTGATCGAGCGGCTCCCCGCGGTCCGCAACACCCTCAAGGTCACCGGCGTCAGCGACATCGGCGTCACCCCTGCCGGCCAGCGCCAAGAGACCACAACTCACGAGATCAACGGCCAAACCGTCACAGTGAAGGTGGGCGACACCCGACGCGGCTGGGTGGACAGCTATCAGCTGCTGCTCAAACTCTGCAGCGACGAGCGCTTCGACGCGAGCACCCCGATTGAGGTCAGCGTGGACCTCTCCGATGTCCGCCCCGTTGGCGAGACACTGAAGGGCTTCGGCGGCATGGCCAATCCGGTCAAGCTCAAGGACCTCTACGGCCGCGTCGCCCAAATCCTGAACAAAGCCCAAGGTCGACAGCTGACCTCGGTGGAGTGCTGCCTGCTCATCGATGAAGCCGCCGTCACGATCGTGGCCGGCAACATCCGCCGCAGCGCCGGCATGCGCCAGTTCGCCGCGGACGACAGCGCCGCCTCCACCGCCAAGGACAACCTCTGGCAACAGGACAGCGACGGCAACTGGCGCATTGACCCCGAGCGCGATGCCCTGCGCATGGCGAACCACACCCGGGTCTTCCACAGCCGTCCCGACCGTCAGACCGTCCTCGAGGCCGTCACCAAGCAGTTCCACTCCGGCGAAGGCGCGATTCAGTTCGCCCCTGAAGCCATCGCCCGCTCCAACGCCGACCTGCTCTCCACCCCTGAGCTGCGCAAGGAGTTCATGGACGTCTACTGCGAGCAGGGACGGGAGGAAGCCGGCCGCTGGCTCACCACCAACCACCCCGACCTGAGCCCCGAGGAGCTCGAGCATCGCCTCGGCCGCTATGGCCTGAACCCCTGCGGCGAAATCCTGGGGGCGGACTTCCACTGCAACCTCGCCGAGATCCACCTCAACCGGATCGATCCCGATGACCTGGTGGCCCAAGAGGAGGCCTTCACCGCCGGCGGCCTGGCCGTGGCCTGCCTGCTCAACCACCGTTTCGAAGTGGAGCGCTACCGCCAAAGCCGCGCCTGGGACCCCATCGTCGGCGTGAGCTTCACCGGCTTGTTCGACTTCTTTGTCCATGCCTTTGGCACCCCCTGGCTGACCTGGTGGGAAGCCGGCCGCCCCGACAGCGAAGATGGCCGCGCCTTCAAGGCGAAGGAAGCTGAGTACCTCAGCCGCTGGAAGGAGATCGTCAACAAGGCGGTTTGGGACTACTGCGATCGCCACGGCCTGCGCCGTCCCAACCGCTGCACGACCGTTCAGCCCGCCGGCACCAAGAGCCTGCTCACCGGCGCATCCCCCGGCTGGCACCCCCCCAAGGCCCAGCGCTTCATCCGCCGGATCACCTTCCGCAAGAACGATCCTGTTGCTCTGGCCTGCATGGACTACGGCTACTCGATCGTGCCGTCCCAGTCCGACAAGGATGAAGAAGGTCGCCTTCTGGATGACGCCTTTGATCCCCGCTGCACCGAGTGGCTGGTGGAAATCCCCACCGAGGTGAGCTGGGCGAACATCCCTGGCGCCGATGCCGTTGAGATCAACAACTTCTCAGCGATGGCCCAGTTCGACTTCTACATGCAGGTGCAGCAGCACTACACCGCCCACAACACCTCGGCGACGGTGGAGTTCCGCGAGCACGAGATCGAACCGCTGACCGATGCGATCCACGCCGCGATCGACAACGGCCAGGGGTACATCTCCGCAGCCCTGCTGGCTCGCTTCGACGCCAACGCGACCTTCCCGCGCCTGCCCTTCGAGCCCATCAACCAGGCCACCTACGAAGAACTCCAAGCCGCCGTGGTCAGCCGCCGACGCACCAACGATTTCTTCGAAGCCCTGCAGCGCTACGACGGCGGTGAATTGATGGAGGCCGGCCCCGCGGGCTGCGACTCCGACAAGTGCCTGCTGCCCCTGGCCAAGCCCGAGAACTGACGCACTCCTACCTCGGTAGCCGCCCCCGGATCCCTCTGGCGGGCGGCTTTTTCATGGGCGCCCACACCCCAATCCTCAGCCACTTAACATTCGTTTACACGGGCTTTCGACTGATGACGGCGCCGACCTCCTTGTCCTTGGAATCCAACTTCGAGCTCGAGCGCATCAAACGCTCCATCGATGCCATGGACGACCTCGAGCTGCTCAAGCACCTGGCCAAGCAAATGGCCGAGATGATGCACGCTCAGAAGCACGTCACCAATCAGCTCATCGGCGGACGCAAGCGCCAAAGCTTCGGCTTCGACGCCTGAACCTCTACCCGGGCGCAGTCGACGAGAGCAGGTCTAACGAAATAGCGACCTGCTCCAACAACTCGCAGCAACGCTCGTACTGATGGTCCGGGCTGAGACTGATCGGCAGAGTCTCGATCATGTCGGCCAGCTCCCGAGTACGCACAGCCAGCAGGTTGGTGGAAAGAACGGCCATCCATCAGGCGACCACGCGGTCGCTGCGCTCTAAACCAACCATGTCAACTCGTCTCAATGATCTCGCACTTGAGACGAGTTGATTTTGCGGGCCCATGGAACAATGAGAAAGACCAAAGGTCGTCCCTGGAGGGGTGGTCGAGTGGTTGATGGCTCCGGTCTTGAAAACCGGCGAAGTGAAAGCTTCCGTGGGTTCGAATCCCACCCCCTCCGCTTTTCCCAACCGACTCAGCCCCAGGCAGCCTGAGCCTTCGCTGGCGCCGAAACTACGCATTTTGCCGAGCTTGAGGGCCTGCGCAAGTGAGACAAGGGAATCTCAAGATTTCAGTGACAGTGCACGGCAGCACGAGCGAAGAGCCGAACCTGGTAAACGGCAATATTCGCAACACTTTTGGACCCGCAGGCTCGCTTCGATGGTGTCCCAGCGAACACTCTCCCGTGCGCTACGAACCTGGCACCAGCGAATGCCGCGTCCTGATCAACAGCAAGGAGCAGATCGAAACGATGCTCCTGACCTTGAGCAAGTTGGAGAACACCGAAGCCATTCGTGAGCAATTGCGCTCCGTCCACGCCCAGCTCGAGGCACTGCACGATCAGGTGCGCGAACAACGCAGTTCCGTTCCTGCCTGAGCGTTGCTCTAATCGAAGTAGGCCTTCGATTCGGCCGCTTCCATGGCAGCCGCTCCATTCCCCAGTCGCGTGCTCGTCCTGCTGGCTCTGCTCAGTGGGACGACGGGGGTCAGCGCGGCCCAGGAGGTAACCCTGGTGCCGCAGCAGCCGATCGAGCAGGCCGACGCCAGCCTGCGCACCCAGGGCTGGGAACCCGCCAAGGACCTGGCTCCGGAGCCCATGGATCGGCAGTTGGCCGGAAATCGCCTTCAAAGCCTGAGTGCCTGCTCTGGCACCGGTCAGGGCTTTTGCCGCTACGACTACCAGCGGGGAGTCGAGACCCTAGCCGTCATTACCGTTCCTGGCCCTGCGGCCCACGGCTTAGTGCTGCAGTGGATTCAGGGGCGATGATGCCCCGAGGCGCCACGAGCAACCGTGTTTGAAAACGACAAGCGTCCGCCTTGGTTGAACTGGCTGTTCCTCGGGATCTTCCTCTGGAGCTCCTGGCAGCTGGCCGGCTTCTGGTTCCAGCAGCTCCACGGCGGCTAGATCAAGAGCGATTCAGCAGATCCGAGACGTCGCCGGTCAGCGCCGGGGACTGAACGTCAAGGCGGCGCATCGGCCCACCGCCGCTGAAGCGCAAGCGGCTCAGCTCCACCCAGATCGGATAGGGATTGCGGGCCAGCTGAAAGGCGTAGCTGCCCTGATCGAGGTTCGCGATCACGGTCCACAGGGTCTGCCAGCTGTCCTCCGCCTGACCGCCGGAATAATCCTCGGCGCCCGCCGGTACGGCGACGTTTTTCATCACCCCGTAGAGATTCGCCTCCGCCTCGTCGGGCGTTGAGGCCTTGGGCAGGGTGCTGAGGAAGGTCGAGGCGCGCACAAAACGGGAGGCGGGATCGACATCACCGGGGAGCGGCAGCGTTCCACCAAAGGGCCGGTAGCGCTTGAGGTTCTGCAGCTGCCAGGCCAGCGGTGGCTCGTTCGTCATCACCCGGGTCTGATTCCCCTGATGCACCACCATCCGGCCGCCGATGAACTCGACCACCGCAGAGCGTCCACGGCGATCCGCCATCGAAAGATGCAAGCCCCAATTGCGATCCAGGATTTGATCGGAGACGATCTGAACCTGTGCCAAGCCGGCAATCGCCTCCTCAACCGTCGCGAAGTTGTCGAGCACAAACTCCGCCATCCGCAGGTTGGAGAGGACCGGCTTACCGCTGCTGGCGGAGCCGTAGTCACTGCCGGAGAGGTAGAGCAGGTTGACGTTCAGGCCCCGTTCATTCAGGCCATCGGCGAGGACGGTTCCCACACTCATCACCCCGACGCTGCCGTGCTTGACGCGCCAGCGCCTGGCATTCGGAACGCTCGTGCTCACCAGACCACCGGCCTCCAGGCCGCGGGGCCGCAGCACCAGAGCCGCCCGGTCATCGAGATAGAGATCCATCGTGCGCCCGACAACAGCCGACTGACCGTTGCTGTTGGAGAGCACACGGCTACAGGCCAGGGCCGCCGCTGGCGTGAAGGCCCCAAGCAGGAGCAACGCGATGGGCCACAACCGACGGGTCGCCATGGAGAAGCGCGGTGGAACGCTTCCCACAGGATGCTGAGAACGCCGACTAGCGGCGACGTTTTGCCTTGACTGATTTGGGGGCTGGGGCCACCACGGCGCGCACGAAACGCACCAGTCCCCCCAACAAACAGAGCAGTGCCAACAGGGCGAGACCACCAAGAAGCAGCACCCCCAGCAACTGGAGGATCCCCATCAACAGTTGGGAGAGCCCGCCGATCAGATGCGCCAAGGCGGTGCTCACCAGGAGCAGGCTGTCGAGATCAATCAGCTGAGGCAGCTGGAGCAGCAGCACCAGCAGGCCGACCCCGCCGGCCATCATCAAAACCGCCTCCAAGATCAGCCGAGGGCGGCGCTTGGCTTTGCGCTTGCGGAAGACAGGACGCTGGCGCTCAGCCGCTCCCGAGGCGCTCCCCACCACCCGCAGACGCCGCTGCCGTGTCATGACTCCAACTGGTGTCCAGCGCCGAGCATCCAGCGCTCAAATTCGATCAAAACCAGCTCATTGGGGCAATCCACCAGGCTGAGGTCGCCCACGGTGCAATCCCCCTGACCGCCGTGGTGCAACGAGAGATGGAAGTCAGGACCGCTCAGACCGCACACTTCCGGATCGCTGCGAACGACCACATCCAGGCAGGCGCCCAGACGGGTGACACGACGACGCAATTCCGACCAGCTCAATGCGCTCATCGCAATACAGCAAGTGTGGGGTGATTCAAACGGACGTCAACCGTCCTTCGCCGGGGGCGCCAGCTCGGGGGCAGTCTGGGCTGCCGGCTTCGGCGTCGGCAGCATCGCAATCAAGGCGGCACTGATCGCAAGAGCCGCCACGCCGGCCACCGGAGCCGCAAGCCGGCGGAGCAAGGGCTGACGGTGGCGCAGCTCCTTGCGCGCCAAGGGCTGCAGCGACGGCGTCTCAAACGGAAGCGCCAGGCGGGGGTCCAAGCGCAGCTGATCGAGGCAACGCACCAAGTCCGAAAGCTCGGCGTCATCCAGACGCAAGGTCAAGGGCGGCGTATTCGGCTGGCTGCTGCGCAACTCCAGCTGGTGGCCTGCCTCACCTGGGGCAATCGCCACCGGCGCATCCGCAGCACCAAAGGACTTGGGCACACCACTCAGAAGATGGCGGGCATAGGGAATGACAGCGCTCAGCAGCGCCTGGAGGTGTTCCCGCTTGCCCTCGAGTTCGGTCTGACCGGCCAGCCCCATCGTGAAGCCGGTCAAGATGCCGATCGTGCTCGCGTCCTGCCCGGCGGAGAGATCCGGCAGACCCTCGACGATCAAGCGGCAGCTGGTTTGTTCGTAGCGCGTGGTGAGTTTCATCTCAGTGATCAAACAGCCGCATCAAGAAGACTGGCCCGCAGGCGCTCGAAGCCGCCCTCACCGGCGCAGAGCGCCATCGCCTGCACCAGCTCGCGGCTCAGGGCAGGTCCCTGCTCGGGATCCAGCAGACGCTGGACGCCACCGCGCCGGGGGTTGAGGCGCTCCAGCACCAGCTCCCGCAGGCGCGAGCGAAACAACTCCCAGCGCTGCGCATTCAGATCAGGGGGCTCGGCTGAGGAGAGCAGCGTGCGCAACATCGGATAGAGGCGCTCCGAGAGTGCCGTCAGGATGCGAATCAACGCATCCGTCTCCTCAGGCTTGAGGGACGCCCGGCGGGTGTTGCGGCGCAGGGGGTTGCTGCAGCGGCGCTTCCAGAGCTCCACCCGGTTCGGGAAGAGATCGGTAAAGCCCATCTCCTCGCTCAGCCAAACCATCGCCTCCCCGCCGTTGAGGTCCAGGGCCTCGGCGCAGAGGAGCATCAAATCCAGGCGCTCAATGCCGCGGCGGGACAAGGGGGTTTGCACGCTCGCTGGGGCTTCGGCCATGGCTGCGATACTGCCAGCACTGGCGCTGATTCGTCGACCATGACCTCTATCAACCTGCGTCAGCTGGTCCGGGAAATCCCCGATTTCCCGCAACCCGGGATCCTCTTTCGCGACATCATTCCGCTGATGCGCCAACCGGATGCCTGGCAGGAGGTCATGCATCAGCTCGGAGAGGTCTGTGATCGGTTGAAGCCCGACCTGATCGTCGGCATCGAATCACGGGGCTTCATCGTTGGCACCGCCCTGGCCACCGCCAAAACGATCGGCTTCAGCCCGGTGCGCAAACCCGGCAAGTTGCCCGGCGAAGTCATCGGCGTCGACTACAGCCTTGAGTACGGCACCGACCGACTCGAGATCGTGCCCGATGGCTTCGAGAACAATCCCCGGGTGCTGGTCGTCGACGACCTGCTGGCCACCGGCGGCACCGCCGCGGCGTGCGCCCAGCTGGTTCAGCAGGTAGGCGGCGAGCTGGTGGGATTTGCCTTCGTCGTGGAACTGGCGGATCTGGGCGGAAAGAGCAAGCTCCCCGCCGGGGTCCCCGTGGACTCCTTGATCGTCTACTGAGGCACTACAGGTGCAGGTCCTGCCACTGCAGGACCTGATCAAGCTGATCGAGGCTGATCAGGCCAAAGCGCCAGAGCACCACCGGAAGGGGGGCCTGCTCGAGTTGGGACTGCTTAAGGCCCAAGCCCAATGCGTTCTCGCTCAGCCCAAGCGTGCTGCGGAGGAAGCGCAGCAGCTCGGGATGGGGAGGGGGTTGCGGCGAGGTGCAAATCACCATGCCGCCATCCTGCTTAGCTCCGCCAGAGGCGGCAAGGTCCGTCGCTCATCGCCCGCAGACTGAGCTGACGCATCCAGCCCCAACGCCCCAGGGCCTGCAGGGCCAAGCGTCGCACCAGCAGGAGTGGGGCGAAACGGTTGGAGAAGAGGCGCACCAGAGCATCGGTGGCCAGCAGCACCAACGCGATATCGAGCACACGGGCACGCCCGTAGGCCCTCGCTAAGGATCGAGGCCGCAGACGCCCGTCACCGCACCGCCGGGCCAGACGGTGGAGCTGATCGACGTCGCGCCAGCAGAGGTTCAGGCCTTGGCCGCCAACGGGATGGCAGCGGTGGGCCACCTCACCGACGACGATCGTGCCACGACGGGCCAGGGGCCAAGCCCACTCCAGGGCCACCGGAAAGGCCCGGGGCTGATCCAGGAGCACTTCCGCCTGGAGCTCTTCGGGCAAGGCGGCGCTGAGGGCATCAAGGAAAGCGACACCATCGAGCTGCTCCAACTGGCGCAGGCGCTGCAGCGGCGCACTCCAGACCAATTGGAAGGCATCACCCCCCAGGGGCAGGACCGCAAAGGGGCCTTCTGGGCGAAACAGCTCCCAGGCCTGGTCCGGGGCCGAGCCCCGCAGGCGCACCTGCACCGTCAGACAACCCTGGCGGTAGGGCCAGCCCCATTGCCGTATGCGGGCCGCCTGGCGGGTAGCCGAACGGTGACCATCGGCCGCTACCACGAGATCAACGCCGGCGGAGGGGGGCAGCGGCGGGGTGCCCAGGCTCTCCGCAATGGCTCCCTGCTGGCGGACGGCCTCAAGCAGAACGCGCATCAATTCCCGGTGCTGCAGGATCCACCCCACCGGTTGATCGCCCTCCCCCAGCCAGGCCAGGTCGGCGCTCGTAAAGGGCACCTGCAGGTGGGTGGCCCGGTCGCAGAGCTCCAGCCGCCGAAACGGGGCGAGGGCTGGAGTGAGGGCCTGCCAAAGCCCCAGCCGCAGCAACAGCTCCCGGCTGGAATGGGTCAAGGCATAGGCCCGGTTGCGCGCCTGCAGGGCAGCGGCATCGAGGGGATCGCAGAGCTCCACCTGCCAGCCGGCTTCCACCAGCGCCAAAGCCGAGAGCGCTCCGGTGGGTCCGGCGCCATTCACCCGAGCGCGCAGGCTGGAGGGCTGTCTCAGGGGCACGGAACGAACGGCACAAAAAAACCGCAACACGATTCTGTGCTGCGGCCTTCGTCAAACGAGAGAGGGAATTCAGCCGAGACCCAGCAGGCCGTGGGTGAAGGACTCACCGCCCAGTGCCAGCTCGGTGGCGAGCAGGGCTATGAAGCCGAGCATGGCCATGCGGCCGTTCAGCTTTTCAGCGCGGTCATGGAAACCCCAGCCGCTCTCGGCGTCCACCACTTCCATGCGGGGCTCGGTGGCGAAGGCGTTGAGGCGGCCGCCGTCCTCTTCGGTGACGGTGGCGCCGCGGATCACTGCAGGGGCGGAAGGATTGGCTTGGGTCATCACGCGTCGCTACGGAACTTGACGCAATTGTAACGCAATATTGCGCGATGTAACAAGCCCTTAGCGAAGCCGCTTGAGGCAGAGCTCCTCGAAGGCCGGGCGGAGCAAGAACGGGTACTCACCCACCCACAGCTTCATCTGGGGCAACCAAGCATCACTGAGGGCCCCGACCCGGGAGAAGTCCTTGCGCTCACTCAGCACCAGGCAACGCACGACCGCACCCCGGCGGATCTGCTTGTGCTTTTTGTTGTAGGGAAACCGAACACTGCCGAGGTAGCCGTCTTCGTCCTCTAGCTCCAAGCAGAGCCAGGTGCGGCGGTTCTCGACGGTCTCCAGGCGCCCCTGCTTGTCGGTGGTCTCCTGGCGACCCTCCACCAGTTCCTTCGTGTAGAGGTCGGCCACTTCCCCCTCAAAGATCGCGGCCGCGGGGTAACGGCGAAGGGTCGCATTCTTGCGGCTGGCCTCGACGATCGGCCCCCAGAGCACATACAGAAGGAACACCACCCCGACCATCAGCAGGATGGGGGAGGCCTGGCTGTTGATGGCCACCCCCTGGCTGATCAACAGGCTGATCACGCCGCCGATGACCGAGATGAAAACCCGCTGCAGCACCTTCTGGGGGTTGCCGCTGCAGAAGTTGAACTGAGGGCCAGTGGCCACCGCGGGGATCAGACGCGGCAGCTCTCCGGGGCGAAGCGGGATGAGCATGGCGCCAGTGTCTGCTGCAGAGGGGATTAGAGCAAGCGCTCCAGGCCGTAAACCAGGCCCTCCAACTGACGCACCTTGCGGGCCGTCAGCAACACGCCGGGCATGTAGGCCGAGCGATCGATCGTGTCGTGGCGAAGGGTATAGGTCTCGCCCGGGGCACCAAACATCACCTCTTGATGGGCCACCAGACCGGGAAGGCGGATGGAGTGCAGCCGCAGACCGCTCTCCCGCTGTCCGCCCCGGCAACCCGCCAGGGTTTCGTGCTCCTCCACCTGCAGCGGATTGAACGACTTGCCCAGGTCCTCCATCAACTCGGCCGTCTTGATGCAAGTGCCGCTCGGGGCATCGGCCTTGCGGTTGTGGTGCAGCTCGCTCAGCTCGGCGAAGTCATAGAAGCGGGCCGCCGCCGCAGCGGCCTGCTGCAGGAGAACCATCCCAACGGAGAAGTTCGGAATCACGGCACCGCCCACGGACGCCTTGGCAGCAAATGCGGCTAGCTCACTGAGTTGTTCGGGGCTCAGGCCAGTGGTGCCGATCACCGGATGGACCCCGTAGGCGATGGCGGCACGGGTGTGCTCGTAGACCACCGACGGATGGGTGAAATCCACGAGAACCGCGCCCTGGCCTGGTCCGTCATTGCGCACAGCCTGGCTGGCCTGGCAGAGGGTGCCCTCGAAGTCAGCGGTGATCGCCACCTCCAACTCCCCAAGGCCGAGCTCCAGACCCACATCCGCGCCTTCCTTATCGGGGGTGGTGTCGACCGCGCCCACCAGCTGGCAATCGGCGGCGGCGACAACGGTTTTGATCACCTCGGCACCCATCCGGCCCAAGGCGCCAGCCACCACAACGGAGAGGGGCTTGCTGGCGGGGGCCTGAGTCATCGGGAGAAGGGGACGGTGGCTCGAGCCTATGTCGCGCCAATACCACGCCTTCCGGGGTCGAGGAACCCCCCGAGAGCTCCTGTTACAGCAACGAAAGACCCTCGCGCAGCCAGCGCAGTCCTTCGTAGGCTCCTTCACATTGCTCAATCAGCGCGAATGTTCACGCAGGTCCGCTCAGCTTCCCGCCGCGTCAGCCCCGCGGAGGTGAATGGCCGGGCCGTGATGAAAGCGGTCTATGTGGTTCTAGAGCCCCAGTACCAGAACGCGCTGACCCAAGCAGCCACCGCCCTCAACGACGCCAATGGCTCGATCGCCATTGATCTGAGCGGGTATCTGATCGAAGAGCTTCGAGACCCTGATAACTACGCCGACTTCTGCGCCGATGTCGCTGAGGCCGATGTCTTCGTCGCCTCGCTGATTTTCATCGAAGACCTGGCCCAGAAGGTCGTCGATGCGGTGGCTCCCCACCGCGACCGACTGAAGGCGGCTGTGGTCTTCCCCTCCATGCCGGAGGTGATGCGCCTGAACAAGCTGGGCAGCTTCTCGATGGCCCAGCTCGGTCAGAGCAAGTCGGCCATCGCCGGCTTCATGAAAAAGCGCAAGGAGGCCGGCGGCGCCGGGTTCCAGGACGCCATGTTGAAGCTGCTCAACACCCTCCCGACGGTGTTGAAGTACCTGCCGGTGGAGAAGGCGCAGGACGCCCGCTCCTTCATGCTCAGCTTCCAGTACTGGCTGGGCGGTACCCCGGACAACCTCCGGAACTTCCTGCTGATGCTGGCGGACAAGTACGTCTTCCCCCGCAACAGCGAGGACCGTCCCGAGATCCAAGTGGCTGATCCCGAGGTCTTCCCCGACCTGGGCATCTGGCACCCCCTGGCTCCCTCGATGTTCGAGGACCTCAAGGAGTACCTCAACTGGAACGCCAGTCGCCAAGACCTGAGCGACAAAGCACGCAAGGGCCCCGTGATCGGCCTGGTGCTTCAGCGCAGCCACATCGTCACCGGCGATGAGGCCCACTACGTTGCCGTCATCCAGGAACTGGAGTTCCGGGGCGCCACAGTCATCCCCGTCTTCTGCGGCGGCCTGGACTTCACCAAGCCGGTCAATGCCTTCTTCTATGACCCGCTGAACCCCGACCAGCCCCTCGTGGATGGCGTGGTCTCCTTGACCGGCTTCGCCCTGGTCGGCGGCCCCGCTCGCCAGGACCACCCCAAGGCAATTGAGGTCCTCAAGAAGCTCAATCGCCCCTACATGGTGGCGCTGCCCCTGGTCTTCCAAACCACCCAGGAGTGGGAAGAGAGCGACCTGGGTCTGCACCCGGTTCAGGTGGCCCTTCAGATCGCCATCCCCGAGCTCGACGGCGCAATCGAGCCGATCGTGCTGTCCGGCCGCGATGACGCCACCGGTAAAGCCCACACCCTGCAGGACCGGGTGGATGCCATTGCGGAACGGGCCATCCGTTGGGCCTCCCTGCGAATCAAGCCTCGCAGCGATAAGAAGCTGGCGATCACCGTCTTCAGCTTCCCCCCCGACAAGGGCAACGTCGGCACCGCGGCCTACCTGGACGTCTTCGGCTCCATCCACCGCTTGATGGAAGAGATGCGCGCCAAGGGCTACGACGTCAGCGGTCTGCCCCGCAACTCCAAGGAGCTGATGGAGGCGGTCCTCCAGGACCCAGAGGCCCTCGAGGGTGCACCGGAACTGGCCATCGCCCACCGGATGAGCGTTGAGGAATACGAACGCCTCACGCCCTACTCGGAGCGCCTCGAGGAGAACTGGGGCAAGCCCCCCGGCAACTTGAACAGCGACGGCACCAACCTGCTGATCTTCGGTCGCCACTTCGGCAACGTCTTCGTCGGCGTTCAGCCCACCTTTGGCTACGAGGGTGACCCGATGCGGCTGCTGTACTCCCGCAGTGCCAGCCCCCACCACGGCTTCGCCGCCTACTACACCTATCTCGAGAAGGTCTGGGGTACAGACGCGGTGCTGCACTTCGGCACCCACGGCTCCCTGGAGTTCATGCCCGGTAAGCAGATGGGCATGAGCGAGACCTGCTACCCCGACTCGCTGATCGGCGCCCTGCCGAACCTCTACTACTACGCCGCCAACAACCCATCGGAAGCCACCATCGCCAAGCGGCGGGGCTACGCCGAAACCATCAGCTACCTGACCCCTCCGGCTGAGAACGCCGGTCTCTACAAGGGCCTAAAGGAGCTGGGCGAACTGGTGGGCTCCTACCAGCAACTGCGTGAGAGCTCCCGCGGCGTCCAAATCGTCAATGCCGTGGTCGAAACCGCACGCCAGTGCAACCTCGACAAGGACGTTGAGCTGCCCGAGATCGATGCCAGCGAGCTGGACCTCGACGGCCGCGATGGCGTCGTCGGTGCGGTCTATCGCCAACTGATGGAGATCGAGAGCCGCCTGCTGCCCTGCGGTCTGCACACCATCGGCAAGCCCCCCACGGCTGAAGAGGCGATTGCCACGTTGGTCAACATCGCTGCTCTTGAGCGCGAGGAAGAGGGCATCCGCTCCCTGCCTGCCCTGCTGGCGGAAAGCAAAGGACGCACGATCGCCGACGTCTACCAGGGCAACGACGAGGGCGTGCTCGCCGATGTGGAGCTCAACCGCGTCATCACCGAAACCTCCCGCGCCGCCATCGGCGCCATGGTCAAGGCCGTCACCGGCAGCGATGGCCGGGTGACCCTGCGCCGCAACTTCGGTTGGTTCTACGACCTGCTCGAGCGCTTCGGCTTCAAGCTGCCCAGCCCCTGGCTGAGTGCCTGCAACGCCGCTGGCTTCCCCGACGTCGATCAAGCCGAGCTGGAGACGCTCTTTGGCTACCTGCAGTTCTGCCTTGAGCAGGTTTGCGCGGATTTGGAGATGGAGAGCCTGTTGAAGGCCCTCGATGGCGAGTACGTCCTCCCCGGCCCCGGCGGTGATCCGATCCGGAACCCCAACGTGCTGCCCAGCGGCAAAAACCTCCACGCCCTCGACCCCCAGGCCATTCCGACCCGGGCCGCCGTGGCCGCCGCCAAGGTGGTGGTGGACCGTCTGATTGAACGTCAGCGCGAGGAACAGGGCACCTGGCCCGAGACCATCGCCTGCGTGCTCTGGGGCACCGACAACATCAAGACCTACGGCGAATCGCTGGCCCAGATCCTCTGGTTCATCGGTGCCCGTCCGGTGCCCGACTCCCTGGGCCGGGTGAACAAGCTGGAGTTGATCCCCCTCGAAGAGCTGGGCCGTCCCCGCGTCGATGTTGTGGTGAACTGCAGCGGCGTCTTCCGCGACCTGTTCATCAACCAGATGGCCCTGATTGACCAGGGCGTGAAGATGGCCGCCGAGGCCGATGAGCCCCTGGAGATGAACTTCGTGCGCAAGCACGCCCAGGAGCAGTCCGAGAAGGAAGGCGTTTCCCTTCGGGATGCGGCGACCAGGGTGTTCTCGAACGCCAGTGGCAGCTACAGCTCCAACGTCAACCTGGCGGTTGAGAACAGCACCTGGGAAGAGGAGAACGAGCTGCAGGAGATGTACCTCTCCCGCAAGACCTTCGCCTTCAACGCCGACAACCCCGGCGAGATGAACCAGAAGCGCGAGATGTTCGAGTCGGTCATGAAGACCGCCGATGTCACCTTCCAGAACCTGGATTCAGCGGAGATCTCCCTCACCGACGTGAGCCACTACTTCGACAGTGACCCCACCAAGCTGATCCAAGGGCTGCGGGATGACGGCAAGGCTCCCTCAAGCTACATCGCCGACACCACCACGGCAAACGCCCAGGTCCGCTCCTTGAGCGAGACGATCCGCCTGGATTCACGCACCAAGCTGCTCAATCCGAAGTGGTACGAGGGCATGCTCGATTCCGGCTACGAGGGTGTGCGTGAAGTCGCCAAGCGCCTGAACTTCACCCTGGGCTGGAGTGCGACCAGTGGTTCCGTGGACAACTTCGTCTACGAAGAAGCCAACGAGACCTTCATCAACGATCCCGAGATGCGCAAGCGTCTAATGGATCTCAACCCCCACAGCTTCCGCCGCATCGTCGGCACGCTGCTGGAGGTGAATGGCCGGGGCTACTGGGAGACCTCCGACGAGAACATCGAACAACTCCAGGAGATCTACCAGGAGATCGAAGACCGGATCGAAGGCGTCAGCGAGGGCTGAGTTTCAACAAGACATCCACTCATGCCCCTTCGGGGGCCTTTTTTATTGGTCTAACGCCAGAGCGCATCCGCCATCCGTGTGACCTGGGCGATGGCCGCCCCGTCATGAACGCGCACCACGTCGACACCAGCCGCGACGCAGCGCGCCACCACCGCCGCGGTTCCCCAGAGACGTGCCTTCGGCCGGGGCTCATTCAGAAGAGCACCGATGAATCGTTTCCGGGACGGCCCCACCAACAGCGGGATGCCGTCGACCTTGAGCCGTTCGAGTCCCCGCAGGAGCTCAAGGTTTTGCTCGGTGGTCTTCGCAAAGCCCAGCCCCGGATCCCAGATCAGCTGGTCCTGGCGGATGCCGGCCGCCAAGGCCGTTTCCGTGGACAGGCGCAACTCCCGCAGCACCCCCGCAACGACACCAGCTGCGCCGTAATCAACGAGGCCATCCATCGTCTGGCTATCGCCGCGGGAGTGCATCAAGACGTAGGGGCAGCCGACATCCGCCACCACCTTGAGGATCTCGGGATCTCGGCAACCGCCGCTGATGTCATTGATCCAATCCGCACCGGCTTCGAGGGCTGCTGCCGCGACGGAGGCGCGATAGGTGTCGACCGAGATCAGGGCCGGAAGCGACTCGGCGTCGATGGCCGCACGAATGAGACGCAGGCTGGGGAGCAGACGTCGCAGCTCTTCCGCTGATCCGACATCCTCTGCATTGGGTCGCGTGCTCTGGGCGCCCAGATCAAGTACGGACACGCCAGCGGTGGCGAATCGCAGGGCCTGTTTCAGCGCTTGATCGGGATGATCGAACCTCCCCCCATCGCTGAAAGAATCGGGGGTGAGATTGATCACCCCCATCACCTGGGTGCGCTGGCCCCAGGAGCCCCCCATCAGACGGGCTGGAAGTTCGCGATCCGAGCGAATCCTTCTGGATCCAGGGAAGCGCCACCGACGAGGACCCCGTCGATATCGCTTTGGGCCATCAGTTGATCGATGGTGGCGGGGTTCACGGAACCGCCGTACTGAACGACAACCTCGGGGTAGCCGACCCACTCGCGGATCAGGCCGCAGATGCGGTTGGCCTCACTGGCTTCACAGGTCTTGCCGGTACCAATCGCCCAGATCGGCTCGTAGGCCACGATCAGTTTGGAGTGATCGAGACCATCCACCCCCTGCTGGACCTGGCGGCGGATCACCTTCTCGGCCTCACCGGCTTCCCGCTGGGAGTCACTCTCACCCACACACAGGATCGGGATGATCCCGTGCTTCTGGGCGCTGCGGGCCCGCAGGTTGATCTGCTCGTCGGTCTCGCTGTAGTACTTGCGGGGCTCGCTATGGCCAACGATGGCGTGGCTGACGCCGTGCTCGAGCAGCATCCCGGCGGAGACCATCCCGGTGAAGGCGCCCTTCTCCTGCCAGTGGATGTTCTGAGCAGAAATCTGAATACCGCTGCCGGCCAGGGCACTGCTCAGGGTCGCGATGGCGGTGAAGGGCGGAGCCAGCACCACCTCGCGATCGCTGGGCAGGTTGGCCACCAGGGGCTTGAAGGCTTCCGCAAAGGCCTGCGCTTCAGCGCAGGTCATGTGCATCTTCCAATTGCCCGCGATGACAGCCTTGCCCACTGGGTTCTTCGGTTGATCAGCCACCCAACCTAAAGCCTTGCGAGATCAGGATTCTTCCGGGGGCTTCTCCACGACATGGGTCTGTCCATCCAGCTCCACCCTGTCACCGGGCTTGAGCTTGCGGCCGCGCTGGGTCTCCTGAAAGCCATTAACCCGAACTTCTCCCCCCTGGATGCGCTGCTTGGCCTCACCACCGGTGAACACCAGGCCTTGCCACTTGAGGAATTGATCAAGGCGAATCGCTTCTGCCGCCGAAGGGGTACCGCTCAAAAAAAGCGCTGATAGCTTGCCCCGATGCTCGCACCCTCATCGGCCGGCTTCCGGCGTCTGCTGCCGCTGCTGAAGCCCCACCGCCCCGCACTGATCGCGGGTGGGGCTTGCATGCTCGTCTTTGTGGGCTGTTGGCCCCTGCTGGCCTGGCTGGCCGGTCAATTGATCCCCGCCATCGGTGCCGGGGAGTTCAACCGGGTGCTCCAGGTCATCGGCCTGGCTCTGGCGGTCTTCATGCTCCAGAAGGTGGCCCAATTCGGCCAGGACACCCTTTTGGCCGGGCCAGCCCTGCAGGTCAGCCAGGAACTGCGGCGTCGGCTCTTTGCCCGGCTGCAGCGGCTCGATTTCGGAGTGCTTGAAAAACTCTCCGCCGGAGATCTGACCTACCGCCTCACCGAGGACGCCGACCGGGTTGGCGAGGTCATCTACAAGACGATCCAGGACACCACTCCGTCGGTCCTCCAGCTGGTAGTGGTCTTCGGCTACATGGTCTGGCTGGACTGGAAGCTCTCGATCGGGACCCTGCTGCTGGCCCCCTTAGTGGCCGTGCTGGTCAGCCTGTTTGGCGCCAAGGTCATGGGCGCCGCCGAAAAGAGCCAAAAACAGGTCAGCGAACTCGCAGCCCTCTTGGGGGAGGCCATCTCCGGACTGCCGCTCGTGCGGGCCTTTGCCGCTGAGCCCTGGTTGCAGCAGCGCTTTGAGGTCGAGATCGACCTGCACCGCAGGGCCCGCTACCGCACCCAGAAACTCCTAGCCCTGCAGTACCCGGTCGTGGGCTTTCTGGAAGCCGCGGGCATCCTCGCGGTACTGCTCATGGGTGCCGCCCGGATCCAAAGCGGTGACCTCGATGGCCAGGGCTTCAGCAGCTATGTCGCCGCCCTGCTGATGCTGATCGACCCGATCAGCCACCTCACGACCAACTTCAACGAGTTCCAGCAGGGCCAGGCCTCGCTGAAGCGCCTGCGGGAAATCGAACGGGAAGCGGTCGAGCAACCCGATCGCCCCGACGCCCAACCCCTGGGACGGGTCGCCGGTGAACTGCTGCTGGAGCAGGTCAGCTTTTGCTACGACCCCCAGCAACCGGTGCTGAAGGACCTCTCGCTCCAGGTCAAACCCGGCCAGGTCGTTGCCTTGGTGGGTCCCTCCGGAGCCGGCAAGAGCACCCTCTTCTCGCTGCTGCTGCGCTTCAACACCGCCCAGGGCGGCCAGGTGCTGCTGGACGGACGCAACCTGGCGGACCTCAAGGCCGCGGAATTGCGCACAGCCGTCGCCCTGGTGCCCCAACAAAGCGCTGTTTTCTCCGGCACGGTCGCCGAGGCGATCGCCTTCGGCCGCCCCGCCAGCCGCGAGCAGATCCAGGCGGCGGCACGCCTGGCCAATGCCGACGGTTTCATCGAAGCTCTGCCCGGCGGCTACGACGCCCGGGTCGAGGAGCGGGGCAGCAACTTCTCCGGCGGCCAGCTCCAGCGTCTCGCCATTGCGAGGGCAGTGCTGGGCAACCCGGCCGTCCTGCTGCTGGATGAAGCCACCAGCGCCCTGGATGCCGAAGCCGAGGAAGCCGTCCAGCGGGGCCTGGATCAGGCCATGAAGGGCCGCACGGTGCTCGTCATCGCCCACCGCCTCTCCACCGTCCAGGAGGCTGACTCGATCCTGGTGCTCGAGAACGGCCAGATCGTCGACCAGGGCAACCACGATTTGCTGATCAGCCGGCCCGGCCGCTACCGGGACCTCTGCGAGCGCCAGCTGATTCGCGGTGCTTAACCTGGGTTCATGACGGACCCGGGCCCCACCGCGAAGCCACTCGGTGAGATGCCCGTCTGGGAGTACCGGGTCATCCACATCAATGTGGATAACAACAACCCGCCGGCCCCACCGGACCCGAAGGTGGCCAGCGAGCGGATGGGCGGCAAGCTCAGCCCGGAATTCATCAGCCGGGAATTTCCGCAGCAGTACGGCCCCGAGCAACAGGCCAAGGCGAAGGCCGCCCCGAAGCATCCCGCCGAGCAGCTGCAGCACTTCCTGAACCTGCTGGGCAAGGAGGGCTGGGAGCTCACGACCACCACCCAGGTGGGTCAGTTGCTGATGTTCTTTTTCAAGCGACCGCTGCGGCCCCTGCCCAAGCAAATCCCACCGGCAGAGACCAAGAAAGACCCGTAAGGTGACCCGGTCTACCGCCTTGTGTCGTGACCGACTCCGCCGCCCAGATCCCCCCCGTTCTGACCTTTGAGGGGAAGCGCTACGACCTCAACGCCCTGCCTGAGGAAGTCAAAGAGTTGGTGCGCGGCATGCAGGTTGCCGATGCCCAGCTGCGCATGCACGAAGACACCTTGAAGGTTCTCGCCGTCGGCCGTCAGTCCATGGCGATGCAGCTCAACGACAAGCTGCAGGGCGTCACCCCGATGGCCGACTGATCAACCGACCGGCAGGCCGCTCTCGTTGAAGATCCCCGCGAAGAGGACCGAGCTGAGATAACGCTCGCCAGAGTCGGGGAGGACCACAACGATCGTCTTGCCGGCATTGGCTGGATCCTTGGCCAGGCGCAGGGCTGCCACGGTGGCGGCCCCGCAGCTGATGCCGGCCAGGATCCCCTCCTCTTTGGCGAGGCGGCGGGCCATCTCGACGGCCTCGTCATCCCCAACCTGCTCGACGGAATCGACCATGGCCAGGTCGAGGTTGCCGGGCACGAAGCCCGCGCCGATCCCCTGGATCTTGTGGGGACCGGGCTGCAGTGCTTGACCACCTTTGGTCTGGCTGATCACCGGGCTGTTGATCGGCTCGACGGCGACCGTGTGCAGCGGCTTATTCAGGGTGTTCTTGATGTAGCGGCTCACGCCGGTCAAGGTGCCGCCGGTGCCGACGCCAGAAACAAAGACGTCGACGTTGCCGTCGGTATCGCTCCAGATCTCAGGGCCCGTGGTGTCGTGGTGCACCTGGGGGTTCGCGGGGTTCACGAACTGCTGCAGCAGCACGTAGCGATCGGGGTCGCTCGCCGCGATTTCCTTGGCCCGGTTCACGGCCCCGGTCATCCCCAGACGACCTTCGGTGAGCTCGAGATGGGCACCAAAGGCCGTCAGCAGCTTGCGCCGCTCCAGGCTCATCGTTTCCGGCATGGTCAAGGTGAGCTTGATCCCCTTGCTCGCAGCCACGAAGGCCAAGGCAATGCCGGTGTTGCCACTGGTGGGCTCGATCAGCTCCTTACCGGGACCCAGCAGACCGTCGCGCTCCGCTGCCGCCACCATCGCCGCACCGATTCGGCACTTCACCGAATAGGCCGGGTTGCGCCCCTCGATCTTGGCCAGCACCCGCGCACCACAGCCCTCGGTGATGCGGTTGAGCTGGACCAGTGGGGTGCGGCCGATCGTGAGGCTGTTATCGCTGAAGATCGCGGCCATGGGGCTTTGGGCTGCACACACATCTGTTGCCGCACCCTAAGAACTGAGCAGGCAAATAGGGAAACCGTTTCTAAGGTTCGGTTGATTTTGTGATCGGGCCGTGCCCCCCAAAACCCTGCATCGCATCGCGGCCGTTCTGCTCTTTATGGCGGGGGTCACCTCGATCGCGCTGCCCTTCATTTCCGCGACCGCACTGACCCTGAGCATTGGCGTGATCGCCGCGGTGGCCGGCGTCACCCAACTGCTCCGCCTCGGGCAGGCTGAGGACAGCAAAGGCAAGGTCTTCCGCCGCCTCTCTGGCCTGTTCTATGTGGTGGCGGGGATCTGGGTGGTGGCGTATCCCGTCGAGAGCGAAATCAGCCTGACCCTCTTCGTCGGTCTGCTTCTGATCTTCGAGGGAGTCATGGAGCTGGCTGCCGCCGCCGCCAGCCAGGCAGAAGCGCGGGGCCTGGTGCTGGCTGATGGTCTGGTGACCGCACTCCTGGGTGGCCTGCTGGTGGCCGAGTGGCCCAGCGACAGCCTCTGGGCCGTCGGCACCCTCTTTGGGATCTCCCTGTTCTTCACTGGGTTCAGGCTGCTGACGGCTGAGTGAGCCCACCACCCCGTTTCATCGTTGTCGGAGCGGGGCCCGCTGGCTTGAGCCTGGCCCTGCAGCTGGCCGAAGGGGGAGCCGAGGTCGCGCTGATCGAAGCCAGCGAGCGCTTCAAGCGGCAATTTCGCGGCGAAGCCCTGATGCCCAGCGGCCAACAGGCCCTGGCCCAGATGGGACTCCTGCCGCTACTGAAGGAGCTGCCGCAGCGCCCCTTGGAGGGATGGAGCGTCTGGCTGGAGCGGCGGCGTTTGTTTCGTGTCGCCGAACCCCTGGGCTCCCTGCAGCCCTGCACCCTGGTGCCCCAAGAGGCCCTCCTTGAGGCACTGCTCGAGCGGGCGCGACGCTGCCCGCGCCTGCAGTGGCGACCCGGTCAAGCCGTTCGGCAGCTGCTGAAGCGGGGATCACGCATCAGCGGCGTCGAACTCAGCAACGGCGAACAACTAGAGGCAGACCTGGTCATCGGCTGCGATGGACGCGGATCCCTACTGCGTCAACAGGCCGGAATCCAGCTCAAGTGCTTGGGAAAGCCGCTGGAGCTGCTCTGGTTTGAACTGCCCGGACCGATCCCCAAGGACTGCATCTGGGGGTTTCAAACCCTAGTGGCGGGCGGGCGGATCGGCAGTGCCTGCCTGAATGCCTCAGGGCATCTGCAACTGGCCTGGCTACTCAAGCCAGGGGAAGAGCGGGACAACCTCGCGTCTGAGGAGTGGGCGCAGCGGCTAGCCAACCTGGCGCCCGCCCCCCTGGCGCCGTTGCTCATCGAGCGTGGCGCAAGCCTGCGTGCCCCCGTGCGCTTCAAAGTGCAGGTCGGCATGGCCGAGCGCTGGCAGCAACCTGGCCTGCTTCTGCTTGGCGACGCCGCCCACCCGATGAGTCCGATTCGCGCCCAGGGGATCAACCTGGCCCTGCGGGACAGCGTGGTTGCAGCCGAGGCACTCCTTGCCGGCGATGATCTCGACGCGGCTTCAGCAGCGATCGAGCAACAACGCCGAACCGAGGTGAAGCGTTTGCAGCAGCTGCAAGAGGCTGAGGCCCGCCAAGGCCATCTCATCGGGTACAGCAGCCCGCTGCGCCATGGGCTGACACTGGCCCGCGGATTGATGGGGCCAGTTGCCCAACGGGTCTGGATGGCCCGGCAGCGGCCGCTCAGGGATGGCCTGCCTGAACAGCTACCCAAACCAAAACTCGCAGTGCCGCGGACTGGCAAAACCAACCGGAACTAGCATTGATGCAGTGGTGCCACACCGGTCGGACAGAAGCCGAACGACACGATCACGTCGACGCCTAAGGAACACTGCAAGTCCATGGAAAAGCGCCTGCTCAACCTCCGGGAGTCCCGCGATGTCCTGCAACAACAGCGCCGGAAGATTCGCAAGGAGAGTCTTGCCAACAAACAAGCAAAACCCGCTCAGTTGAGCTCACTCTTCCAACCACCCAGTTCTTCTAAGGAACCCTCGACCATCGTTCACGTCTTGAACCGACTGGTGTCCAAGGTCAAAGAACGCCTCTAGAGAGAGACACCCACATTGGGTTGAGACAAAGAAAAAAGGCCAAGCACCGGCCCGGCCTTTCCTCCCCAGAACCGAAGTCCCGCGCGGAACGTAGAGAGAGCGCGTTCAGTTCGCTACAGAGAGAACCTAGAGATCACGGTCCACTCAGGTCGAGTTTGGGCGATCAAGCAGGAGCGCAGAGCGACTGCACTCCTGCAGCTGTCGTGCCTCAACGGACGAACAGCATCTCCTGGTAGGTGGGCAGGGGCCAGGCGGTGTCATCCACCAGTCCCTCGAGGGCATCGGCGGCTTCCCGCAGCTCGCCCATGCGCACCATCAGCTGATCGGCGCAATGGCGCATGTGGGCCTCGGCGCCGTGGGGCGCGTTGCCCAGGGCGGTCTCCAGAGCGGCGGCGCGGTCCAGCAGCTGCTGGTTCAGAGCAGAGATCTGCTGCGCGATCGTCTTCGAGGGATTCAGACCGATGGCCTCCTGCTCCTGCAGGGAACCAGCCAGCTCGCCCAGGTAGGCGCTGACGGCGGGGTAGAGCTGGGTGCGGGCGATCCGCACGGCCAGGCGGGCCTCCACCTCGATCGCCAGGCAGTACTGCTCGGAGTAGACCTCGAAACGGCTCTCCAGCTCAACGGGGCTGAGGACGTTGTGGCGGGAGAAAAGGTCGCGGATGGCGGGACGCTGCAGCACCGGCAGAGCATCCGCGGTGGTGCGCAGGTTCTCCAGACCGCGCTCCTTGACGGCCATTTCATGCCACTCGCTGGAGTAGCCGTCGCCGCCAAAGATCACGTTGCCGTTCTCCTTGGTGATCTGCTGCAGCACGGCCATGCTCGCCTGCTCGACGCTCTCGCCCTTGGCGGTGCGCGCCTCCAGCTGATCGGCGATCCAGGCCAGGGAATCGGCAAGAACCGTGTTCAGCACCACCAGGGGGCCAGCCACGGATTGGCCGGAGCCGACGGCGCGGAACTCGAACCGGTTGCCGGTGAAGGCGAAGGGGGAGGTGCGGTTGCGGTCGCCGGCGTCCTTGGGGAACTCCGGCAGGCTGTCAATGCCCAGACGCATCATTCCGCCGGTGGCCGAGCTCTTGAGCTGACCGGCCTTGATCTGGTTGAAGACGTCCTCGAGCTGGCTACCGAGGTAGACCGAGATGATCGCCGGAGGCGCCTCGTTGGCACCGAGGCGGTGGTCATTGCTGGCGGTCGCAATCGCGGCGCGCATCAGCGGGCCGTACTGGTGAACGCCGCGGATGACAGCGCCGCAGAACAGCAGGAACTGCATGTTCTCGTGGGGGGTACTGCCGGGGTCCAGCAGGTTGCCCTGGGTGCTGTTGCCGATCGACCAGTTGACGTGCTTGCCGCTGCCGTTGACGCCGGCGAAGGGCTTCTCGTGCAGCAGGCAGGTGAAGCCGTGCTTTTTAGCCGTGCTCTTGAGCACGGTCATGATCAGCTGCTGGTGATCGGTCGCAACGTTGGCGGCCTCGTGCACCGGAGCGATCTCGAACTGGCCCGGGGCCACCTCGTTGTGGCGAGTCTTCGCGGGAACACCCAGGCGGTAAAGCTGATCTTCGACGTCCTGCATGAACACCTGAACCCGCTCGGGGATGGCGCCGAAGTAGTGGTCGTCGAACTGCTGCCCCTTGGCCGGAGGCGCGCCAAACAGACTGCGACCGGAGAGCTGCAGGTCAGGGCGGAGCGCCATCAGGGCGTTGTCCACCAGGAAGTACTCCTGCTCCGCCCCGCAGCTGGAGTTGATCGGGGCGATCTCGGTCTCACCGAGCAGTTGCAGCACCCGGCGGGCCTGGCGGTTCACGGCTGCGTTCGAGCGCAGCAGTGGGGTCTTCTTGTCGAGGGCTTCCCCGGTCCAGGAGACGAAGACTGTGGGGATGCAGAGGGTCACCCCGTTGGGGGTGCGCATTAGCCAAGCCGGGCTGGTGGCGTCCCAGGCGGTGTAGCCGCGGGCCTCGAAGGTGGAGCGCAGGCCACCGTTCGGGAAGGAGGAGCCGTCGGGCTCACCCTGCACCAGCAACTTGCCGGTGAAAGCGCTGATGGCACGGCCATCACTCTTCGGGGTGATGAAACCGTCGTGCTTCTCCGCGGTCAGGTTGGTGAGCGGATAGAAGACGTGGGAGTAGTAGAGGGCGCCGCGGCTGGTCGCCCAGTCCTTCATCGCGTTCGCCACGGAGTCGGCGATGGAGGGGTCGATCGCACCACCTTCACGGATGGTTTTCTGGAGCGACTTGAACACCTGGCGAGGCAGGGCCTCCTTCATCCGAGCCAGGGTGAAGACGTCATCAGCCCAGATCTCATGCAGGGCTGAAGGCTTGGTCACCGCAGCGGGCTTGCGCCGCTGAATGGTCTGCAGGGCAGCAAAACGCTCAGCGCTTGGCATGGCCACTTTGGTATCAGAGTGACACCATCATCGGGGACGGCCTGCCAGCTAGCGCAGGGTGCGCCAGTCGCCACTGGGGGTGCGGCGCTCAAGGCCCACGAACTGGGTCATCAATTGCTCCTGCAGCTCCGCAGGGAAGGCCGGATCAATCAGACCCTGATGGACCAGCCAAGCCAGTGCGGTGCTCTGGGCCAGCTCAACGCTCTCAAACAGGTCATCAAGCACCGGATGGGGCTCGCCGCCTCGATCCGTCAGCCGGAATTCCACGGGGAGGGGACGCAAGAGGGACATCGCCCCAACACTGGCGGCAACAGCTGATCCGTGCAGCAACGCAGAACACAGCCGCGCGTGTCCGGCTAACTCAGTTCAAAGAGCAGCAGATCCACCCCCGCCGCTCCAGCCTCAAGGGACGGCGGGGCCTCACCGGCCGCCAGGCCCAGGCCATCGCCGCGGCACAGGGGCTGGGGGGCCGCCAAGCCGCCGTTGATGATCTGAATCCAACTGGCGCAGCTGCCGCTAGCGGGCCAAGGCAGTTGGGTTCCGGCGTCCACCTGGGCCCGCCAGAGCCGAACGGGCCGATGGATCGCCATCGCCTCACCAGCGGCTTCCGGATCGATCAAGGCGGTCCAGCCCTGCTGCAGGGCGAAGGGTTTCTGTTCGTAGGCCGGGGCGATGCCGGCCGTGGCCGGTTCGATCCAGATCTGCAGCAGGCGGCAGGGGGCCTGCCCACCGTTGACCTCGCTATGGACCACGCCGGTGCCGGCGCTCATGCGCTGCACCTCGCCGGCGCGCAGCACCTCGGCATGGCCCATGGAATCGCGGTGGTGCAACTCCCCCTCGACCATCACCGTGATGATCTCCATGTCCCGGTGCGGGTGCATACCAAATCCTTGGCCCGCGGCGATCACGTCATCGTTGATGACGCGCAGGGGACCAAAGCCCATCCAGGCCGGGTCGTAGTGGCTGGAAAAGGAGAAGCTGTGCCAGCTGTCGAGCCAATCGAGCTGGCTGTGAAAACGCTCAGCTGCGGAGCGCAACAGCGGGGGCATCACTCAGGGGCTTGAAGCGTCTGCAGTCTGGCGAGCAGGTCCGCAATGCTGTCGTCTTGAGCTGGCTGGTTCTTGTTGCTGACCAGCTGACGACCAACGACGTGGGCTCCTAAGTGCGCCAGCTGGAGGCGCAGGGCGGTCATGACCGTGGTGCCACCGCCGCCGGAGTGGGTGGCGATCACCACCGGCCGGCCATTGAAGAGGGCACGGAAGTCGCTGCCCTGGACCGAGAGCCAAGCAATGGCGCTGGTGAGCACCGGCGGTATCGAACCGTTGTATTCCGGGGCGCAGATCACCCAGCGCGGGGTCTCCATCAGCGTATGCTGCAGCGCCGCAAGGGCAGCCGGAGTGCCCTGCTCCTGGGCCCGCGGGGTGAACAGCGGCAGAGCAACGGCGGTGAGATCCAGCACCTCAGCGCTGCGGCCTTGGCTGCGGGCGGTCGCCGCAAAGCGCTCCGCCAGCTTGAGGTTTTCCCCGTTGCTGGCGGCCAGGACGAGAACGTCAGCCACTACTTCACCCCGGGGATGAAGCGGCGCTCGTGGTCACCACCCTTCAGCATCCGGTTCCAATAGACCCAGGGCAACACCGCGGTCTTCATGACCCACATGCTCCAGCGCTCCTTGGTGGGATCCAGGGGGAAGGAGGGAACGGGCTGCTGCTCGTAGTTGAACTCGGCCATGATCGTCTTGCCGTAGCCGGTGATCAGCGGGCAGCAGCTGTAGCCGTCGTAGGAGCCCTGACCTTGGCCGCCTTCGAGCTGGGCCAGCAGGTTGGTCACCAGCACCGGGGCCTGACCGCGAACCGCGGCTGCGGTCTTGGAGTTGGGCATCCCGCTGACATCGCCAATGGCGAAGACGTTCGGGAAACGAACGTGCTGGAGGTTGTGCTTGCCCACCTCGACAAAACCACTGGCGGCAGCCAAGGAGCTTTGGGCAACGACATCGGGGGCCGCCATCGGCGGGGTGACGTGCAGGAGCTCGTAGTTGATGACCTCCTCGCGGGGCTCCTCACCCTCTTTGCTGACCTTGAAGACCGCCTCTTTGCTGGCCGGACGGACTTCGATCAGGGTGTGGGAGTAGCGGGCATCGATGCCCTTCCGCGCGACCACCTCCCGCAGGGGGGCGGCATAGGTCGGAACGCCAAAAATGCCAGGGGTGGCCGTCGCGTAGATGACCTTGCTCTTGGCGGCGATAGCCGGATCACGCTTGATGGCGTCGTCGGCCAGATAGGCGATCTTCTGGGGCGCACCGGGGCACTTGATCGGCATCGGCGCGCAGGTGAAGACCGCGTTGCCGCCCTTGAAGTTCTGAATGCACTCCCAGGTGTAGGCCGCGAAATCCTTGGAGTAGTTGCTGCAGACGCCGCCTTTGCCCAGGGCGTCCGGGAGGCCCTTGATGGCGTCCCAGTTGAGCTTCATGCCGGTGGCCACCACGAGCGCGTCGTAGCTGATGGTTTGGCCGCCGCTCGTGCTGACGCTGTTGCTCTCAGGAGCGAAGCCCGCGACGGACTCGCGGATCCAGCTGACGCCAGCGGGGATCAGGCTGGCCTCATTGCGGCGGGTCTGCTCGAGGCTGAAGACCCCGCCACCCACCAGGGTCCAACCCGGTTGGTAGTAGTGATCGCTCGAAGGCTCAAGGATGGCGATATCCAAGGCCGGGCGGGCTTTCTTGAGGCGAGCCGCCACGGTGATTCCGGCGGCACCGCCGCCCACGATCAATACCTGGTGATGGCCCATGGCCCCTGAAAGAAGACGCGCTTATCCCAGATCTAACCAGAGGGGGGCGAACTCGGCAGCCCTGCTTCGGGATTCAAAGCCGCAATAGATAAATAAGTAAGGACTCCAAGCGCCCGAACCCTAGGTAGAAATACTCAACAACCATCACGTAGTCATAACGACTTCGACCTAGCGGCTAGACTTGGTGCAGTCGATGCAAGACCGATGGACCACGGCACCCTGCAGAACCTCGAAGCGGCCTTTGGCGGCGAGAGCATGGCCAACCGCAAATACTTGTTTTTCGCCGATCTGGCCAAGCAGTTCGGCCACGGCGACCTGGCGCGGCTGTTCCGCGAGACCGCCCAACAGGAAACCGAACACGCCTTTGCCCACTTCCGGCTGCTGCACCCCGAGCTGGTGGTGGAGAACCCAGACGCCCTGGACCAAGAAGCCAAGAACGCCCTCTTGGCGCGCTGCCTGGAACTGGCGATCGAAGGTGAGACCTACGAATACGAGGTGATGTACCCCTCATTCGCTGCCCAAGCCCAGCGGGACCGCGATGCCCAGGCCGTGGCGGAATTCAACGAGCAGATGGACGAATCCAAGGAACACGCCGGGATCTTCAAAACCGCCGCCCGCAATTTCGGCCTGCTCGCCCCCGTGGAGCAACACCACGCCGGGCGCTACGGCCAAGTCCTGGCCACCCTCACCGGGGCAGGCGAAGAACCCCAAGGCGCAGACATTTCAAGCGGCCGCTGGATCTGCAAGGTCTGCGGCGTGATCTACGACCCGGCCCAAGGGGATCCCGATTCCGGCATCGCCGCGGGCACACCGTTTGAGGCCATCCCCGACGACTGGAGCTGCCCAATCTGCGGCACCCGCAAGGCGAACTTCATCCCCTACGCGGGTTAAGCGTCAGTTCGAGGCACCCATGGACATCGCGCGGTTCAAGACCAAAGTTTTGATCACCGCGCGATCCCGCTCCACATACATCTCTTCCCAGTGGGAAGGCTTGGACTTACCGAGCAAGACCTGGACATCATCGTCGATCTCTGCAAACAGTTCGTCCACAAATGCATCGGGATGGGACCCAAAGGTTTTGTAATCAGCGAGTGCTTTATCAAGACGCTTGATCAAGCGAGTCGTACGCGACATGACCTTTCCCGAACCCGATCCAGGCTAATCAAGCCGAGCGTATCGAGGTATACAACTGCTGCAGGTCACCGCCAGAGAGGCGGAAGCAGCGGGGAACCCGGCTGATCACAACGAATCAACGCGGATTGCCCTGTGTCCAAGTTCTCTAACCGCTGCAGCTCAGTGCCTGTCTCCGTCGCCCAAAGACAGGCTTCTCGCGCTGCTGTCTCGAGATCATCGAACGCAAGCTCCATCAGAACTGGCGCTCCGTCGCAATCAACGCGATAGACAGGCAAAAGAACGCTCCAGCCTGGAATCAGGCTGGCAGCAAACCAACGGTCATCGCCTTAAACGCTTGTTAATCACCTGCGGCAAAGGAGCGATGACAAGTAGCCACCCATTCGCGCCATGGGCGGCTACTTGTCATCGCAGTCCTCTCTGCAAACCAGCGGTGCTCCTATCTTGGTCAGACCTCCAGATGCGTGATGCAACAAGCATCACATTGAGGGGTTTTCGACAACACAACAGTCATAAGTAGGCGGACACGATCTCGAGCCACGACCGTGCTGGAGATGACAACGAGCTGTGCTTGCTTGAGCACCCAGGACTCCAAAGAATAAAGAGATCAAGACTTGATCGATGTCTGATCGCAAGTTGATTGTCCTGTCATTCGCCATCGCAATCCTGGCGGCACAGGGCCTCACCCGCCTGGGAGTCCCGGTTGGCCCTGCCTTGTCCGGTCAAACAGGATTGGTGATCTCGGAATCCAAGTAAGTCGCCTGGCACAGAAGAGAGCAGATGGTTTGGTTTGTCCTGGGACTGGGGTTCTGTCTTCGCCTTCTGCTGGCTGCACTGCTCCCACCGGGATACGACGAGGCCTACTACGTCTTCTACGGCAGACAACTTGATCTCAGCTACTTCGACCACCCCGTTGCCGTTGGGATCTGGTCCTGGGCTGGACAACAGATCGGCGGAAACACCTTGGCCCTGCGGCTGCCCTCGCTGCTGAGCTACACCGCGGCCTTGGTCCTTCTCGCCGATGCAACGAAGCGCTGGTACGGCAAGTCGGCTCACTTCTGGCTGGTGCTGCTCGGAAGCAGCTGCCCGCTGCTCTTTCTCTGCGGAGGCGTTTTCCTGCTGCCAGATAGCCCCCTGCTACTCGGCCTGGCCCTGCTGCTCTGGTGGCTGTCCCGGCACCCGCAGCTGACACCGACGACGGCCCGTGAAGCGCTTGAGCTTGGCGCGATTGCCGCAGCAATCACACTCTCGAAATATCACGCCTTCATCGTCCTTGGCTCGCTGCTTCTGGCCTCATTCAGCAACCCAAGGTCAAGGCAGCATTGGCGGCAACCCTGGCCTTACCTCAGTCTTCTGATCTGGGCCACTCTGGCTGCGCCCCTCTGGCTTTGGAATAGCCAGAACGACTGGATTTCATTCGCCTTCCAATCGGGCAGAACGGGAGCAAGCAACAGCTTCGTGCTCGGCCACTCAGTCCTCTTTCTGCTGACACAGCTCGGGCTGCTGTTCCCCACCGCCGGGATCACACTGCTTTCGGTGCTGTGGCCGAGGCATCGCGGTGACTGGAACGACAAACCGGCCACACCTCTCCTGCGGATGCTCGCGATACCGCAGCTCTTGGTCTTTGCCGTTCTGGCTGGACGCATGCAGGTGATGGCCAGCTGGCTGGTGCCCGCCTGGTGGGTCGCTCTGCCGATGGCCTCTGCCTGGATCGCATCCAAGGGTTGGGCGTCCCGCAGGGTGCGCGGCGGCGCCCTCTTCACGGGCTGCACCCTGCCGCCTCTTTTGTTGGTGGCAGGGCTGCAAATGCGATGGGGAATCCTTCAGAGCTGGCTACCAACTCGGGAGGATCCATCCGCCCAGTTGATGCAGCCCGCCGAAGTGCGAAAGGCGTTGCAGTCCAACCCGGAGATCTGGTCCGCCGTACAGGCGGCGGAGGTCATCGCCTCCCACCGCTATGAGATCCCGGGCTTTCTGGCCCTGGCGCTTGGGGAGGAGGGCCCGGGGCGTTTCACGACCTTGAGCAACGACCCGCGCGGCTTTGCCTACTGGCCCTCCCTCAACCCAAGTAGTCCAAGCCAAGGGGTTTTGATTGCACCGGTAGAAGTGGGTTCACCACTCTCCAAACGAGAATTTCCTGCTCCCATCCAAGCGGTGAAATCCCTCGGCAGTATCACCGTGCAACGCGCCGGCCGAGATGCGCTTGAGCTTGAGGTCGCCAGCTTTAAGGCGGGCCCCGGCGTCTACCCGTGGCCCTATCGGCGATAAGCGTCGTGATGCCGGCTACTCGCCGGTACGATTGATTTCGATCACCCAGCTGCCGAGGTAGCCAGAGATCGGAACCGCACCCGGAGCCTGGCCGAGGGCGTTGAACTGATACATGCCTGCGCTCGGGTTGAAGATCTGCATGTAAACGCCGATGGTGGTCCCGGTCGGCACAGGCCGATCGGGGAAAATCTCAATCGCGGTGCCATCGGGGGCGACCTCCACCGTCGCCGGGATGGTCTCAAGACAACGGGTCTTTGAGGCAATGCCGCCCTGCTTGATCGTGCAAAGACTCACGTCAGAAGCATTGATCTTGGCGTCGAAATAGGACGGGACTGAAATCGCGAGCTTGAGCAGGGCGGTTTTGCGGTCTTTCGGACCCAGCACCAAGTAGTAATCCGAGCGAGCTTCCGCATCCGCCAGGGTCAAGAAGTAGTAGAGCTTTCGGAAGTCGCGAGAGTTATCCCAGCGAAACTCGAAGCCGGAACTGGAGCCTGCCTGCGCGTAGGCGACTGGTGCTGACAAGGGAGCTGCAAGTGCCAAGCAAGAGGCCGAGAGCGGCAGCAGTCGTTTGATCAACTGGGTGGATCTTTTACGCATGGCCAAACTTTATCGAGCGAAGCCCCATCTCAATCCTGGACAGCCCATCAAGTGACTAGAGACGGGAGTCGATCGCCTTCAACAACAAGGGAGGCGTCCAAGAAATTCAAGGGGAGACTTGGCTCCAGTTAAGAAGCGGTTAAGGATGAACAAAGATACATTTAAGAGATGCAATATTCAACGCCAGCTTGTATGCAGGCACACAATCTATTTGCAGCCGTAATTACCGAATGGTAATTTTTCGCTAGCTAATTTTTAGCTGACCCATTTTTTTGGGTCGTCTCAATTCCTCTATTGGTGTGAGGACCATGAAACTGTTCCAGAAGCTTCTTCTGGCGCCTGCAGCTCTGGGCCTTCTGGCTCCTGTCGCTGCAAACGCCGCTGACGTCAACCTCTCCGGCTTCAGTGCTTACGGCACCGAAGAGCAGGTGACTTCGATCACCCAGTTCTCCGACGTGCAGCCCACCGACTGGGCTTATCAGGCACTGAGCAACCTGATCGAGCGCTACGGCTGCGTCGCTGGCTACCCCAACGGCACCTTCCGCGGCAACCGTGCGATGACCCGCTACGAGGCGGCCGCACTGCTGAATGCTTGCCTCGATCGGATCACTGAAGTGACCGACGAGCTCAAGCGTCTGATGAAGGAATTCGAGCGCGAGCTCGCCATCCTCAAGGGCCGCGTTGACGGCCTCGAGGCCCGCGTGGGCGAACTGGAAGCAACCCAGTTCTCCACCACCACCAAGCTCGAAGGCGACTACTACTGGGCCCTGGGCGGCGTCACCGCCACCGGCGGCAAGAGCAACAGCGCTGGTACCGGCAGCCGCGACTGGTACAACAAGAACTACGGCGCCCTGCACATGGTGTACGACGCTCGCTTGAACCTCAAGACGAGCTTCACCGGCAAGGACCTGCTCTACACCCGCCTGCGCGCTGGCAACTTCGACAACAGCCCCTTCGACGGCAAAGGCTTCAAGCTGACCAAGTTTGACAAGGCCGAAGCCACCGATAACGCCATCAAGGTCAGCCGCCTCTACTACCGCTTCCCCGTCGGTAAAGAGTTCAAGTTCGCTGTTGGCCCCGTTGCTCGTAACACCGAGTTCCTGGGCACCAAGCCCTTCTATTACAAGGGTTGGTCCGGTCTGGACTTCTTCCAGCTCTTCGGTGCTCCTGGCACCTACAACAAAGCCACCGGCTCCCTGGTTGGCGCGATCTGGAAGCAGAAAGTGAAGAAGGGCCAGCCCTACTTCACCGTTTCCAGCAGCTATGTCACCTCAGAAGGCAACGACGGTGACAAAGGCATCATGACGGCCAAGAGTGAGGCCTCGACCCTGACTCAGCTGGCCTACAACGCCAATCAGTGGAAGGCCAGCTTCGGCTGGAACTACACCCAGTGCGGTGACGACACCACCCGTGAGGGCACGGAAGCCACCATGGTTGACATCCCTTGCAATGGCATCGATGGAAACATCGTTGATGCCAAAACCAAGGGCAACCGCAACGGCTTCGCCGCGACTCTTGCCTGGCGTCCGAAGAACACCGGCCTGATCCCCTCGATCAGCACCGGCTGGGGTTACAACGCTTACTCCTACAGCACCCCTTACACCGGCAGCAAGCCTGCTCAAACAGGTGCTGCTCTGAAGAGCAGCGGTAAGCCCAACGTCGCTGGCAACCTGAATGTCATGAACATTCAGTCCACCCAGTCCTGGACTGTGGGTCTGCAGTGGGATGACGCCTTCGCCAAGGGCAACACTGGTGGCTTTGCTATCGGTCAGCCCACCTTCGTGACCAGCACCCGCAACGGCACCACCCCGTTCGATGCTGGCTACGTGATGGAAGGCTTCTACAAGTTCCAGGTCAGCGACAACATCGCTGTGACCCCGGTGCTCTTCTACATGAGCAACCCCAGCTCTGCTGGTGCCGGCTACGCCCAGACCTCCGACCAAGGCTCCAACCTCGGCGTCTTCGGTGGCGCTCTGACCACCCGCATCAAGTTCTGATTCTCAGAACCACTCCTCACGCACAACTCACACACCAAACCCATCAGCCTCCTGCTTCGGCAGGGGGCTTTTTTCTGCGCTTACCAATCGCCACGCGAGGGGCGCCGCTTTAGTGTGGGATTCAGGACAAAGCAACGGCATGGGGCCCGACAGCATCAGCCAACAGCCAAGCCAGGACGCCAAGCAACGCTCGGCCTCCAGCACCAGCCTCAAATGGGGAAGCGATGGCGAGCTCTCCCCTGTAGATCTGCAGAAGGTCCTCGAGCGGCTGACCAATCCCGATCTCATCCAGTGCGAACTGGATGAAGACAAAAAGGCCTGAGCACAGCCCTGTTGTGTCCTGCGCGACAGGCACAACTCGACAAAATGCAGGGATGATCAACGTCACCGCTGCCACCAACACAGCGCGCCTGTTGGTGGTCGAAGACGACGACACCATCCGTGAGACGGTCTGCGAGGCGCTGGAGCTCGAAGGCTTTAGCGTCACTCCGGCGACCAACGGCCAGAGCGCCTGGGATCGCCTGAAGAAAGAACCGTTTGAGCTGATCGTTCTCGATGTGATGCTCCCGGGCATCAACGGCCTTGATCTCTGCCGCAAATTGATCGAACTGCCGCAGCGGCCCCTCGTGCTGATGGTCAGCGCCCGGGACACCGAAACCGATCGCGTGCTCGGGCTCGAGCTGGGGGCCGATGACTACCTAGTCAAACCCTTCGGCATCCGGGAACTGGTGGCCCGCTGCCGCGCCCTGCTCCGGCGCCATCAACCGAGTGAGCAACAGGCGAGCGAACTGAAGACGGAGAACCTGAGCCTGTTCCCGGCGGAATGCCGCGTCTGCCTGGACGGGCTCGAGCTCAAGCTCTCCCCCAAGGAGTTCAAGTTGCTCGAGCTCTTCATGCAGCACCCCAAACGGGTCTGGAGCCGCGAGCAATTGATTGAGCAGGTCTGGGGGTTCGACTACATCGGTGACAACAAAACCGTGGACGTCCACATCCGCTGGTTGCGCGAAAAGATCGAAGAGGACCCCTCCAAACCCACGAAGCTGGTGACGGTGCGGGGCTTTGGCTATCGCTTCGGATAGGCGATGAGTGCGGAAACAGCCCTGCAGCTGGCGCTCGGCTTTGGCCTCGGCGCCCTCAGCGTTGGACTCTGGCGGGGCGTGACGCGCAAGCGCGTGTCCGTGCCGACGCAGCTGCGTCGCCGGCAACCGATCCCTGACCTTCAGTTGCGCGAATGGATCAGCGCCGCGCCCCAGGGCTGGCTGGTCCTCGATGGCGCGAACCGGATCGAGATCATGAATGAGCGGGCTGAATCACTCCTGGTTCGCGGGGGCTCCCTGGCCCCGCAGATTCAACACCTCAATGACCTCGAGCCCAGTGCCGAGCTCCTGCACCTGCTGGAGCTGTGCCGCAACACCGGTCTGGCCCAACGCGGCGAATGGAGCATCGGCCGCAACGATCTCTCCGTCCGGGTCATGCCCGGAGAACGGAGCTGGCTGGCGCTGCAGATCGAAGGCAGCAACCCGCTCAAGCTGCAACTGCAGCAACAGGAGCAGTGGGTCAGCGATGTGGCCCATGAGCTCAAGACACCGATCACCGCACTGCGGCTGGTCAGCGAAAGCCTCTCGCTCAAGGCCGAAGGTCGCCAAGCGGTGCTCGTGGAGCGCCTGGAGAAAGAGCTCGAGCGACTGCAGAAATTGGTGGGCGACCTGTTGGATCTCTCGCGATTGGACAACGCCCTGGCCAGCCGCAGCCGGCCACCGGCCGCCATCGACCCCAGGGACGTCATTGGTCAGGCCTGGGCGACCCTGCAGGAACTCGCGATCCCGCGGGGCATCGAACTACAGATCGAGCCCAAGCGGGACCAGGCCAGACAGGTCTGCGTTGAACCGGCTCGGTTGCACCAGGCAGTCTTCAACCTGATCGACAACGCCCTGCGCTACAGCCCCGACGGCAAGAGCATTGACCTGAGCATCGAAGAACGGGACCGCTGGTGCCTCATCGCCGTTCGTGACCACGGACCGGGCTTCAGCGCAACCGATCTCGATCGCATGTTCGAGCGGTTTTACCGAGGGGACCCTGCCCGGGCCCGGGGCCCCAGGAATGGCAGCGGCCTTGGCCTCGCGATCGTGCGTCAGATCGCCCTCAGCCAAGGGGGCCTGGTGCGGGCCCGCAACCATCCAGGGGGAGGAGCCGTCGTGGAACTGCTCCTCCCAAGGGCCTGAGGATCAGGCCGCTTCGCTGAGGGGCAGGTTGCTGATCACCAGCTGGCGCTGACCGTTGAGCTTGAGCCAGCCCTCTTCCCGCAGCAACCCCAAGACCCGGGTCACGGTGACGCGGGTGGTGCTCAAGGCACCGGCAATGTCCTGATGGGTCAGGCGCAGGTTGAGGCGCAGGCCCTCCTCACAGGGCTGGCCGTACTCCTCGGCGAGCAACTCGAGGAAGCCGCGCACCCGATCTTCCACCCGGCGCAGTCCGAGCAAGGCGATCAAGGCTTCGGACTGACGGGTGCGGCTGATCAAGGCCAACATCAAGGTGCTGACCAGATGCGGGGTCTGCTGGATCTCCTCCATCGGCAGGCAGAGCAGATCGCAATCGCTCAGGGTCGTGGCCTCGTAGAGGTCCAGGTTGCTGAGGGGCTCGCCGAAGGGTTCATTCGGACCGGCAAGAGCCAGGAGAACATCTTCCCCCTGCTCGTTCATCGAGCTCAGCTTGACCATGCCGCGCGCCACCAACCAGACGTGGTTGCGCAGCATCGGCACGCGGCTACCGGCGGTCAGGGTGACCAGATCGCGGCGCTGAAAGGTCTCTTCGAGCATTCCGCGAAGGCTCGAGGAACGGCTAGGCGTGAAAACCATGGAGCGGTGTGCTCAGGCGTCCAGTGAAATGTATGGAGGCCAACCGGAGGCGCCACAAAGGCTGGGTAGCCATTTGGTTAAGCGTCGGTTAGCCCCAGCAGCCGTTGATACAGGCGCAAGCGATCCCCCTTGGTGCGCCAGGCCTGGGAGAGCTCCAACCAACGCAGCCAGGCCTGATCGTGCGCGGCATCGAGGAGTTCCGTGAACCGCGGCAGCGCCTTCTTGGGATTGAGATCGAGGCTGCTACGCAGGGCTCCCCGCAACACAACCAGGTCATTGAGGTCCCCCAGACAATCCTGCAGCGCCTTGAGCTGGGCCAGCAGGGAGCCGTGGTCCACGACGGCGGCCTGATGGAAATGGGCCAGGCCGTAGCGGAGCGTTTTCAGGCGCTTGCGCAACTGATGCAGAACGGCAGCCGACCCCGGCTCACGCGCCTCAGGAGCCGTCCAACCCGGCAGCAGAAAGAGATCGCCAATGAGCTGCCCCTGGAGCTCGGGCAGCCAATCGCGCACCGGCTCCGCCGCTTGAGCCGTACCCGTGGGGCTCTTAATCCAGACCTGCAAGCGAGAGAGCAACTTCAGGTAGCGCTGGCTAGGGAGGGTTTCGCTGAGCTCAGCAAACGCCAGTCGACGCTCCCGCTTGAGCTGCTTGCGAAACGGTTTGATCGCCACCACTTCGGCCTCGGGCAGGAGCGGCAACCAGGACACCTCAATCCGCTGACGCAGGACATCCAGATCGCGGGTGAGTCCAAGCCGACGGCCCAGTTTGGCGATGCGGGGGGCACTGAGCTCCTCAGGCCAGACCCCGAGCGCCGAGAACTGAAGCCGAAGGGTTTTCAGTTGCCGCAGGTTGACCCTGAGCTGATGCAAAGGTTCTGGATCCTGATCCGCCAGAACATCGGACTGAAGGGCGACGATCCGCCTGAGGTTGTCGTGCATGGCCCCCTGCACGTAGGCCAAGCAGGTGACATCATTCGCAGGTCTGAATTTCACCACGGCCTGAGCAGCGGCATGCTCCAGAGCTAACGCCGCTGACGGGCCGATGGATTAACGGCGAATTAATGCCAAGCGATCAAAAAAAGAGGCGCGCGGGTGTTGATCCACGCTCCAGGAGTTGCTCGCGCCAGCGGACGTCGCAATCCTGCGGGTCTGCAGCGCCAGGGACTGATTGCTCAGACGCGTCCACGCGAAGCGGTTCAGAGACGCCAGGGACGTGCGACTGAGAGCCGGGGGAATGGTCTTTGGAATGGCTCACGGATGTGATCCAAAACCCAGTTCTAACGTCGCAAGAACGCGCCGTCCGTTAACAGCCAAGAAGAAAGATTAAAGAGCGCGTAACACTGGCGCGGAATCTGGTGATGACGAGGCAGCCACACGCTGAATCTGAGTCACCGCGACAAGGCAAAGACCCTGAATCAAGAGGCAGGAGAGTGAAGACCGGAGCCAGCTCACGCCCATCCAAAAGCAAGTGCTGTATTGCAACAGAAGAGTCACTCGCGCAGCCGTGATCAGGGCTACAGACAAGAGAATGGTGAGCCACAAAGCAAGGCCAGGGCGCCTTAACCGGTCCATAACCTTGGCCGGTTAAAGGAGTGCTGGGCATCCAGCACGATGGACGGAGACGCGGTAAAAGCGAAGCGGTATATCAATCGTGAGTTGAGCTGGATTGCCTTCAATCAACGGGTTCTTAGTCTTGCCTTGCAGAGCAAGTCACCGCTGCTTGAGCAAGCCAAGTTCAGCGCAATTTTCAGCAATAATCTCGATGAGTTCTTTATGGTCAGGGTGGCCTCCCTGATCGCGCAACTGGAATCCAATTCCAGCCGACTCAGCATTGATGGACGCTCGGCGGCTGAACAATTACAAGCGATCCACCAACAGCTAGGTCCCCTCCTCAATCAGCAGCACCACCATCTCCAGCATCGGCTTCTGCCCCAACTGGAGCAGCGAGGCATTGGCATCCTGGACTACCCACAACTGTCCAGACGTCAAAAGGATTGGCTGACGAGTTATTTCCAGGCCCAGATTCAGCCGGTCCTTACGGCGACACGACTGAATACACCAGGAAAACCATTTCCCTTCATCAGCAGCCTGAGCCTCAACCTCGCCGTTGAGATTCAAGGTTCGGACCTAGGCGGGAACGAACTGATTCGCCTGAAGCTTCCCACAAAGAACATTCCGCGCTGGATCACCCTTCCGGTGGCCTTGCACGGAGAACGCGCTGGTGCCCTTCACCTCTGCGTCCCGCTCGAGCAGGTGATCCGCCACAACCTCAGGGCCCTCCTTCCAGGACGCCGGATCAGCAGCATCAGTCTCTTCCGGGTCACCCGTGACGCCGATCTCGCCCTCCAAGAAGAGGAGGCCGAGGATCTGATGGAGGCGATGCAAAGCAGTCTCCGGCGCAGAAAAGCCGGTGGCGACGTCGTGCGCCTGGAACTCAGCGGCGACACCCCCCGCAGGGTTCAACAGCAACTGATCGCTGGCATGGGGGTGGACAGCAATTGGGTGCAACGGGTGGACGGATTCCTCGGTCTCGAGGACCTGATGGCGCTGCAGGGCGTCCATGCACCAGACCTCAAGGACCGCCCCTTCCATGGCTCAACCCCCGCCCCCCTCAGGGACTGCCAGTCTCCAGAAGAGGGACGACACGCTCGCGAGAGCATCTTTACGGCGATTCGACGGGGTGATGTCCTCCTGCACCATCCCTTTGATCGCTTTACATCCACGGTGGAGGAATTCATCCACCAAGCCGCCTGCGACCCGGACGTTCAAGCGATCAAGATCACGCTGTATCGCGTCTCCAAGGATTCCCCGATCATCGCCAGCCTGATCGCTGCGGCGGAACGCGGCAAACAGGTGTTGGCACTCGTCGAACTCAAGGCACGCTTCGACGAAGACAACAACATCCGCTGGGCACGGCAACTGGAGCGCTCAGGGGTGCATGTGGTGTATGGGGTGATCGGCCTCAAGACCCACACCAAAATTGCGCTGGTGATCCGACGTGAGCGTGAGAAAGGAGCGCTTCGGACCTATAGCCACGTCGGCACCGGGAACTACAACTCCAAAACAGCCGCGCTCTACACCGATCTGGGCTTGCTCTCAGCGGATGCCGACTTGGGGCAAGACCTGATCAGCCTCTTCAACTACCTGACCGGCTTCTCCAAACAGAGTGCCTACCGGAAATTGCTCGTGGCGCCGACAACCCTCAGGGAACGGATGCTGGAGCTGATCGAGCGAGAAATCGAGCACGCCCGTGCCGGGCGCCGCTGCGGGATCAAAGCCAAGATGAATGCATTGGTGGATCAACGCCTCATCGACAAGCTCTATGAGGCCTCAACGGCAGGGGTTCCGGTCGAGCTGATTGTGAGGGGGGCCTGCAGCTGCACCAGCGGAGTCGCTGGGCTGAGTGAGCAGATCAGGATTCGCAGTGTGGTGGGCCGCTTTCTTGAACACTCACGCGTCTTCTGGTTCGAGAACGACAACGCGCCCCAGGTCTGGCTGGGAAGCGCCGATTGGATGCCTCGCAACCTGGACCGCAGGGTGGAGGCCGTCGTACCGATTGAGCAGCCCGACCTGGTGGAACGGCTACGGGAACTACTGACGCTCTACATCGAGGACAGCTCCGCGGGCTGGCTGCTTCAGGCCGACGGCCGCTACAGCCCACCCGGGCAGGAAAAGCCAGGTAGCAGCGCCCAGGAGCAGCTGATGCAGAGCAAGCGATGATCAGCCTCATGGAGCTGGGACTGAGCTGCCTGCGCTTAGGGGCTGTGGCGTTTGGAGGTCCCCAGGCCCATATGGCGCTGTTGCGGGAGACGTTTGTTGAACAACGCCTCTGGGTCAAAGCGGAAGACTTTGAAGAGGGCCTCGCCCTCTGCGAAGCCTTGCCGGGACCGGCTTCAAGCCAGATGGCGATCTTTCTGGGCTGGCGCTGCCGCGGTGTGGCCGGGGGATTGGTGAGCGGCCTTGGATTTCTGCTGCCTGGGTTACTCGTGGTCCTCGCCTTGAGTGCCCTATGGCGCTCCAGCAGCGACCTCGCGGCACTCCGGGGAATCTCCTCGGCGATCCAACCGGTGGTGGCCGCTGCCATCTGGGCCTTCGCCACACAACTCATCCAGCGCAAGCGCCCGACCTGGGAGCGCTGGAGTGCAGGCCTGGTCTTTGTGCTGTTGGCCGCCTGTCAACTGTGGGACGTCAACGCGCCGCTTGGCCTCGTGCTGCTGGCGAGCGGCCTGCTGCGCATGGCATGGCAGCAGAGGACGCGTTCTCTATCCCTGGCTCCATGGCTGGGGTTGGAACTGCTCGTGGCGACCCAGCCCAAGCTCCACCTCCTCGCTGAATTGTTCGACGTCTTCCTGCGGGCAGGTCTGCTCATTTTTGGAGGCGGCTTTGTGATCATCCCGCTGCTGGAGGGGCCGGTTCTCGATCACGGCTGGATGAGCAGCGGTGCCTTTCTCGATGGCATCGCCATAGGTCAACTCTCCCCAGGACCAGTGGTGCTCACCAGCGCCTTCGTGGGATTTCAAGCCGGGGCCAACCTGGCAGGGGGCTGGTTCGCGAGCGCGGCAGCCCTAGTCGCCACAACGGCCATCTTCCTGCCGAGTTTTGCCTTCATCCTGGCGGCAGCACCACTGATCGAGAGGATTCGAACCCGGCCCATGGTTCAGGCGTTTCGAGACGGCGTCATCGCGGCTGTTCCAGCCGTGGTTGCCATAGCGGCCCTACGCCTGAGCCAGGAGAGCTTGCATGGGCTTGGCCAGTGGTCGGTCCTACTCGTCGCCTTCGTGCTGCGACTGCACTGGAAGGTCCCACCGGCGGCACTGCTGCTGGGGGCAGCGGGGTTTGGACTGCTGGTGGCCCGCTAAGACTCAGGCTTCAAACAAGTGGGAGCGGCTCAAGCCCAACTCACTCCAGAGTTTTTTGATCTCGTCGTAGGCCGCATCCTGGGTGATCTTTCCATTGCCCTGCAAGCCAACGATCAGGCCAACGCGGTCTGCAAAGCGTTCAAGGTTTTGATGAAAGAGCAACCGCTCCGGTGACCAGTCCGGTCCCCTGTAGTGGCTGAAGGCCTCGAGCGGACTGTGGCCTTCGTCCGAGCGGTCAGGCTCATTGGGCTGAAAGGAGTGCATGGCGTTAGCTCGCAATCAACCAAAGCGCCCTGAGACATAGTCCTGGGTGGCCTGTTGACGCGGTGCTTTAAAGATCGTTTCGGTATCCGCAAATTCCTCCAGACAGCCCACCTTGCTATCGGTGTCCTCAAAGGTGTTGACATTGAAGAAGCCCGTCATGTCACTCACACGGACGGCCTGTTGCATGTTGTGGGTGACGATGACGATCGTGTAGCTGTTCTTGAGCTCATGGATCATCTCTTCGATCTTCAAGGTGGAGATGGGGTCCAAGGCGGAGCAGGGTTCATCCATGAGGATCACCTCCGGCTCAACAGCAATGGTGCGGGCAATGCAGAGGCGCTGTTGTTGACCACCGGAGAGGGCATAGCCACTTTCGGCCAGCTTGTCCTTGGTCTCGTCCCAAAGTGCGGCCTTGCGCAGCGAGCGCTCAACAAGCTCATCCATGTCGCCGGAATAGCCATTGATGCGCGCACCAAAAGCAATGTTCTCGTAGATGCTCTTGGGGAAGGGATTGGGCTTTTGGAACACCATGCCGATGCGCCGCCGCACCTCGACCGGGTCAACGGCAGACGAATACATGTCGTGGCCATCGAAGATCACCCGCCCCTGCAGCGAACAACCATCGATCAGATCATTCATGCGGTTCAGCGCACGCAGCACCGTGCTCTTGCCGCAACCAGAGGGTCCAATAAAGGCCGTGACCTGGTGCCGAGGGATCTGCATGTGCACCCCGCGGACGGCCACGTTGGAGAAGTAGCTAATGCTGACGTTCTCCAGTTCGAGGCAAGGGGAGGAGGCAACGGCTTGGTTCATGGCAACTCGGGGAATCAGGACAGGAGGGTGTAAAGGGAGGGACTAGTTGGATGTGACCCGCGAGATCCAGCGCGCCAGGAGATTGGAGAGCAAGATCATGACCACCAACACAAATGAAGCGGCCCAAGCCAAGTTGTTCTGGAATTCCAGCGGCATGATCGCGAAGTTGTAGATCAGCACCGACATCGAGGCGATCGGGCCGAGAATGCCTTCGGGCCAGAAGGGAGAGAAGAGCGCGGTAAAGATCAAGGGAGCTGTTTCACCCGCGGCGCGAGCAATGCCCAACACAACACCCGTCGCGATCGAGGTCAATGAAGCCGGCAGGGTGACCTGCGTGACCGTGACAAACTGCGAGGCCCCCAACCCAAGGGCGCCCCAGCGCAATTCATTCGGCACCAATTTCAGCGCTTCATCAGTGGTCTTGATCACCGTCGGCAACATCAAGACCGCCAGTGCAATTCCTCCAGCAAGGGCGCTGTAGCTCTGGCCGAAGAGCAACCGGGTACTCACGATCAAGCCATAGACAAAGACGCCGCAGATGATCGAGGGCACCCCAGCCAGGACGTTGGTTCCGAAGCGAACAAAGGAGGCGAAGGAACCGGAACGGGAGAATTCCGCGAGATAGATGCCGCCGCCAATGCCAACGGGAATGGCAATGACGCTGGCAATCAAGGTGACGATGATGGTGCCGACGATGGCGTTGCCGATTCCGCCCTCCTCAAGACCTGGAGGAGGGGGCAATTCGGTCAACAGCGAGACAGACAGGAAGGATCCGCCCTTCAGAAGCACGTAGCCCAGCACCAGCACGAGCGGAAGAACCGCGATGCAGGAAAACGCAACAGCAACAGCTGTCAACGCAAAATTCCAGCGATTGCGGGGCAGGTTCGGGTTGAAATAAAGCGTGCGATTCGGCCTAGAAGTCGACATGGTTCTTCCTCCTAGGCGTACTTCAAACTGAGCCGACGCACAATCCACTGCGCCAACATGTTGACGATCAGCGTCATAATCATCAAGACAAACGCTGCATACATCAGAGCGGAGATCTGAATACCGTCTGCTTCACCAAACTGGTTGGCCAGCATGGCTGAGATGGTGTTCGCAGGAGCCAAGAGGCTCAAGCTGAAGTTGTTGGAATTACCGATGATCATGGTGACCGCCATGGTTTCCCCCATCGCCCGCCCCAAGGCCAACATCACACCACCGGTGATCCCCGAGACAGCAGCGGGCAAGATCACCTGAACAATGGCCTGCCAACGGGTCGTGCCGACTCCGTAGGCCGCTTGGCGGAGTTCATTCGGCACTTGCTGCAGTGAATCCCTGGCAATCGCGGTAATGATGGGCAAGATCATCACCACAAGGATCAACACAGCAGGAGCCATCCCAGGCCCCAAGGGTTCGGTCGCGAAGAAGGGCATCCAGCCCAATCGGTCGTGCAAGACCTGAAGAATGGGCCGAAGGAACGGCTCCATCACAAAAATGGCCCAGAGGCCGAGCACAACCGAAGGAATCGCCGCGAGCAGCTCGACCATCAAGCCGATCACCTGCCGGTAGCCGGAAGGAATCAAGTTCTCGGTAATAAAGATGGCCGTTCCCACACCCAACGGCACCGCAATCAGGATGGCCAACACGGACGACACCAACGTGCCGTAGATCGCCGTGAGTGCGCCATAGCTATTGAGGCCAGGGTCCCAATCGGAGACAACCAAAAAGGACAAACCGAATTCGGCCATCGCCTCCCTTGATCCCCACAGAACGGTGATCAAAATCCCAATTAGTACCAAGCCCACGATCGAGGCCAAAGCGACAACAAGTCGCCTGAACCCCTCATCAACCAACTTCTCGGAAGTAGGCCGTTGTCGCAGCGTGTAAACCGGAGGAGCCCCCTGCTCACGGGAGGGAGGCACGGTCTGATCCACAACGAGAAAGTCGCTTCGTATAAGCTGTCACAACATAGGCAAAACTTCCTTAAGAGCCGCTTAACAACAGCGCCCCTTACCCACAAACAGAAGGTTGACAATCTTCCCTTCTTCGTATCAAGGAATACTCCGCGCAAGAACGAAAGCCAGTATTTTCAACAACATCTGCATCACTTCATTGCTGGTCAGCACCCCATTTGGATCCATCAGCTTCGTGCCCGGGTGCGGATGGGTGAACAGTGCCAGCCAGAACGGTCAGACTGGGAGGAGCAAGAGGCGGAACAAAGAAAAAGATGAACAGCCACAAACAATCGACAAGAAATAATCCTCACACAAAAAAGCCACCCCCAAAGAGGGTGGCTTTTTTGTGACTCGACTCAGCTTGCAAGAAAAAAGGGCAGGGGATGAACCCTGCCCTTCATGAATCAGTCATCCCGAAGGATCACTTGCCGATCTTGTTCACAGCAGCGCGGGCTTTCGAGAGGATCGCGCCCTTGAGGGGAACGAAACCGAGGTCGTCTGCCTTGGCCTGAGCCTGGTCGCTCAGCATGTAGTTGAAGGTCTTCTTGATGGTGTCGGCGTTGGCACCATTGCCCTTGGCATAGGCCAGAGCCCAGGTCAGGGTCGCGATGGGATAGGCGCCCTTGGCGGTCGGGTTGGGGTTCGTGCCAGCCAGGTTCTGATCGAGCTTGATGCCGTTCAGAGCTTTCGCACCGGAGCTGTAGCTGGGCTTGATGAACTCACCCGATTTGTTCTGCAGAGCAGCAGCCTTGACAGCACCACGGATGTAGGACTGGTTGACGTAACCAATGGCGCCTTGCTTGTTAGCGATCACGCCAGCAACGCCGGAGTTGCCCTTGGCACCCACGGCGTTCGCACCAGGCCACTTCACGGACTTACCAGCGCCGAGCTTCCACTCAGGGGAGAAAGCGGAGAGGGAGTTGGTGAAGGCCTTGGTGGTTCCGGAACCATCCGAGCGGTGCACCCAGGTGATGGCGCCGGCGGAGCAGCCCAGGTCCTTCCAATCGGTGATCTTGCCGATCGCCACTTGGACGGCTTGCTTCTGGGTCAGCTTGAGGTCACAGCCGGGCTTGTTGTAACCGAAGGCGATGGTGCCGCCCACCATGGGGATCTGCACCAGACCACGGGTCACCTTGGCGATGTCCTTGGCCTTCATCGGATCGTCAGAGGCCGCGAAGTTCACGGTCTGGTCGATGAAAGCCTTACGGCCGGAGCCGGAGCCAACGGCTTGGTAGTTGACCTGGGGGCCACCAGCCTTCGCCAGGTCAGCGAACCAGCGCTGATAGATCTTGGCGGGGAAGGTTGCGCCAGCAGCACTGAGGCGGTCTGCGGCCGAGGCGGACATGCCGGTGCCGACGGCCAGCAGGGAGCCGATCAGAAGGGCCTTCTTCGCGAAGGTCATGGATAAAAACCTTGGGGGTTCCTCTCCATGTACGCAACACACGATCCGGCCCGCGTTAGGAGCGGGTTAAGGCTGCGTGAACATTGCGTGAATCAGCAGCAGGACTGGGCTTTTGACGGCGCAGTTGTCTGCAAACGCTCAAGCCAATCGCCCAACTCCGCGATCGCCTCTGGCCGCAGGCGGTAGTAGATCCAGCGTCCTTGCACTCGGGAGTCCAGCAGGCCCGCCTCTCGCATCACCTTGAGGTGAAAGGAGAGCTTGGACTGGGCCACACCCATCTGCTCGGTGAGCTCACAGACGCAGCGCTCTCCAGCCGCCAGCGCCAGCACCACCTCCAGGCGCCGGGGGTCGGCCAAGGCCTTGAACAGGGGGCAGAGCTCCTGGGCAGTCGTGACTGGGGTCATGGCTCGGGCCGCGCCTAACCGGACCTTAACCAATCAAGAAACCTTGATGCATCAAGATTGATTGATTGATCGGGTGCGACGCATGCGGATTGGCATCAACGGCTTCGGGCGGATCGGACGGCTGGTCTGCCGCGCCCTCTGGGGACGACCCGGCATCGAGATCGTTCTGATCAACGACAACCAGGCCACCGCTGAATCCGCTGCGCACCTGCTCTGCTTCGATTCCGTCCATGGACGCTGGGATCGTCAGGCGGAGGCGACCAGCGCATCCGAACTGCTGATCGACGGACAACGCCTGGGCTTCAGCCGCTGCGCCGCCCCCGCCGAGGTGGCCTGGGCGGCCGCCGGGGTGGAACTGGTGCTCGAGTGCAGTGGGCGCTTCAAGACCACGGAGACCCTCGAGCCCTACTTCAGCCAGGCCGGGATCAAGCGTGTGGTGGTGGGCTGCCCGGTGAAGGGAGCCTTGAACGTCGTCTACGGGATCAACCATGCTCTCTTTAACCCAAGCGAACACCGGCTGCTGACGGCGGCGTCCTGCACCACCAACTGCCTGGCTCCGATCGTGAAGGTCGTCCACGAGCAGTTCGGCATTCGGCACGGCTCGATCACGACCCTGCACGACGTCACCAACACCCAGGTCGTCGTTGATGCCTTCAAGAGCGACCTGCGGCGCTCACGCTCCTGCCTGCAATCGCTGATCCCGACAACCACCGGTTCAGCCAAGGCGATCGCGATGATCTTCCCGGAACTCGAGGGCAAGCTCAACGGCCATGCCGTCCGCATTCCCCTGCTGAACGCCTCCTTGACCGACGCGGTCTTTGAGCTGGAGCGACCCACCAGCACAGAAGCGGTCAATCAAGCCTTCCAAGAGGCCTCCCAAGGGGCGCTCCAAGGCATCCTCGGCTACGAAACCAGACCTCTGGTCTCGGTCGATTACGTCAACGACAACCGCAGCGTGGTGGTCGATGCCCTCTCGACGATGGTGGTCGACGGCACCCAGCTCAAGGTCTACGGCTGGTACGACAACGAGTGGGGCTACAGCTGCCGGATGGCCGATCTGGTCTGCCACGTGATCGAGCAGGGATGAGCAGCCTCACCGCCCTGGAGCAGTACCAGCGGGTCACCGCGAACTACTGGGCCTTCACCCTGACGGATGGGGCCCTGCGGATGCTGGTGGTCTTCCACTTCCACCAGCTGGGCTACACCAGCTTGGAGATCGCCTTTCTTTTTCTCTTCTACGAATTCTTCGGGATCCTCACGAACCTCTATGGCGGCTGGCTCGGGGCTCGTTTTGGCCTGCGCCTGACCCTCTGGCTGGGCACCTGGCTGCAGATCGGCGCCCTGCTGATGCTCATTCCCGTGGCGGACTCCTGGCCGAAGTGGTGGAGCGTCGCCTATGTGATGGCCGCCCAGGCCCTGAGCGGGATCGCCAAGGACCTCAACAAGATGAGCGCCAAAAGCGCGATCAAGACCGTCGTCAAGAGCAACGACGGCGATCAGCAACTCTTCCGCTGGGTCGCACTCTTGACCGGCTCGAAGAACGCCCTGAAAGGAGTGGGCTTCTTCCTCGGTGGCGTCCTGCTGACGGGCCTGGGCTTCAACGCCTCAGTGGGCGTAATGGCCGCGGGATTAATGCTGGCCTTTCTCGTCACCCTGGGGCTGCCCGCGGACATGGGGCAGATGAAACGCAAGCCCAAGGTCCTCTCCCTGCTCTCCAAACGCGAAGGCATCAACGTCCTCTCCCTGGCGCGGCTGTTCCTGTTTGGCGCCCGCGATGTCTGGTTCGTGGTCGCCCTGCCGGTCTTCCTGGAGACGGCCTTGGGCTGGCGCTTCTGGGAAGTCGGCAGCTTCATGGGTCTCTGGGTGATCGGCTACGGCATCGTCCAGGGGTCCGCGCCAGCCCTGCGCCGCAGCTGGGGGCAGACCAGCAGCCCGGGCGTCAGCGCCGTCCAGTTTTGGAGCGCACTCCTCACCGCCATTCCCGCGTTGATCGCCATCGCCCTCTGGCGGCAGGTGGCGGATCCAGGGCTGGCGATCGTCGCTGGACTCGCCGCCTTTGGCGTGGTCTTTGCCATGAATTCCTCGATTCACAGCTACATGGTTCTGGCCTACTCCGACAGCGAGTCGGTGAGCCTCGATGTCGGCTTTTACTACATGGCCAATGCCGCAGGACGCCTACTCGGAACGCTGCTCTCCGGGGCGGTCTTCCTGATCGGCGGGCTTCAGGCCTGCCTTTGGTGCTCCTCGGCGATGGTTGCTCTGGCCTGGCTCTTCAGCCTGCACCTGCCGCCGCCGCATGCGGTTCAAAGCTGAAAGAGGGTTCGAATTTTGGGGCTGCGCTCCTGGCAGAGCATCGGCGTGTAGTAGCGAACCGCCGCGGTTTCCACCTCATCCACGCTGATCCCTTCAAAGGCAATGCCCTCCCGCTCAAAGTCCTCCGCCAAGCGCGCCTGCTGAGCCAGGAGCAGCGCCGGTTGGTCAAAGGACTCGCAGAGCAGCTGGGCGTAGAGACGGGCCGCACAACCGGTGTGACCAAAGCGGCGGACGCAATGGGCGACGGGCTCTTGGGGCTGCGCGTTGGCCCCAGCCGCCCACATCAGCACGGTCCACGCGGCGGAGAACAGACGGAGCCGCATTAACGCAGCTGCTCCGTTGAGCAGGCCAAAAAGCGCTTGAGTTCTGCCGCATCCAGGCTGGGGGGCTTCGCTTGGCTCAAGAGGGCCGGGTGAATCGTGCGCAGCTGATCGGCGAGCTGATCCCGTTCGGTGATCGCCGCCTCCTGCCGCTGCTGCTGGGCGTCCCGCCAGACCAGACGACGCTTGGCTTCGCTGCGCCGCCAGTCGGCCACGGCTTGCTCGTACTGCTCCTGCTCGGTCTGCTGGTCGTAGATCGTCAGCAGGCGCTGCTCCTCAGGATCAAGGGGAAGCGGCGCCAGGGCAGGGGTAAAGGACTCCTCCTCAATAGCCTTGAGACGCGACTCGGTTTCGCGATAGCGCTCCACCAAAGGCGGCAGGCTCTCGCGGTAACGGCGGCACTGCACCAGGGCTTGGCGCTTCGCCTCTGTGTCCTGCTTTGGCGCCTCCTTCTGCTGGCGACCTGAACAACTCGCCAAGAGCAACAGCGCCAGCACCACGGCCCCAAGCCGAGGAAGAGCCATCCCATCCATCCGGGAGAGTGCGCCCATGCTCGCAGGCTTTGGGCGGCATCGACCCCATATGGGGGTATCGAGGGAACGGCGTGCAGATCTAGCTGTACTGCGCAGCAAAGATGAGCTCTTGGACAGCATCGACGCCCACATCGCCCAGGACCGCAGCGAGCTGGAACAGGCCCGCAACACGGGCGACAAATCCAAGGCCGCTCACCTGGAAGCCGAGCTTAAGGATCTGGAGGCCTACAAGGCCCACCACCCCGAGGAGAGCAAGGACCCCACCCCCATGGAGGTCTACTGCGATCTGAATCCCGACGCTCCCGGCTGCCTTGTCTACGACGACTAGTCCAATGACCGCCCCCCAAGCCCCGAGCATCACCATTGGTGAGTTAGAGGCGAACTATCAGCTGTACTGCAAGGCACTCAAGATGCTGATCGCAGAACAGCGCACCCTCAACAAGATCAAAAAGACGGTGTGCTGGGGGAAATTGGAGACCCTCCATCACTGCCTCCCCAGGCAGTACAAATCCCCGGATTATCTCTACGCCCAACTGGTGAAAGCCGTGTCCAAGCCAGCTGAGTGAGCCGACGCCCGGACTGGGGATCGCGTCAACTAAAGATTAACCAAGCCCGCACATGTGACTCATCATGCGCGGGCTTTTTATTGAGCCCATTTTTTAAACGAAATACGTCGGTTTAAGGCAAAGACTCCGCCGCGGCAGGCGCCAACCCATGATGGATGTAGCCCCGACGGGCCAGCCCTCCGCTCAGGAGTGAGCGATGGATCTCACCCCCTATCTCCAGACGCTCCAGGGGAGCAACCTTGACGAGGTCCTGCTCTCGGTTGCGGTCAGCGGCAAGGTCGCCCTGGCCATGAAGGGGCGCTTCTTCCTGCGTTGCCTCTGCGAGAGCTTCCGCGAGACCGAGCTGATTGGCTGCGCCGTCACCGATGAAAAGAGCTGCCTGGGCTACCTCGCCAAGGAGCCCTATGAGCTGCTGATCTGCACCGACTTCCTTGAGAGCGGCAGTGGCTTTGACCTCGCCAAGAAAGCCAAAGCGCTGCAGCCCCAGCTGAAGGTGGTGATGCTCTCCCTGGGGGATGCCATTCCGGTGGAACACGCCGACGCGCCCTGGCTGGAGGCCGTGGTGGCCGAGGCGGACTTCATCGAAGACCAAAAACCCCTGGAGGCCGCCGTCTTGGCGGTGATGGGGCACCACTCCTACCGGAGCCCCTCACTGCGGTCCGGACAGCTGCCGTATCTGAGCTGCCCCCGGCTGACCCCTAGGGAGTACGAAGTGCTCGACCTGCTCGCCAGCGGGCTGACGGACAGGGAAATCTCCGAACAGCTGGTCGTCAGCGAGGAGACAGCACGCACCTACACCAAACGTCTGCTGAAGACCCTGGAGGTCAACAACAGAGTCCAGGCGGTGCTCAAAGGCATGCGTTGCGGGATGGTGAAGATCTAGACCCAAACGTGGCTAGAAACGAGATATCTGCCCCCGCCTGCCATGGCCAGCCACACCATCAAGCTTGAAGCGGGTGGCTCCTTCCCATGCAATAGCGAGCAGTACATCCTGGATGCGGCTGAAGCCGCCGGACTAGAACTCCCCTTCTCCTGCCGGGCGGGGGCCTGCAGCAGTTGCGCCGCGAAAGTGCTGCAGGGAAGCGTGGACCAGGCCGACCAGAGCTTTCTCGATGAAGCACAAATCCAGCAGGGCTATGCACTGCTGTGCGTCAGCTATCCCCGCAGCGACTGCCTGATCAAACCCGACGTAGCCGCCGAGCTGAATTAAGCCCAAGATGCGCGCACCCCTGCCTGGAGCCGCCGCGATGGGCCTCGCTCGCGTTGTTCTGCCTGCTGCCCTCCTCTTGGCAGCTTTTCCGGTGCCCGCCAGCCAAGCGGCTTCCGCCAAGTGCCCGAGCAGCACCGGACGCTTCGCGGTCTGGGGGGCCGGTGTCATCGCCAACCGCAAGACCCCAACCGCCCGGCTCATGGAGGAGCGCTGGCTCCCGGATGGGCGCGTCGAAGGACTGATCGTGGAGCGCCGCGGCCAGGGCGAACGCCGCAGTGCCTACACCGGTCAGCGGACGATCGGCAGCAACTGTGTCGCCGTCATCCAGCGCACATTGCCCTGGGGCGTCGACCGCAGCGAGGTCGTGCTCGATGGGCGCGGCCGCCCCGTCTACGGCTTGATCCGCAACACAGGACAGGTGCTCAGTGAAAGCTGGCTCCCGATGGCGACGGACCGCTGCAACAGCGCCAACCTCAATGGGCTGGCGGTCAGCCGGCAGGTGGGCCTCAGCCAAGTCAATGGCGGCTGGAGCCCCAATGCCGTGGTGCAACGGGAACGCTGGACCAACGGCAGCGTGGAGGGCATCGCCCTCTCCAGCTACGGCGGAGACAACGAAAGCGTCAGCTACAGCGGCGCCCTCAGCCTGAGCCCCAAGAGCTGCTGGGGAACGATCCAGGAAACCGACCAGAGCGGACGGACCTACAACTACAGCGCCCTGATCGTGAACGGCCGCCGCAGCAAGGGCGCCCGCGGCTACCTCTACCTGCAGCGCGATCCGGCTGATCTGACCGTGGGCTGGCTGGTGCGTGACTAGGCCTTCAACACCCGAGCGATCACGGCCGCCTGGGCAAACCCCATTGCGTGCAGGCCAGCCAGGGCCGCCTCCGCCCGGGACGCCGGCAGGGCCGCCAGCAGCGGTCCGCAGGTCTGGGGATCGATCCACAACTGCTGATCGACGGCCGTGGCGGGCGTCAAACAACGCATGCCCGAGCCGGGATCGAGATGGGCCAAGGCCCGGGCGTTGGAGGGGGCCAGGGTGCTGGCCAGCCCCTGCGCAAGCAGTTCCCGCGCTCCAGGCAGGGCCGCAACGGCGCCGGGGTCCAGCTCCACCACTTGGCCCGTGCCGAGCATTTCAGCGAGGTGACCGAGCAGGCCAAACCCCGTGATGTCCGTGCAGGCACGGCAACCGTGCTCCTGCAACAGCTCCACCAGGGGAGCTTGGTTCTGCTGCATCGTCTCCAAGGCGGAGTCGATCCACTCGGGCTTGGCGAGCCCGGCCATCGCCGCCGCAAACAGCACCCCGGTGCCAATCGGCCGGGTCAAGAGCAAAACCTGGCCGTCCTGCAGGGGGCCCTTGGGCCAGTGGCGCTCAGGGGCGACCGATCCATTGACGCTCAAGCTCAGTCCCAGGCCGGCGCCATCGCGTCCCTCCAGGGTGTGACCGCCCAGCAACGGCACCCCGAGCGGATCGAGCACTGAGCGCACGCCGGCCAGGGTTTGAAAGAGCAGCTCCTGCTGCAGGGACGCGGACGCCTCCGGCAGGGTGACCAGGGCCTGCACACTCTGCAGCTGGGCACCACAGGCCCAGAGGTCGCTGCTGGCATGCAAGGTCGTCAACCGTGCATTCAGCCAGGGGTCATCCACCAGGGCCGGAAAGCCATCAAGGCTCTGCAGCAACAGCGCACCACTGGAGCTGGACGCCAGCACCGCCGCATCCTCCGGCGGCGGACAACCGGCCTCCGGCTCCAGCCGGGCCAGGGCGCGCTGGAGGGGATCCGCGGCGACCTTGGCGGCACAGCCCCGGCAGGCCATCGCCTCCCCGCCCGCCATGACCGCGCCGCGCGCAAACCCCTCCATGAAGCGCCGATCAATGCGCTGCTTCCAGCGCCAGAGCAGCAGGGAGGGTCCGAAGGCCCTGGCGCCGTAGAAGGCGACGGCACGCGCTCCCCCGTCACCGAGCAATTGGAGTGCGCGGGCCTGGGGACGCCAGGACGTCAAGCGCCGCTGGGGCTCCTCGATGCTGCGCTTGAGGTTGCGGGCCAGCAGCGGTGCGGCCCGCACCGCCCAGACCCCCGAGGCGGGCCGGGGATCGCGGCGAATCAAGCCGCAGTCACCCGAGGCAAACAGCTGGGGATGGCCCTCCACCGCCAGGCTCGGCTCCGTCCAAACCCGGCCGCTCAGGGGATCGCAGGGCAGGCCACTGGCCGCCAACCAGGGCGGAGCCTCCGAGCCCGTGCAGGCCAAATCCGCCGGTGTGTCCGGGCCCACATGGCGGCTCAGGGGAATCCCCGCCTCGGCCAGCAGGCGCTCCCCGGCGCGGTTGGCCGCCGGCGAACCCAGGTGCAGCTGCTCAGACCGCAGCAGCAAGCGGGGCTGATGGCCGCGGGCGACCAACGCGAGAGCCAGCTCCACCGCCGCTGCCCCGCCACCGCGGATCGTGATCGCGCGCGGTGCCTGCTGCAGCCACGCCAGGAAGGGCTCCAGCGGTTTAACCCCGAGCTGCCCGGCGGCCTCCCGGGTCTGGCAGCCCAGATCCAGGCTGAGGCGATCAAAGGCCAGCGGTGGCCGCCCGGCCAGCAGCAGCTGCGCGCCCGGCAGATCCAAGCCCGTGATCTCGGCTCGCACAAAGGTCACACCGACTCGCGCGCAGAGATCGCGCAGATCAATCGAGCACTCACTCAGGCCGTAAAGCCCCGCCACCAAGCCCGGCACCATCCCCGAATACAGGGCCGTGCTGCCGCGATTCACCAGCACCACCTGGGTGTCCTTGGGCTTGAGCTGCGGCCGCATCAACCAACGCCGCAGCAGCAGGGCGTGGCTGTGGCCACCACCCGCCAGAAGCAGCAGCTGGCGGGGACGGGTCATGGCCGTTCGTGGGCCGCATCACCCAGATCCATGCCCTTCGTCTCGATGCGATAGATCCAGGTCACCGCCGCACCGACGAGCGAGGAGAGCACCAGCAGCGGCAGCAGCCGTTGCGTGCCCCATTGCGCCAACAGGACCGGAAACAGAAAGGCCGTGAGCACCGCACCGACCTTTCCCGCCGCGGCCGCCACACCAGCCCCCAAGCCCCGCAGGTGGGTCGGGAAGAGTTCACCAGCCAACAGATAGGTCTGGGCATTGGGCCCGACGTTGGTCATGAACTGGAAGACCACAAAACCGGCCAGAATTAAGGGCAGGCTTTGGCCCCAGGGGCCATCACCGGAGCCCAGGGCCGCCAAGGTCAAGCCCACGGCACAGCCGATGAAACCCAGCACCTGCAAAGGGATGCGGCCCCAGCGATCCGCCAGGGCAATCGCCACCGCGATCCCGGCGACGAAGGCCAGGTCGACAAAGGCCGCGCCCTTGGCTCCGAGCAGGTCGTCATAGATGACCGCGCTCACGCTGTGACCGCCCATCTCCGTGCCAAAGAAGGCGCCGATGATCACCGGAGTGAAGATCCCGATGCCGTAGGTCGAGATGTCCTGGAGGAACCAGGGCACCGAGGAGAGCACCGTGGCCCGCAGCAGTCGCCCCTGGAACAGCTCCCGCCAGGAACCGTGGGCGGCGGCGGTGCTCTCCATGGGATGGAGCTCCACGTCGGAGCGGTTCAAGAGCAGACCCAACTGCTGCGCGGCGCCGCGCAGGTCACCGCGCGAAGCCAACCAGTGGCTGCTCTCCGGCAGCAGCAATCGGCCCCAGGCCACCAGGGCCACGGGGAGGACCGGATAGAGATAGAAGCTGCGCCAGGCCTGCAGTTCAGGGCGCAAGAGCAACACGCCGATGCCCAAGGCGGTGGCCGCCAGGGCCCCCAGGGCCTGAAAACTGAAGGCCCCCAGCACCAAGCGACCCCGGATCGCTGAGGGGATCGATTCAGAAATCACAAGATGGGCCGTGGGGTAGTCCGCCCCGAGGGCCACCCCCACCAGGAGCAGACAGCCCAGCAGCAGAGCAAAACTCGGACTGAAGGCCGCACCGATCAAGCCCAGCAACAGCAGGAGCATCTCGGCGATAAAGACCGGTTTGCGCCCCCAGCGATCCGCCAAGCCGCCCAACACCAGGGCACCCAGCAGGATTCCGAACAGGGGAGCCGCCGTCAGCAGGCCAAGTTCCGCCGCATTCAGGGCGAATTCCTCGTGGACCAGCGGCAGGGCAATGCCACCGATGAAGACGATGAAGCCTTCAAAAAATTTGCCCGCCGAGGCCAGCACCCAGACCAGCCACTGCATCGAGGAGAGGGGCGGGCCGGCCAGACCTTCCCCGCTGGACCAGCGGGGCACCTCTTCGATGTAGGCCTGAACGTGGCGCCGCTCCATTTAGGCAATCTGGCTCAGGAATTGCCGCGTGCGCTCGTGTTGGGGCGCGCTGAAGAACTGCTCGGGCGGCGCAATCTCCACCACTTCCCCCTCCGCCATCAGCACCACCCGGCTCGCCACCTGACGGGCAAAGCGCACCTCGTGGGTGACCACCACCATCGTCATGCCCTCGCGGGCCAGTTCCTGCATCACCTCCAGCACCTCCTGCACCATCTCCGGGTCCAGGGCACTGGTGGGTTCATCGAAGAGCATCACCCGCGGCTCCATGCAGAGGGAGCGGGCAATCGCCACCCGTTGCTGCTGACCGCCGGAGAGCTGGCCGGGGTATTTGTGCGCCTGCTCGCGGATGTTGACCCGCGCCAGCAGCTCCAGGGCCTCGCGCTCCACCTCCGCCTTCTCCCGCTTGCGCACCAGCACGGGCGCCAGGCAGAGGTTCTCGAGCACCGTCAGGTGCGGGAACAGGTTGAACTGTTGAAAGACCATCCCCACCTCCCGGCGGATGGCATCGATGTTGCGCACGTCATCGGAGAGCGCCATCCCATCGACGACGATCTCCCCTCCTTGAAAATCCTCGAGGGCATTGAAGGTGCGAATGAAGGTGCTCTTGCCGGAGCCGGAGGGCCCCATGATCACGACCACCTCACCGCGGTAGACGTTCAGGTCCACACCGCGCAGGGCGTGGTAGCCGTTGGGATACCACTTCTCGACCCCGCGGGCCTCGATCATCAGGTCGCGATCCGTCATGGCAAACCTCAGGCGGGTTGGGGGTTGGTGTTCAGGCGGGTTTCCAGGGCGCGGCTCCCCAAACCCAAGGCAGCGCAGCAGCACCAAAACAGCACCGCCAGCACCAGATAGACCTCGGCGTCTTTACCGATGAAGGCCGGATTGGCCATCACCGCCCGGGCCGTCCCCAGCAGCTCAAACAGGCCGATCAGCGAAAGCAAGGTGGTGTCCTGCAGCAGGTTGATGAACTGCCCGACCATGGCCGGCAAGGCCACCCGCAGGGCCTGGGGCAAGACCACCTGGAGCATGGCCTGATGGACCGGCAAGCCCAGGGCGCGGGCCGCCTCCATCTGACCGGGGGGCAGGGCCACCAGTCCGGAGCGGACCGCTTCGGCGACATAGGCCGCCGCAAAGAAGGTCAGCACCCAGGCCGCCCGCCAGACCCGATCCGGGGTGAAGCCGCCCGGCAGCAGCAGGCCCAGGATGTTCTGCCCCAAAAAGAGCAGGGTGATCAACGGCGCACCGCGGATGAACTCGATGTAGAGAACCGAGAGCCAACGCAACAGCGGCAGGCTGCTGCGCCGGCCCAGGGCGAGCAGCACCCCCAGGGGGAAGCAGAGCAGGATCGCGAAGCAGGCCTCAATCAAGGTCAAGAGCAATCCACCCCAGCGGTAGGGGGAGACCGCGGGCACGCCGAATCCACCGGCAATCAAGGTCATGCCGAGCAGATAGAGCAGCGGCCAGATCAACGGCCAGCCGCGGCGGGCGATGGCGGGCAGGGCCGTACCCCAACGCCCGGCCAACCAACGGCTGGCCATCAGGAGGGCCGTGATCAACCACCAGCGCAGGGCGATGGCAGCGCTCAATTGCAAGACGAGCGGAACGAGCACGCCCAAACCGCTCAGCAGGGCCACCGCGAACCGGTCATTGGTGGGCCAGAGCACCGCACGGCGATCGGGGCGGGGCAAGGCGCGCAGCAGCCCCCAACTCAAACCCGTGGCCACCGCCAGCAGCGTGGTGAGCAACCAGAGACGCCACTGCTGATCCAATGGGTAGCGGCCGACGGCGAACAGGGTGCTGTTGACCTGGATGACCGCCCACTGGGCCTTGAAGACGAGCCAGTGGAGCAGGGCGTGGCCACCGGCGAGCAAGGCCGCCAGCAGCACAACCGTGATCAGCCCATCGAGGGGAGAGGCGAACAGGGCGGCCCGCAGCCGCTGCAGCGCAGAGGGACGTTCCATCAACGGCTCCTCAGCTGGACGGCCCGGTTCAGCCCGTTCATCAAGGCGGAGATCACCAGGTCAATCGCCAGGTACGCCCCCAGCAGGATCACCATCACCTCCACGGCCCTGCCGGTTTGGTTCAAGGTCGTCTCCGCCACCGAGTAGAGGTCCGCGTAGCCGCAGGCGATGGCCAGAGACGAGCTCTTCGCCAAGGAGATGTACTGGTTGTTGAGGCCCGGAACAATCACCGGCAGGGCCTGGGGCAGCACCACCCGCCGCAGAGTTTGCAGGGGCGTGAAACCCAAGGAACGGGCCGCCTCCCATTGCCCCTTGGGCACCGAGGCAATCCCGCCGCGCACCACCTCGGAGATGAAAGCGGAGATGTAGACGATCAATCCCGTCAACAGGGCGGCGAATTCAACACTCAGGCGAATCGGCGCCTGCCAGACCCCGTTCACCAATTCGGGCATGCCCAGGTAGAGGCCCGACTGGGCCAACACCAACCCGGGCCACTGGATCGCGTTGGCCCCACCGGGTAGGGCCAGGAAGACCACGAAATACCAAAACACCAACTGCAGCAGCAGCGGGATGTTGCGGATCAACTCGACGTAGACCCGCGCCAGCCCCCGCAGCAGGGCATTGCCGCTGAAGGAGGCCACCCCGACGGCGGTGCCGACGATCGAAGCGCCAATCAGACCGATGACGACAACCCGCAGGGTGTTGACCAGTCCGGCAAGCAGCGCCCACCAGTAGGGCTGCTCCGCACTGAAGGGCAACCAACTGCCGGCGATGTCAAAGCCGGCGGGGTTGCCGATCCAGCGCCAGGTCAGCAACAACCCAGCGGCCGCCAGGTTGCGCACCAAGTTCCCCACGAGGAAGGCCACCAGGACCAGCACCACCACACCGACGGCGGCCTGAACAAGCCACGGGATCAGGCGGCGGTTGCGCCACCACGGGGTGACCGGCGGCGCCATTAGCGGAAGGGAGGCGAGTAGATCAGACCGCCATCGGTCAACTGACGGTTGGTGCCCCGCTCGAGGTTGATGCGGGTGTTCACGCCCAGGTTGCGATCAAAGATCTCGCCGTAGTTGCCGGTGGCCTTGATCACCTGAACGACGAAGTCAGCCGGCAAACCCAGCTGCTGGCCCAGCTGACCATCCACCCCCAGGAAGCGACGCAGATCGGCCTGGTTGGGATCGGCCTTTGCTTCGGCGAGCTTCGCCTCGACATTGGCCTGGGTGATGCCGGACTCCTCGGCCTGCATCAAGGCGTAGGTGATCCAGCGCACCGCGTCGGCCCAGACCGGATCGCCATTCACCGTGGCCGTCGCCAGGGGCTCTTTGCTCAGGTCGCCGGCCAACAGCACGTGGGCCTTGGGGTCGGGAAAGCTGCTGCGCTTGGCCGCGAGCAGGGCCCGATCGCTGGTGACCGCCACGCAGCGTCCCTGGAGGTAGGCCGCGTAGGTCTGGCCGTCGTTCTGGAACTTCAGCGGCATGTAGGCGGCGTTGAGCTCGCGCATCCGATCGGCGAGGTTCAACTCCGTCGTGGTGCCCGTGGTGACGCAGATCGGTTTGCCGGCCAACTGCTTCAGCGTGGTGATGCCGCTGCCGGCGTTCACCATCACGGCCTGGCCGCCATAGAAGTGAATCGGGCCAAAACTCAGGGCATTGCCCCCCGCCGCATCGCGGCTCAGGGTCATCGTGGTGCTGCGGGAGAGCAGATCCACCTCACCGCTGTTCACCGCCGCAAAGCGCTCACTGGCGCTGAGGTCGCGGAACTGCACCCGTCCAGGATCACTGAGCACACCCGCGGCCACGGCCCGGCAGAGGTCCACCTCGAAGCCCTGGTAGCGGCCATCCGGGGCGACAAAGCTGAAGCCCGGCAACTTGCCATCAACGCCGCAGACCAATTCGCCCCGCGCCTTCACCGCGGCCAGCTTTTGGCTTTGCAGCCCGGAGCCCTCCACCGCACAACCGGTCAGGGCCAGGCCAGCGAGCAGGGGAAATGCTCGAAGCACCTTGCCGATGAGCGAGGGGGGATGGGGCATCAATCGGGGCTCATTTCGCGAATTGTGCCATCGGTTTTTAGGGCTGGGGCGAAGCCAGCAACTGCTCCTGCACCGCTTGGGCCGTGAGGCCCTCCACCTGAATCCACTTCATCCGACTGGTCTGGCCGCGGACGAGCACGACGCTGCGGGGCCGCACACCCAGGGCGCGAGCGACAAAGCGCAGCAGGGCCGCATTGGCCTCCCCATCCACCGGGGGAGCCTTGAGCTGAATCGCAATCGCCCCATCCCGCAGACCCTGCACCTGATCGCGGCTGGCGCGGGGCTGCACTCGGATCGCGACCAACTCCGCCGTCAAACAAATCCAAGGACTGGCCTGCCTAGGGTCACCCCATCTATCGCTGCATGCAACGCGTCGATGAGCTCCATCAAGCGTCTGAGCTGGGCCATTGAGAACGTCTTTGAGCGTTGGCTCTGGAAATTCCGCTTGATCGCGATCGTTCCCGTGGTGATGAGCCTGCTGGGGAGCGGCGCCACCTTCATCAGCGGGACCTCTGAGATCTGGCACTCGATGGGGTTGTTGCTCGATGCCTCCCCCGACGACAGCCGCACCGTGGCCCTGCTGCTAGGGGAACTGGTGGGCGGCGTCGATCTCTATCTGATTGGGATCGCGCTGATGATTTTTGGCTACGGCGTCTACGAGCTGCTGATCTCCGACATCGAAGCGGCCCGCAGCCCGGGCGCCGGCGGCAACGGCCTCCTGGACATCCGCAGCCTGGATGTCCTCAAGGAGAAGTTGGTCAAGGTGATCCTGGTGGCCTTGATCGTGGCTGCCTTCAAATCGATGTTGATCTTCCCGATCGACAACACCACCAACCTGCTCGTCTTCTCCGGCTCGGTGCTGCTGCTGGCCCTCTCGGCCTACCTCGTCTCCGGCGGCCCCAACCGCTCCACCTGGAACCAGCCGCGGGAGACGCCCTTCGAGTAGGGCCAGCGCGTTGTGTAAAACAAAGGCATGAGCAGCACCCTCACGATCCGCACCCCGGACGACTGGCATCTCCACCTGCGGGATGGGGAGATGTTGCAGGCCGTGGTCGGCCACACCGCACGGCAATTCGCCCGGGCGATCGTGATGCCCAACCTCAAGCCGCCGATCACGACGGTGGAGCAAGCCCAGGCCTACCGCGATCGGATCACGGCCGCCCTCCGCGCCAGCCAAGGGCCTGATGCCGCAGCGGGCTTCACGCCACTGATGACCGCCTATCTGACGGAGACGATCAACCCCGCCGAACTGGAGCGGGGCCATGGCGAAGGGGTCTTCACCGCCGCCAAGCTCTACCCCGCCGGCGCGACCACCAACTCCGATGCCGGGGTGCGCGATCTCGCCAACATCCAATCCGTGCTGGAGACGATGGAGCGGATTGGCATGCCGTTGCTGATCCACGGCGAGGTCACCGATCCAACCGTCGACATCTTTGATCGCGAGGCGGTCTTCATCGAGCAGCAGCTCATCCCCCTGCTCCAGCGCCATCCGGGCTTGAAGGTGGTGCTCGAGCACATCACCACCGCCGACGCGGCGGACTTCGTTGCCACCGGACCGGACAACCTGGCGGCGACGATCACCCCGCATCACCTGCACATCAACCGCAACGCCCTCTTCCAAGGGGGCCTGCGGCCGGACTTCTACTGCCTGCCGATCGCCAAACGGGAACGGCATCGCCTCGCCCTGCGGGCGGCGGCAACCGGCGGCAGCAGCAAGTTCTTTCTGGGCACCGATTCAGCGCCCCACCCGAGGGGATCGAAGGAATCGGCCTGCGGCTGCGCCGGGATCTACAACGCACCGTTTGCCATCGAGAGTTACGCCCAGGTCTTCGAGGAGGAGGGGGTGCTCGATCGCCTCGAGGCCTTTGCCAGCGTGCATGGCCCGACCTTCTACGGGCTTCCGCTCAACACCGGCACGGTGCAGCTGGAACGCAACGACAAGAGCGAGGCGGTTTCTGGCTTGATGGAACTCGAGAACGGCAGCACGACGCCAACCACCCTGGTGCCGTTCCACGCCGGTGAACCACTGAATTGGCGGCTCAATCGGGCCCAATGGCACTGAGGAACGCGCAGGCGTAACGCCCTCAACCTCGCCAAGATGGGATCGCCTTTTCGAACGCCACGGTGATCCCGCGCGGCCTCGCCACTGGATCCCTGGGCTGCCTGCTGGGACTGCTGCTTGGGGCGGGCGCCTGGGCAGGCGAAGTCGACACGCCCAGCGCGGAAGCCTCGGCAGATCAGTCCTTCAGCCTGCAGCAGGCACTGAAGCTGCCGGATTGGCTGCGCGTCTCGATCAGTTACACCGCCGAGCCCATGGCCAACCCCATCGGCGGGTCGGCGCAGACATCGGCCTGGATCCAAGACACCGCACTTGATCTCCAGGTCGGAGCTGGCCTGGGCAAGGCCTCCACGGACTGGGTCGAGCTGGACCACTGGAGCCTGAACCTCAACGTCAACCACGTCGCCGGCGATAACAGCTACGCCGGCCGGATTGGCGCCTTTCTCACCCCACAAACCCTGGCCTACCCCGCCGGGTTCTACCCAACGGAACTTTCGCTGGAGCGTGACGCAGGAACCGGCTGGCTTGGAGTACGCGCTGGTGTCATCCCGATCAATAGCGATTTCGACGGGACCTTAATGACGGCCCCGATCCTCGATAGCTATGTGCACTCGGCGCTGAACAACACCTACAACATCTATGCGGGGAACATTCCGATTACGCCCTTCTCTGCCCTCGCGGCACGGCTGGATCTGCATCCCCACGAGACCCTCGCCGTCTACTACGGCTGGTTTGACCTGAAAACAGCGATCCCTGTGATCACCTCCCTGGGGGCGCCGGTGAACCTCACACCCACCAAGGTCGGCGATGCCCACATCCTGCAGCTGAACTACACGCCAAAGGGTTCCGTTGCCGCCACCCCCACCTTGCCTGCTGCGCTGTTGTCGGTGGGGGGCTTCACCACGGACTTCCAGGGCGAAGGCGTCTATGGAAGCGCGACGTGGAAGAGCGGATTACGCCTGGGACTCGATGATCGGGTCTGGATCAGCGCGGCCTACTCGCCGGACTTCAGCCTGAACCAGGCCCCCAGCTTCATCGGCGGTGGCGTGGTGATCCAAGGCATCGTCCCCAACCGCCCACAGGACCTGCTGATCCTGGGGGGCAGCCACGCCGGCCTGAGCGCCAGTGCACCACCGGCCTATCCCAACCGCCCCTATGAG